>CAMFES010000056.1 GCA_945949525.1 uncultured Veillonellaceae bacterium
TAACCCGACAGCTAACCTCGCAGGCGAAAAGAGAGAGGAGTGTCTTTTTGGGTAGTTTAAAGCGTATTTTAGCGCTATCCATGGTAATGATGTGCTGGTTTTCCGCGGTGGCTTTTGCATCGGCCTTCCGCATGGGGGATCAGGGCAGTGAGGTAGCGGAGATTCAGGGACAGCTGGCTAGCCTTGGTTATGATGTGGCGGCAGATGGGGATTTCGGTCCTGCAACGGCAGAGGCTATAAAGTCCTTTCAGAGTGCAAGGGGACTGGAGCCTGACGGCCTGGTGGGCCCTAGCACCTATTCCGCGCTTATGGGACGCAGCATGCCGCAGGTAAGCCGCAGTTCCAACTACATTTCCCGCAGGGTTGTAGCCAATTCCATGAATTACATCGGTGTGCCTTATGTTTTTGGCGGTACGTCTCCGAGCGGCTTTGACTGCTCTGGCTACGTGCGTTATGTGTTTGCCAATGCAGGCATTTATCTGCCTCGCACAGCAGATGCGCAGTATGAGGTTGGTACGCCGGTGTCCACCAGCGAGCTGGTACCGGGGGATTTGGTTTTCTTCTCAACCTATGAGTATGGGCCGTCCCACGTGGGCATCTATCTGGGTGATGGCAGTTTCATCAACGCCTCTTCCAGCCGCGGCGTGGCTATTGATTCTTTGCATAGCGGTTACTGGGGTTCCTGCTACATTGGTGCCCGCAGGGTGCTGTAAGATTGATTTTTAAGGGGCGTTTTCGCCCCTTGTTTTTTTGTAAAAAAATAGAATTGGCAGAAGCCAACTCTATTTAGTCACTGAAAATATCCTCCCAGAATGTGTAGGCAATCATCATCAGGACCAAGCTTAATACTGCAATATCTCCCATTGTACCTCCTGTATGCCTGCAGGGTTGCTGCCGTACAGGCAGCTGTTACAAGCCTGCTATGTACATTATAGTAGAAAGAGGTTGTTTATGCAAATTATAGAAATAAAGAATATACATGAGGCGGCGGCAGCGATGCAGGCCATAGGCGTAACAGGCCGCGGCATAGAGATAATGTCCGAAAAAGCTCTGTTTCAGGTCATAAGGCTGGAGAGGGTTGACACCAGGGCGGCCAATATCCTGAAGCAGACTATGCTCAGCCAGGGGGCTGAAGCGGCTGTTTCGGCATCCACCGTCAATCTGGCCGCCGAGTTTACGGATGTGCTGGTGCTGGCTACGGTGGCACAGCTGAGGCGGGCAGTCCCGCGGCTGAAGGAGCAGCCCTGGGGCCTGAAGGAGATTGCGGCCCAGCTGGAAAGGCACATTGAAAGCCTGACAAAATGAGGGGATAAAATACCATCCATAAGTCCTATTTTTTGTATTTTTTTGCTGTTTTGCAGGAAATAGGAGGTTTTTGGCGAAGTAGTAAGACGATATAATTCTATTTAGAATGGAGATGAGCTGTTGTGGCAAAAATCAGACTGGTCAACATGATGTTGTATGGCTTTCATGGTACCTATGAGTACGAGCGCGAGCTGGGGCAGAAGTTTTATTTTGACGTGGAAGCCGTGACGAAGGACGATGATGTAATCGAGAACGATGAGATGAATGATAGTGTTCACTCTACGGCTATTTATGCTACGGTGAAGGAAACTGTGGAGAATAAGCGTTTTAGTCACATGAGGGCGCTGGCGGGGCACATTGCCGACAAGCTTTTGTCCCAGTATCAGAATCTGGCTGAGGTGACTGTAACCGCCCGCAGGAACAATGCGACTATTACCGGGCCGATGGATTATGTGGAGGTTGAGGTTACCAGACGGGCCAAGTAATAATATAATAATAATAATATATAAATATATATATTAAAGCTGTTAATGAAAAATAAATTAACAGCTTATTTTTTTTGACAAAATATTGCTTTTTGTAAAGAAAAGAGCTATTATAGCGGCAGGCGAGGTGAGAGGTGTGGAAAAATTTTTTCTGGCCGCCCTGCAGGGGATCGATGGACTGGGCGGCATAAGAATAAGGCGGCTGACGGATTATTTTGGTTCGGCTGCGGAGGCATGGAGGGCTGACCGGGGGGATATTGCGGCAGCCGGTATTCTGGATGGTGGTGTGCTGGAAAACCTGCTGCATGCCAGGCGGGAGAGGCCGGACTGGCCGGACAGGCTGCAGGAGGAATGCAGCCGGAAGGGCATCAGCCTTTGTTCAAGGGACGAGGAGGGATATCCGGAGCTTTTGAAGGAGATTCACAATCCCCCGGCGGTGCTTTTTTTCCGGGGCACTCTGGCTGGTGCCAGGCCGAGGCTGGCCATGGTAGGCTCCCGCAGGGTGAGTGCCTATGGCCGGAACGTGGCGGAGAGCCTGGGGCGGGCGCTGGCGGGGCACGGGTTTGCAGTGGTCAGCGGGGCGGCGCTGGGTGTGGACACCTGCAGCCATCAGGGGGCACTGGCAAAGGGGGTAACGGAGGCGGTGCTGGGCTGCGGCGTGGATGTGGCATACCCGCCCGCCAATGGCAGGCTGCTGGCAGAAATCGCGGAAAAGGGGGCCGTGCTTTCTGAATACCTGCCCGGCACAAAGCCGCTGGCGGCCAATTTTCCGGCCAGAAACCGCATTATCAGCGGCATGAGCCTGGGGACCATAGTGGTGGAGGCGGCCAGGAGGAGCGGCTCCCTGATCACAGCCGAAATGGCCATCAGCGAGGGGCGGGATGTTTTTGCCGTGCCCGGCAGTATTTTTTCGCCTGTCAGCATGGGGTGCAACAGGCTGATTCAGCAGGGGGCCAAGCTGGTTATTGACAGTTGTGATATCATTGAGGAGTATCCCGAATTTGTAAAAAAACGCGGCAAACAGAAAAATAATGATGAAAAAAATAAAACTCATGCTATAATAACGAAGACAGAGGAAGAAATTCTGCGGGTGCTGAGCTATGATGACCCTCTGTCCATAGATGAGGTTATTTACCGCCTGCATGGCGGCGATGTTGCCAATGCAGCGTTTGTATTATTGCAGCTGGAATTTAAGGGGTTAGTACGGTCTGATGACCTTCACCGCTATGTCCGTACAGTGAAGGAAGGAGTTTTGTGAGCAAGGTGCAAGCTGAAGCTGAGATAAGGGAAGAAACCACAACAAAGGCGAAGAAGGCGGCAAAGACGTCCAAGACGTCAAGGGCTGCCAGGTCTGCCGCCGGTGCCAGAAAGACAAAGGCCAAAAAGGCCGCCAAGGGAGGCACGCTGGTACTGGTGGAGTCTCCTACCAAGGCCAAGACCATAGAGCGCTATCTGGGCAGGGGATATACTGTCCGTGCCTCCATGGGGCATCTTCGGGATTTGCCCAAGAGCCAGTTTGGCATTGATGTAGAGAATAATTTTGAGCCGAAATATATCAACATCCGGGGCAAGGGGGACTTGATCAAGGCACTGAAAAAGGATGCGGCCAAGGCGGATAAGGTGTATCTGGCCAGTGACCCGGACCGGGAGGGGGAGGCCATAGCCTGGCATCTTGCCCATATTTTTGATATAGACGCCGAAAGTCCCTGCCGCATTGTCTTTAACGAGATAACCAAGCCTGCCATTCAGGCGGCTATCAAGGAGCCGCATCCTATCAATATTGACAGGGTGGATGCCCAGCAGGCGCGGCGCATGCTGGACCGCATAGTGGGCTACAAGCTCAGCCCCCTGCTCTGGCGCAAGGTCAGGAAGGGCCTCAGTGCCGGCAGGGTGCAGTCCGTTACCGTCAAGCTGATATGTGACAGGGAAAAGGCCATACAGGCCTTTGTTTCCCAGGAATACTGGACCATTGATCTGAAGCTGAAGAAGGGCAAAAGCAGCCAGTTCAGCGCCGAGCTGGTTGCCATGGGGGATGATTTTTCCCGTACTGCCGAGGTCGCTGACATGCCGCCTATCAAGGGCTACAAGCTGGGGATTCACAACCAGCAGGATGCGGAGCGTGCCGCGTCCCTGGCGGCGGAGGGCGTGTGGTCCGTGGCCGAGGTGAAGAAGCGCCAGAGGAGCCGCAGGGCGGCACCGCCTTTTACCACCTCGAGCCTGCAGCAGGATGCGGCCAGAAAGCTGGGGTTTACCTCCCGCAAGACCATGATGGTGGCCCAGCAGCTGTACGAGGGAATTGACCTGGGGCGCAAGGGGCCGTCAGGTCTTATCACCTATATGCGTACCGATTCCACCCGCATCTCGGAGATGGCCCAGGCGGAGGCGAGGGAGTACATTACAGGCCGGTTTGGGCAGGAATACTACCCGGAAAAGGCCAATATCTATTCTGCCGGCAAAAAATCCCAGGACGCTCATGAGGCAATCCGCCCTACCAGTGTGGGATTTGTGCCGGAGGAGATCGAAAAATATCTGAACAAGGATCAGTTCAGGCTGTACCAGCTGATTTGGCAGCGCTTTGTGGCCAGCCAGATGGTACCGGCTGTTTTTGATACATTGTCCGTCAAGCTGGCAAACGGTGACTGCCAGGCGGCAGCCAGCGGCTCCCGGCTGAAGTTTCCAGGCTTTCAGGCCGTCTATATCATGGCGGACAACGAGGGAGACAAGGACATGAACCTGCCGGAGCTGGCAGAGGGGGATGAGCTGCGCCTCATGAAGACCGTGCCGAAGCAGCACTTTACGGAACCGCCGCCAAGGTACAACGACGCTTCCCTGGTCAAGCTGCTGGAGGAAAAGGGCATTGGCCGTCCAAGCACCTACGCCCCGATTATAGAAACGATTCTGGCCAGAGGCTACGTGTCGCGTATCAGCAAGGCGTTTCAGCCTACGGAGCTGGGCTTTGTGGTGGTGGACCTTCTTGAGGAATACTTCAAGGATATCGTGGACGAGAAGTTTACGGCTACCATGGAGAGCAGGCTGGACAGCATTGCCGGAGGCGATTTGGACAAGTACAAGCTGCTGGGGGATTTTTACGGGCCGTTTTCAGAGGAGCTGGCCAAGGCTGACGAGGCTATCGGCCATGTGGAGCTTACAGTGGAGGTATCCGATGTGCAGTGCGATTTGTGCGGCCGTATGATGGTGGTGAAGCAGGGACGCTTCGGCAAGTTCCTGGCCTGTCCGGGGTTCCCGGAGTGCCGCAACACGAAGCCTCTCCTGAAGGATACGGGGATTAAGTGCCCGAAATGTGACGGCACCATCGTGGAAAGAAAATCCCGCCGGGGCAGGAATTTTTATGGCTGCAAAAACTATCCTGACTGTGACTTTGTCACCTGGGATATGCCCATGGAGGAAAAATGCCCGAAGTGCGGCAGCCTGCAGCTGAAGCATGTGTACCGCAACGGGCGGGTGCTGCCGTACTGCAGCAATGACAGCTGCGAAACCCGCGTCAACCACCCGATAAATAAGGAATTGGAAAAGCAGCGTGAAAAGGCTGCCAAGGCGAAAGAGAGTGCTGAGAATCCTGATGAATAAGGTTATTGTCATAGGTGCCGGCATGGCAGGCAGCGAGGCTGCCTGGCAGGTGGCACGGCGGGGCATCCCCGTGGATTTGTACGAGATGCGTCCTGTGAAAAATACCCCAGCCCACAAGACAGATTTGTTTGCGGAGCTGGTGTGCAGCAATTCCCTCCGGGGGGCCGGGCTGGAAAATGCCGTAGGCGTGCTGAAGGAGGAGATGCGCAGGCTGGGCTCCGTCATTATAGAGGCGGCGGATGCCACAAGGGTGCCGGCCGGTGGCGCCCTGGCTGTTGACAGGCTCGGCTTCAGCCGGTATGTCACCGACAGGGTCAGCGGTCATCCGCTGATAAATGTCATTCATCAGGAGCTGGAGGAAATACCCTGTGAGCCTGATGCTGTGACCATTGTGGCCAGCGGGCCGCTGACGTCGGGACGTCTGGCAGAGGCCATCGGGGAGCTGATGGGCCAGCAGTATCTGTATTTTTATGATGCGGCGGCGCCTATTGTCACCCTGGACTCCATTGACATGTCCAAGGCCTGGAAGGCTTCCCGCTACAACAAGGGGGAGGCGGCCTATATCAACTGCCCCATGGACAAGGAGGAATATCAGCGCTTCTGGCAGGAGCTGGTGAGCGCGGAGAAGGCGGAAACCCACAGCTTTGAGAAGGAAATCTTCTTTGAGGGCTGCATGCCGGTGGAGGAAATGGCCTCCAGGGGGGAGGATACCCTGCTGTTCGGGCCGCTGAAGCCGGTGGGGCTGGAAAATCCCCATACCGGGCGGCTGGCTCATGCCGTGGTGCAGCTGCGGCAGGATAACGCAGAGGGAACCCTCTACAATATTGTGGGCTTTCAGACCCATCTGAAGTGGCCGGAGCAGCGGCGGGTGTTCGGCCTGATTCCGGGACTGGAAAATGCCGAGTTTGTCCGCTATGGCGTCATGCACCGGAATACCTTTATCAACTCGCCGGAAACCATGAAGCCGACGCTGGAGTTCAGGCATAGGAAAAACCTGTTTTTTGCAGGTCAGATGACCGGCGTGGAGGGATATGTGGAGTCAGCCTCTTCGGGGCTGGTGGCAGGCATCAATGCTGCCCGCATCTGCCAGGGGCTGGAGCCTGTGGTATTCCCGGCTGAAACCGCCCACGGCTCCCTGTGTCACTACATTACCACGGCACCGGCCAGACATTTTCAGCCTATGAATGTGAATTTTGGCATCATGTCACCTATCAAGGAAAAAATACGTGACAAGAAGCTGAAGAAGCAGCGCATTGCAGAGCGGGCGCTGGCTATGCTGGAGGAGTTCAGCCGGCAAAACGGCATCAATATATAGATTATAACATCAGTTTGATTAGGAGCTTATATATGGAGAATCAGTTTCATGCAACGACAATCGTTGCAGTCAGAAAAAATGGCAGGGTAGCTATTGCCGGCGACGGCCAGGTGACCTTCGGGCAAAGCACCATCATGAAGGCAACGGCCAGAAAGATACGCAAGCTGCATCACGGCAGGGTGCTGGCAGGCTTTGCGGGCTCCGTGGCGGACGCCTTTTCCCTGTTTGAGAAGTTTGAGGCAAAGCTGGAGGAATACAACGGCAATCTGCAGCGGGCCTCCGTGGAGATGGCCAAGGACTGGCGCACCGACAGGGTGCTGAGAAAGCTGGAGGCACTGCTTCTGGTAGCGGACAAGGATACCATTCTCATGCTTTCCGGCAACGGCGAGGTAATTGAGCCGGATGGAGGCGTGTGCGCCATCGGCTCCGGCGGCTTTTATGCATTGTCTGCCGCCCGCGCCCTGGCAGAGCATACCGATATGGCGGCAAAGGATATCTGCACCGAAGCTATGAAGATAGCTGCCGATATCTGTGTATTTACCAACCATAACATCCGTGTAGAGGAGCTGGCGGAGGACTGAGGGACTGCCGGAGGGCAGCGAGGATAGTGCAGCCGCAAAAACGAAAAGCAGGAGGTCAATTTCATTGAACGAGCAGACACCAAGACAGATAGTAGAAGCATTGGATAAATATATTGTGGGACAGAAGGAGGCAAAAAGGGCGGTGGCTATCGCCCTGAGAAACCGCTGGCGCAGCAGGCAGCTGGACAACGCCAGCATGCAGGATGATATCGTGCCGAAGAACATCCTCATGATAGGCTCTACCGGCGTGGGCAAGACTGAGATTGCCCGCCGCTTGGCCAAGCTGGTAGATGCGCCTTTTATCAAGGTGGAGGCCACCAAGTTTACGGAGGTAGGCTACGTAGGCAGGGACGTGGAGTCCATCATCAGGGATCTGGCGGAGATATCCGTGCGCATGATACGTCAGCAGCGGGTGCAGGAGGTGCAGGAAAAGGCCAAGGAAATGGCCCAGGAGCGCATTCTGGATGTGCTGGTGCCTGAGCCGAAGAAGTCCAGCAATCCATTTGGCCAGCTTTTTGGCAATCTTGCCAACAGCGACGAGGCTGAGGAGGAAGGCGCCCAGGAAAACGAGCCGAAGCAGTATCAGGCGGGCCGGGAGTGGTGCCGCAAAAAGCTGGAGGCCGGCGAGTACGAGGACAAGATTATCGAGATTGATGTAGAGGACAGCAGCAAGCCGATGGTAGGCATGTTTGCAGGCTCCAGCCTTGAGGGCATGGGCGACAACCTGCAGGATATGATAGGCAGCATGATGCCGAAGCGCCGCAAGAAGCGCAAGGTAACCGTGGAGCAGGCCAGAAAGCTGTTCCAGCAGGAAGAGGCCATGAAGCTGGTGGATATGGAGGAGGTACAGGAAACTGCGGTGAAGCTGGCAGAAAACAGCGGCATCGTCTTCCTGGACGAGATTGACAAGGTGGCCGTCAGCGGCAATACCGGCGGCCACGATGTTTCCCGCGAGGGCGTACAGCGTGATATCCTGCCGATTGTGGAGGGCTCCACGGTCATGACCAAGTATGGCGCGGTGAAGACAGATCATATTCTCTTCATTGCGGCAGGTGCCTTCCACACCTCCAAGCCGTCTGACCTGATTCCGGAGCTGCAGGGGCGCTTCCCGATCCGCGTGGAGCTGAAATCCCTGAAAAAGGATGATTTCAAGCGCATCCTCACGGAGCCGCAGAATGCCCTGCTGAAGCAGTACAAGGCGCTTTTGGGCACGGAGGGCATCAAGCTGGAGTTTGCCGAGGATGCTATTGACCGTCTGGCACAGCTGGCCTGCGATGTCAATGCCCAGAACGAGAACATCGGCGCCCGCCGCCTGCATACCATTCTGGAGAAGCTTTTGGAGGAGCTGTCCTTCGAAGCACCTGATATGGAGGAGAAGGATGTCCTCATCGATACGGATTATGTAAACAATGCATTGCAGGATATTGTTGTCAACCATGACCTGAGCCAGTTTATCCTGTGATTTGGACGGAAAACATGTTCAAATCGCCAAAAGAATCTCATTATTGGATAAAATTATAAAATTTTTAGAAATAATCACAAAATATTGTGATTATTTCTTTCTTTTATGGTACAATATAGTCTAGTATGAAAACAGTCAATACCTAATGTTTATTCTGCATATTGAACGGATTTTTATATTATTTTGAGTGAGATGTAAAAGGAGGAAGTGTCGATGTCAACACTTTTGGAGCGCACCAGAAAGATAAACCGCGTCCTGCAGCGGTTTCACAATGTGGATTACAAGGAAATGGCCACAGTGCTGAGCAATGTGATTGATGCCAATGTTTACATAGTGGATACCAGCGGTGCCATTTATGGCTGTGCTTTTCTGGATGATTTTGAATGTGATGTGATGATGGATAACGTAGTGGTGCCGGGGAAATTCCCGAAGCATTACGTGAACTGGCTGAAGAAGATTGATGAAACGGCGGCCAATATCCGTTCCAAGAGCGGCACCTGTGCCTTCGGCGATGAAAGCGACATGTGCAAGTTCAATGGCAAGAACACCACCATTGTTCCTATCTACGGAGTAGGCGAGCGCATCGGTACGCTGATGGTGGCAAAGTATGATGTGGATTTCTCCGATGACGATCTGCTGCTGGCTGAGTATGGTGCGGCCGTAGTGGGTATGGAGATGCTGCATGACAGGGCAAGGCGCAGCCAGGAGGAAAGCCAGAAGCGTGAAACCGTCCGCATGGCGCTGGGCACCCTCTCTATTTCCGAGGGACAGGCCACCATTGCCATCTTCAGGAAGCTGAAGCAGAAGGACGGCCCTGTAAACGCCTCCAAGATTGCCGATATGCTGACCATTACCCGCTCCGTAATCGTCAATGCCCTCCGTAAGCTGGAGTCAGCCGGTGTAGTAGAGCCGAAGTCCCAGGGCATGAAGGGAACCCACATCAAGGTGCTGAATGAGTACCTGTGGCACGGTGTGGAGGAGCTGGCCGATGAAACCGAGATGAACATTGACGAGATGTTTGCCGAATACGGCAGAAAGCTGACCAAGCAGTACGTGGAGAGCCATGCCAGGGAGCACAACGTGTCCACCAACGGGGACATCCGTGCGTTGGCCAATAAAATATGGGAGAGCCAGCTGGCCCTGAACCTGGATGTGGTTGACCTGACGGATATCGATCTGGACAAGGGCTACAAGCTCTATGCCGAGGACAACGGGCTGGAGATTGCCGAGGTCGACCCGGATGAGATGCTGGCCTGGTATGTGAGAAAGTTTATACGCAAGTAATATTCCGTGAATATGCTGCAGGACAGGTGCCTGCATATACTGCTGCCGCAGGAGGAGATTTCTTCCTGCGGCATTTTTTTCGTGGAAATTTGTATAGAGCTTTTTTGCAGTTGCAACTTTAGCACTATTTTTTATCCATTTATGAAGCTAAAATGAAAAATTACTTCTTTAATTGCGAAAAAAATGCTAGAATATAAAAGGGAATGAATATTTATAGACCGAATAAAAGGATTTTTGCTTTTTGTGTCGTATATGCTAATGTGAATAGTGTAGCAGGAAGCACAATCCCGGATGTGATTTTGAAAGACGAGGAAGTGAAATCTTTATGCTGGAACAGATATTGAATTCACCAACCATGGATTATATGCAGAGGGGCCTTGTGGCTGCGAATCTCCGTCAGGAGGTTATCAGCAACAACATTGCCAATGTGAACACGCCTAAGTTCAAGCGCAGCGATGTGATTTTTGAATCTCTGCTGGCCAAGGAGCTGGGGATGGATGAGGACAAAAACAAGCTGAAGATGGTGCGCACCCGTGACAAGCATCTGCCTATGGCGCCGTTTAACGGCAGGGCGGCGGCTGTGATACAGCTGGATGACAGCACTACCATGCGGGTGGATGATAACAACGTTGACATCGATGCGGAGATGGCGAGCCTGGCCAAAAACCAGATTTACTACAACGCTATGGTGAGGAAAATCAGCGGATACATCCAGGGAGTTAAAACAGTAATAACGAGCAAGTGAATTTGAGTATGAATAAGAATCTTTAATTTCAAATAAGATTTTATATGGAATGGAGCAGAGTGCAATGAGTATGTTTGGCGGTATCGATGCTGCAGCCTCCGGACTGACGGCAGAGCGTCTGAGAATGGATGTTATATCCAACAATATAGCGAATGTGAACTCCACCCGCACAGTGGACGGAGGCCCCTTCAAGCGCAGGTATGTTATTTTTCAGCCCCGTGAGGCGCAGGAAAACAGCTTTGCCGGTATGCTGGCAGGGGAGCTGGGTCGCAGCAAGGGAAGGAAGAACCGCGCCGGGGACGGCGTGCGCGCCCTGGGTATCGGCGTTGACGATTCGGTGGGCAAGCTGGTGTATGACCCGGGACATCCGGACGCTAACGCTGACGGCTATGTGGAGATGCCGAATGTGGATATCGTAACCGAGATGGTGGACATGATTACAGCTTCCAGAGCCTATGAGGCCAATGTGACGACGATAAATGCCGCCAAGAGCATGGCGCAGCAGGCCCTGAATATAGGCAAATAAAATGAGGTGACATAATGGAGATAGAAGCACTGCAGATGACGCCTGTAAGGATGCGGGCGGAAAGCCATCTGGGAGAGGAACAGCCGCAGCAGGCGGTGCCGACCTTTGGCGAGTACCTGAAGAACGCCATCGGTGAGGTAAACAGCTTACAGCAGGAATCTGACAGGATGAGCGCGGCTCTGGCCGCCGGTCAGGTTGAGGATATATCGCAGGTTGTAATCGCCGCTGAAAAGGCTGATATTGCCGTTCAGCTGACTTTGGCTGTGCGCAACAAGGCCGTGGAGGCATATCAGGAAATCATGCGTATGCAGGTATAAT
>CAMFES010000057.1 GCA_945949525.1 uncultured Veillonellaceae bacterium
GGGTGGATGATGCGAAGAAGATAACTATTGAGAAGATAGAGCCGGAGCAGGAGCAGGCGGAAAAGCCAAGGACTCACAAGTCTAGAAGCCACCATCCAGGCCTTGGTGAAGGTGGCAAATATCATGTGAAGCAGGGGGAAAATCCCCTGCCTGATGACCAGGTGCTGACCTTTGCCCTGGCGGGAAACCAGAACTGCGGCAAGACCACGCTTTTTAACCAGCTGACCGGCTCCAACCAGCATGTGGGCAACTTTCCGGGGGTGACGGTGGATCAGAAAAGCGGCAGCATCCGGGGCCACAGGCTGACGGAGATTACGGATTTGCCGGGGATTTATTCCATGTCCCCCTACACCGAGGAGGAGATTGTGTCCCGGCAGTTTATCCTGAGGGAGCGTCCTACGGGCATCATCAATATTGTGGATGCCACCAATATTGAGCGCAATTTGTACCTGACCTTGCAGCTGATTGAGCTGAACAGGCCTATGGTGCTGGCCCTGAACATGATGGACGAGCTGACGGAAAACGGCGGCTCCGTGGATATCAACGCCATGGAGGCCATTTTGGGTATTCCAGTGGTGCCTATTTCCGCTGTACGGGGGGAGGGAATTGAGGAGCTGGTGCAGCATGCCCTCCATGTGGCTCATTATCAGGAAACGCCGGGGCGCATGGATTTCTGCGATGCGGAGAGCCGGGGGGGCGCCCTGCACCGCTGTCTGCACGGTATCATGCACCTGATTGAGGACCATGCCGCCAAGGCGGAAATCCCCGTGCGCTTTGCGGCCACCAAAATCGTGGAGGGCGACAAGCGGATTATGGAGGCCCTGCGGCTTGACCTGAATGAACGGGATATGATTGAGCATATCATCTGTCAGATGGAAATGGAGGGGGGCCTGGATAGGGCGGCGGCCATTGCGGATATGCGGTTTTCCTTTATCAAGCAGCTGGCAAGGCGTTCTGTCAGAAAGGCCAAGGAAAGCCGCCAGCACGAAAGGAGCCGCCGCATTGACAAGGTGCTGACGGACAAGTATCTGGCTATTCCTTCCTTTGTGGCCATCATGAGCTTGGTGTTTTTCCTTACCTTCAACGTCATCGGGGCCTTCCTGCAGGATTTGATGGCGGCAGGCATCGAGGCCCTGCAGGGGCAGACGGATGAGTTTTTGGGGGTGCTGGAGGTTAATGCCGCCCTGCGCTCCTTGGTGATTGACGGCATCTTTACCGGGGTGGGGACGGTGCTTTCCTTCCTGCCTATCGTGGTGACGCTGTTTTTCTTTTTGTCCCTGCTGGAGGATACGGGCTATATGGCGCGGATTGCCTTTGTGATGGACAAGTGGCTGAGAAAAATCGGCCTTTCCGGGCGGAGCATCGTGCCTCTCTTGATTGGCTTTGGCTGCAGCGTGCCGGCCATCATGGCTACCCGCACCCTGCCCTCCAAGCGGGACAGGCGCATGACGATTTTGCTGACGCCTTTTATGAGCTGCTCCGCCAAGCTGCCGATATATGCTTTCTTTATTGCGGCATTTTTCGGGGAGTATGGCGCCCTGCCCATGATTTTGCTGTATTTCGGAGGCATCCTGATGGGCATTCTGGCGGCTTATCTGGGCAAGGTGACGAAGTTCAGGGGCGAGGCGGTGCCTTTCGTGATGGAGCTGCCCAACTACCGCATGCCGGGGGCGAGGAATGTCATGCAGCTCCTGTGGGAAAAGGCCAGGGATTTTCTGGAGCGTGCCTTTACGGTCATCTTTGTGGCCTGCGTTGTCATCTGGTTTTTGCAGACCTTTAACTTCCGTCTGGATATGGTGGAAAATTCTGCTGACAGCATGCTGGCGGCCATCGCCGGGGGGATTTCCCCTGTGTTTGCGCCATTGGGCTTCGGGGACTGGCGGATTTCCACTGCCTTGATTTCCGGCTTTATGGCCAAGGAAAGCGTGGTATCCACCCTGGGGGTGCTTTTTGGCACAAATTCGCTGGCCGGAGGTGTGTTGACGCCACTGTCAGCGGCGTCCCTTCTGACCTTCTGTCTGCTGTATACCCCCTGCGTGGCGGCTGTGACAGCGGTAAAGCGGGAGCTGGGCACGGGCTGGGCGCTATGGGTGGTGGCCTTCCAGTGCCTGGTGGCATGGCTGGCGGCGTTTTTTGTGCATGGTATCGGCAGGCTGCTGCTGTAAAAGCTGAAAATATATGAAAAGTATTTGTGAAGCTGTGAAGGTCATTAGATGAAAATGAGATAAGCATATAATAAAAGGAAAAGGCTGGTGCCCTCGGTAAAGCGGGCATCAGCCTTTTATTTATTGTTTTTTGATATTTGATGTTTTTACATTTTATGTAGCTTCTGCATAAACAGGCGGGGAAATCAGATTTCCTCCACAGCAGGGGCTGTGTGGTTGTTGATGCAGTCCTCGGTGATGGTCACGCGGCGAGGGGCATCGGAGCGTGGAATATCAAACATGATATCCAGCATGGTGTCCTCGATGATGCCCTTCAGGGAACGGGCGCCGGTCTTTCTTTCAATGGCTTTCTTCGCCACGGCACGGAGTGCCGCCTCGTCGAACTCCAAATCAACCTTGTCCATTTCCATCAGCTTTTTGTACTGCTTGACAGGGGCGTTGCGCGGCTCCGTGAGGATGCGCAGCAGGGCATCCTCGTCAAGGGTTTCCAGGGTACAGATAACAGGCAGGCGTCCGATGATTTCCGGAATTATGCCGAACTTCATCAAATCCTCCGGCGTCACCTGATGGATGAGCTGGTTGTACTCAGGCTTTTCGCTCTGTCCCTCAATTTTTGCACCGAAGCCGATGTTGGAATCAGTCTTCTTTAACCGTTTGGCGATGATTTTTTCAATGCCCACAAAGGCACCGCCTACGATAAAGAGAATGTTCTTGGTGTTGACCTTGATGGTCGGGGCCTCAGGATGCTTGCGCTGGCCCCGGGCGGTGAACTCCACCTCGTTGCCCTCCAGCATCTTCAGCAGGGCCTGCTGTACGCCCTCGTGGCCGGGATCTGCTGTAATGGTGTTGTTCTCCCCGGACTTGCGGGCAATCTTGTCGAACTCATCCAGATAGATGATGCCATGCTCACAGCGGCTTACATCCTTGTTGGCGGCGTAGTAGAGGTTGCGGACTGCCACCTCTACATCGGAGCCTACAAAGCCTGCTTCGGTCAGGCTGGAAGCATCGGTAACGGCAAATGGTATATCCAGCCTCTTGGCCAGGTGGGACAGGAGGGCGGTCTTGCCGCAGCCGGATGGCCCCATGATGATGACGTTGGACTTCTCGATTTCGTCCAGCTCGTCATCCTTGTGGTCAAAGCCGTACTTCATGCGCTTGTAGTGGTTGTAGATAGCCACGGACAGGATTTTCTTGGCCCTGTCCTGATTGATGATGTACTGGTCGAGATAATCCTTTACCAGATGTGGCTTGATATTGGCCATTTCCTGGTCGATGCTGGCAGCTGTTTCCACCTTCTGCTGGTCCTGCTCGTCTGCTTCATGAGCCTCGATGGCATGATAAATATCCTTGATGCAGTGGGCGCAGATGGCAAAGTCGGAGCGCGGGTCATAAATCGGCAAATCGTACTGCGACCTTGGCACAATGCGGCGCTTGCAAAAACTGCACTGGATAGCTGGTTCGTTTTTTGACATAATCTAATCCTCTCTATAAGAATTTATTTTGTAGCTAAGCAATTTGAGTATATTTCCACCTTATATATTATGGTGTATATGCGTTAAATTTTCAAGATATTTTTCTAATAATCTGTTGCGCCTGGGAAGTGGCTATGATATAATATCACAGTCGGATTTTCAAATCCGCGAAGTTGATTATTTCGGCTTTGCCCCATTGAGGGAAGCTAAGTCGGACCAAGTCTTCGCAGAGAGGACTTGTAATACTCCCAATAATGGGGAAAAGCGAGGTGTGTATAGATGCAGAACGATATTCATCCAGAGTATTTCGAGGCAAAGGTTGTCTGTGGTTGCGGCAATACCTTTACTACCGGCTCCACCAAGGCTGAGCTGAGAGTTGATGTTTGCTCCAAGTGCCATCCTTTCTTCACCGGCCGTCAGCGTGATATCGCAGCTGGTGGACGTATCGAGAAGTTCAACAAGCGTTACGCAAAATAAGAACTGGAGAGCAGGGCAGATGTCCTGCTCTTTTTTACTATATGGATTTACCCTTTTACGATATATATATATATATAAAATATGCTATGTGGAATTATCCTTATATGATGCTATACGGATTTATCCTTTTTTGTTATTTTAACTGGCTAAGAAAGGTTTATATAGATTATGGAAGAGAAGAAAATTACCATTGGCGGTCAGGCGGTCATTGAGGGCGTCATGATGCGGGGGCCGGAGCTGGTGGCGACGGCGGTGAGAAATCCCCAGGGGCGCATTGAGATGGAGGTAAAGCCGGTGAACTCCATTGCAGACCGGTATCCTATTTTCAAGAAGCCCATGCTGAGGGGCTGCGTGTCACTTTTTGAGTCCCTGGTGATGGGCATCCGTTCCCTGGGCTACTCTGCCCAGATGGCAGGGGAGGAGGACGAGCAGCTGACGGACAAGGAGCTGGCAGGCACCATGATTTTTGCCTTCGCCTTGGCAGCTGTGCTGTTTATCGCCATTCCTACGGGGGCGGCAAAGCTGTTTCATTTTATTACCGAGGACCCTGTATTTTTGAATTTGATGGAGGGCGTGCTGCGGCTGCTCATATTTATGGCGTATATTTTTGCCATTTCCCGCATGAAGGATATTCAGAGGGTGTTCCAGTACCATGGGGCGGAGCATAAGACCATCGCCTGCTTTGAGGCAGGGGAACCCCTGACGGTGGAAAATGTGACGCGGCATACCAGGCTCCATAAAAGGTGCGGCACGTCGTTTTTGCTGATTGTCATGCTGGTGAGCATTTTTGTCTTTGCTTTTCTGGGCTGGCCGGATTTGCTGGAAAGGATTGCCAGCAGGATTATCCTTCTGCCGGTGGTGGCAGGGATTTCCTATGAGCTTATCCGCTTTTCAGCCAATTCGGATAACTGCCTGCTGGGCTGGGCGGTGATGCCGGGGCTGTGGCTGCAGAAGCTGACCACCAGGGAGCCGGAGCCGGAGATGATTGAGGTGGCTATCGAGTCTGCCAAGGCTGTACTGCCGGAGGATAAAATTCCGGCGGGGACAGGCTCCTACATGCAGGATGCTTTGATAGCTGATGGACAAGGGGAAGAGATATGAACATGATTGATAAATTGCAGGCTGTGGAGGACAAGTTTCTGGAGCTGGAATCCCTGATAAGCGACCCCTCCGTGCTGGCGGACATGCCCAGGTGGCAGAGGTACAGCAGGGAGCATGCAGGGCTGGAGTCTATTGTAGCGGCATACCGGGAATACAAGGCGGTATGCAAGGCCATTGAGGATAGCAGGGAAATGCTGGATGAGGGCATTGAGGATGATGATTTCCGCCACATGGTGGAGGAGGAGCTGGCAGAGCAGAGGAGCCGCAAGGAAGAATTGGATAATGAGCTGCCGGTTTTGCTTTTGCCACGGGATCCCAATGATGACAAGAACGTCATCGTGGAGATTCGCGGCGGCGTAGGCGGCGAGGAAGCGGCGCTTTTTGCCGGGGATCTTTTCCGCATGTACAGCCGCTATGCGGAGGCACAGGGCTGGCGTGTCAGCATTTTGGACTCCAACCCTACGGAAATTGGCGGCTTCAAGGAGATTTCCTTTGCCGTAGAGGGCAATGGTGCCTACAGCAGGCTGAAATATGAAAGCGGCACCCATCGCGTTCAGCGGGTGCCTGTTACCGAGTCAGGCGGCCGCATCCACACCTCGGCGGTGACGGTGGCCGTTCTGCCGGAGGCTGATGAGGTGGATGTGGACATCAAGGCGGAGGAGCTGCGCATTGATACCTATCGTGCCGGTGGCGCCGGAGGCCAGTATGTCAACAAGACGGAGTCTGCCATTCGCATTACCCACCTGCCTACAGGTATCGTGGTGCAGTGTCAGGACGAGAAGTCCCAGCTGAAGAACAAGGAAAAGGCCATGCGCGTTCTCAGGGCCAGGGTTCTTGAGCAGGCTCAGCAGCAGCAGGCGGATGCTATTGCCGCGGACAGGAAGAGCCAGGTGGGCTCCGGTGACCGCAGTGAGCGCATCCGTACCTACAATTTCCCCCAGGGCAGGGTGACGGATCATCGCATCGGGCTGACACTGCACAAGCTGGATTTTGTGCTGAACGGCCAGCTGGATGAGCTTTTGAACGGGCTGATTACTGCCGACCAGGCAGAGAGATTGAAAAAGGTGCAGTAAGATGGCTAGTATGGCAGAGCGGAATGAAATTAAGGGTGCCGGTGCAATAAATAATGGCGCAGCTGGCGGTCAGGCTGCTGGAGGTACTGTTGGTGGCGGCAAGGCTGTTGCTGATGGGCAGTCGCAGGAGGTCTGGACCATCGGCAGGATATTGAAGTGGACGGAGGGCTATTTTCAGAAAGCGGGGCTTGATTCGCCCCGGCTGGACGCGGAGGTGCTGCTTTCCTACGTGCTGAAAAAGGAGCGCATCTTTCTCTACGTGCATTTTGACCAGCCTATGGAGGCGGCAGAGCTGGCGGCCTACAAGGATTGCATCAAGCGCAGGGTACAGCGTCAGCCTGTAGCGTATATTACGGGGCACAAGGAGTTTATGGGGCTGGAGTTCAAGGTGACATCGGCCACCCTGATTCCCCGCCCCGATACGGAAATTCTGGTGGAGGCCGTGCTGCAACGGCTGAAGGCAGGCAAGGATGCGGAGAACAGCCTGATTGCGGATATCGGCACAGGCAGCGGCGCTATCTGCCTGTCCCTTTTGAAGTATCTGCCAAAGCTGCAGGCGGTGACGGTGGATATTTCGCCGGAGGCGCTGGCGGTGGCGGAGGAAAATGCCGACAGGCTGGAGCTTTCGGAGCGGGTTGAGTTTTTGCAGGGGGACATGCTGGGGCCTTTGGCACAGCAGGCAGAAAGATTTTCCGGCAGGCTTTCGGCAATCGTATCCAATCCTCCGTATATTCCCAGGGGTGATATTGCCGGGCTGGAGCCTGATGTGAGGGCCTTTGAGCCGCTGGGCGCATTGGATGGCGGCGAGGACGGGCTGGACTTTTACCGCAGGCTGCTGGCAGAGGGGGCAGCTTTTTTGCAGGCGGATGGTTTTCTGGCCATGGAAGCTGGTATCCATCAGGCACAGCAGCTAAAGGCACTGGCAGAGAATATGCCTCAATGGGGCAGGTGCGAGATCATCAGGGATTTGGCCGGGATTGAAAGGGTTGTGGTGCTGTGGAAATCGTAGCAGGCATTTTTTCATCCGGCGCATATACGGCTGTTGTTTAGTTGGTTGTATGGATGCCTGTTGATGGGGTGTCTTTTATGAGGTGGTTGGCTATGGAAACGGAAATTCTGCGGATAAGTGACGTCATAAGGCAAAAAAAGGAGATAGCCAGGGCGGCGGAGCTTTTGCGGCAGGGACAGCTGGTGGCATTTCCCACGGAAACGGTGTATGGCATCGGGGCACTGGGACTGGACAGGGCGGCTGTAGAGGCATTGTATGAAGCGAAAAACCGCCCTGCCAGCAAGGCTTTTTCCCTGCAGATGGCGGATATTGCCATGGTGGCACAGGTGGCGGCCTATGTACCCAAGCCTGCCAGGCTGCTGATGGAGAAGTTCTGTCCGGGGCCTGTCACGGTGGTTCTGCCCAAGGCGGCCGCTGTTCCCCATGAGGTGACAGGGGGACGTGATACGGTGGGTGTTCGCATACCGGCCCATCCTGTGGCTTTGGCATTGTTGCAGGCTGTGGGCAAGCCATTGGCGGTGCCCAGTGCCAACATTTCCGGCCATACCAGTCCGCTGTCTGCCAATGATGTGTATGCTGATATGGCTGGAAGGCTGCCATTGATACTGGATGGAGGCGTCTGTCCTGTAGGGGTTGAGTCTACCATTGTAGACTGCACCGGCAGTAAAATAAAAATCCTGCGTCATGGTGCTATCAGCGAGGCTGAAATCCGGGCGGCGATACAGTCAGTATAGTATAGTGTAGCATATTATAGTATAGTTCGATATCATTGGGTTAAAATAAAAGAGGGCGGTGTATCACAGGCTCCTGGCTTTGCGGAGTGGGTGATATGCCGCTCTCTTTTTATATTATTGATGCTGTTTGGGTCAATTCATCCAGACGACGTCCATCTGAGGATTTCTTTCCTTTCTTCTGGCAATAATGGCGTCAACCTTCTCAGATGGGACACCGCGCATGCTGCTGGAGCAGATAGAAACACTCAGGGAGGAAACAGAGCCGCCTGCCAGCAGTTTCTTGAAGGCATCAATATTTCCTTCGCCGGAAACGTAGAACATATCTACCTTGCCGTCCTCGCGCTTCTTCAGGAAGGTAGCGGCAGCACCGCCTGTTACCATATCCAGCTCATCATCGTTCAGCATTGCATTTTTCTTTTCCATAGTCATTTTTACCGCCTCTTTCTTGTTTATTTATTGGGTTGTTTTTTCTTTGCTCTTTATACGCACAGACAATGAACATATTACAAAAAGATAAAAAAATATCCTGCAATATTGTATTTTTATTGCAGGAAACACATGTATTTGATATAATGAAGGTGGTGCTACCATAACGGTAGGCGGTTAGCTTCCGCGTGTCTGTCACAACGAAGCAACTGCAACCTCACCTGACGAACCCTATTGGGGAATCTGACGGAGAGGAGCGTGATTATTATGTCAATGGAGCAGTTCATCGGCATTGTGTGCCTGATGATTGCCTGTGTTAGCTTCGGCTATCAGATTGGCAAAGATATGAACGAAAAGCAGAAATAACCGCCACAAAATTCCCAACCGTGAGCGGTTATTTTGACCAACCTCGTGCGGGCTAACCGTCTGCTGGTAGCACCTTCTATGTTTCTATTATATAACGATACTATTTTTTTTGCAATAATAAAGTGAACATTTGGTGTGAGGTTTGGAAGCATATAGTCAGTCGGAACAGCCGGTGACAGGGGTGAGCTTGTCCAGCGTGCAGATGCGTGGAGCAGTTTCCCGGCGTGCTTCCTCAAGGCGAAGCTGTTCCTTGTAGCCTGCGGCCAGCATCAGGGTTTTGCCCGGGCGGTCAAGGGAGTCAAAAAGCTCTATAAGTTCACTGTGGGCAGTATCTGAATCAGTATTTTCAGGTACTGTTTTTTTATTTTCGGGCATCGCAAAAGATGGTGAAGCATCCTCACCGGTCAACAGCCACATGGGAGATACGCCTAAAAAAGACGCAATTGCGACGATATATTTGGCAGGAGGATCACTGCCCCGTGATTTCCATGAGGTTACAGTGCTGGGAGCGACATTGATGCTGGCCGCCAGCTCGCGCAACCGTGCCTTATCCTGTCCCATACGGTCAAAAATGCGTTGACATATACTCATAATCATTCACATCCTCGTATAAAAACATGGAAAATAAATGAAAATTCATCAAAATTTTCCGATATGCTATTGAAAATGCACGCAATTGAGAGTATAATAAACGCATAGTTGTTGAAGTTGAAGTGCTACAACGAATTTGCAAGTGAAAATGCAGATATACTCTCATCAATTAGCGATAATAAGTATTATATCATAAAATACTGGGGAATGTCTGTATTGCAACAAAATAAGGTTGGGGAGGATGTTCAACATGAAAATGCGGATGACAAATAAGAAGCTGGCCTTGATGGTCGGCATGGCTTTGAGTGCAGGGATTACCTTTGGAATTGCACCTGGAGATGTTTATGCGGCTACTTCTGTAGGTTATTTTGAGGATGAGGTTGGTGCCCCAGGGAATACACGTGTAAATAAGGTATATATAGTAACCATGAATGATGGTACTAAGAAGCAGACTACTGATGCCACTCAAGCTGTAACGTGGATGAATGAATCCCTTTCAGCAGAGAGCGAGGCTAGTGCTATTAATTTTGCCTTGTGGAAAGATAAAGATGGAGATGTGGCAAATGGGGCTATCACTGCGTTTAAAAATGCCTTGGCAACTCAATCAGTAGGAATTGCCAAGGGGCAGACCTTGGGTATTACATCAGAAGATGGTAATGCTTATGCATTTACGGCAAATGAAGATACCAATGGTAGCGTTACATTTGCTGATGATGGAACTATAAAAGTTGGAAGCAGTATGGCTTCTGTAGGTGTTGTAGGTGCTGATTCTTCTGAAACTAAGATTGAAGTTGCAGAAGGTGCTACGCTTGGTGCGATTGCAACTATTGGAGAACATGAAAATAAAATTGTAATTAGTGGCGATGGCAAGGTTGAAGCTGTTGGTGTAGGGAATAATTGCGATGTTAGTACCGGCGGAAGTGCTACTATAAATAATTTGGCTGTAATGAGTGGCGGTAGCCTATCCAGCACGGATGGTTTGTCGGTAGGATCTTTAACGGTTGCAGAAGGAGCTTCACTGGACGCAAGTGGTGGTAGTGTAACTGTTAAAAATTTGAATGTGGCAGGTGGGTTGGCTACTGGTAGCAATATTACTGCCGGTGTAATTAATGTTGCTTCTACTGCCGATATTGCTGATGGTACAACTTTAACTGCTGATTCTGTTCGGATTGCTAGTGGAGCTGGCATTGCGTCAGGAACTGCTGTTAAGGCAGATGATTTAGTTGTTGATGCAAATACATCTGCAGCAGTTCTTGGGGGGATTACGTTCAAGGATAAAGGTGGTACCGCTACGCCAAAGAATGTATCCTTTGCTAACGGATTGCCTAGCAAGGCACAGGTAGAGGCATTGGCAACGGCTGGAGCTATTGCCAATACACCAGACGCTAAGAATAAGCTTATGGAGGCTTCTGTAAATAGTGCTAGTGAAGCTGTAGCCAAAGCAAATCCATTTGTTGAGAAATTACCTACTGCTGATTATATAGCAAATAACAGTGATTTGACAGATGCGCAGAAAGCAAAATTGACCGAGGCGGTTCAGCAGGCAGGTAAGACCGTCGCCGCTCCTGGTGTTACTTCTGCCCGTGCGGCAGCTGCCATCACCAACGTGCTGACCAACAACGTAGTGAACCGTACGGCAGAAATCCGCGGCTTTGCTTCCGCTGTTGACGAGGGTCGTCCTGCTCCTGACAAGATGTGGTTCCAGTACAAGCACACCAACATGGATGTTGACGGCGGTGATGTTTATAGCAAGTCCACTGTCAACACCAATAACTTCCAGCTGGGCTATGATACCCAGATTGGCACCAATGATTATCTGGGTGCTTATATCGGTACTACCACTGGTAATGCTGATTTCAACGGCCCTGCTCAGAACGGCCGCATCGACATTGAAAATTCCTTTGACTTCGGTGTGTATGGCACTCACATGCTGCCAAATGACCAGTACATCGACTACATGATTCATACCGGCAAGT
>CAMFES010000058.1 GCA_945949525.1 uncultured Veillonellaceae bacterium
GTTCTCGTAGAAGTGGGAATCTCCCTCCTCAAACGCCTAAGCGTTAGGAGGGAGTAATTCAATGTGATTGCAATGTAGAAGTGTTCAGAAGATATATGGTATGAGTATTTTATACCCCAAATACGTAGCTGATTTTAAATGTAACGGAAACAATACAATATCCTCTCCCAATCCTCGCAGGCCATGCTGCACAGGCCAATCAGTCCGCCTCCGGTGTGCTGAGCCTTTTGCAGGCATGAAGGAAAGCCTGAAGGATAACGGATAAATCATAGAGAACCGAGGATGGAAAGCAGAGGACAGAATATACAAAAGCAAAAGTAAAAACAGATGCAGATGTAAATTAACAGGCAGAATCAATGGCACGGGATATGTTTTTTGTCGTTGATTCTGCTTTTTTATTGAAGTGTTACAGTTTTGTAAAAATCAATATTGTTATAGCAAAAACGAAATAAAAAATATCAAAATTTAAATATCAAATTGAAAAAAAGCACCTTTTGTGTTACTATATTACTATGTAAAGAGGAGGTTGATTATGAGTAACTGTGTTGTTCGCCTATCATCGTTGACTTTGGAGAATATAAAGAATGTAAAACATGGTACTATCTATCTGCCACTTGCAAATAAAAAAGAATTTAACTGTGACAGTTCAGATATATTAGGGGTTTACGGTCAAAATGGCTCAGGGAAGACCGCTATTGTTGATACGCTTCATTTCCTGCAGCATATCATGCTTGGTGAAGAATTAGAACAAAATATAGTAGACTACATTGATACCTCATCCACCAAGGCTGAGATTGGCGCAGATTTTAAGATATCAAATGATGATATTCTCTATGAAGTCGAATATCATATTATTCTTTCAAGAGATGGGAATGTTGGGTATATTGATAGAGAATATCTTAAATGTGCAACTATTCAAAATGGCAGCAGAACCACAAAAAGTATTTTCATGGACTACAGCAGGCTCGAAGCAGAAGCTATATTTACCCCCAAAAAACGACTTGATGAGCTAATTGGTAAGGATAAAGAGAAAAAAATGGATCTTATTGTTGCCAGGAAGATAGCAGAAAAGAGTAATTGCTCATATATTTTCGGTGAGAGTAGCAGGAATATTTTTGTCAAAAAAACACCAGATGATTTTAAAAAATATGCGTTTGTTATTAATGCATTGTTTAATTTTGCCCTCAAGGATTTGTTTGTCATAAAGAGTTCTCATTCCGGAGTGATTTCAGCAAAACTAATTCTGCCAATGGCTTTTCGTGTCGAAAAAGAGCGAATGGGCATGAAAGGAGATTTCGCAGTACCTCTGATGGAACCAGCGGTATTGGATGCTGACAGAAAGGCTCTTCTCAACGAAATAGTAAACCAGATAAACATGGTGTTGTACACAATAATTCCAGGCATGAAAATTGATATAAAAGATTATGGAAAGCAGGCCATGGATTCTGGCGAAGAAGGGTGGAAGGTTGAGCTTATGTCCATACGGGGCGATATGAAACCAATCCCTATTCGTATGGAATCCGAAGGAATTATTAAGATAGTCTCAATTTTAAATGTTCTAATCCAGGCGTTTGGACATCCTTCAGTATGTTTGGTGATAGATGAATTGGACGCAGGAATATTCGAGTTTATGCTGGGCGAATTGCTGGACATTTTCCGTAAGAGCGCTAAAGGCCAGTTGATTTTCACGTCCCACAATCTTCGTGCTTTGGAGATGCTGGATAAGGAAAGCATTATGTTTTCAACTGTTAATCCTCATAACAGATACATTCATATGAAAAATGTTAAGGAATCAAATAACCTTCGAAGCACGTATATCAGGAGTATTACTCTTGGCGGGCAAAAAGAGGCAATATATGAAGAAACCGATAGCCTGAAGATAGCCAAAGCATTCAGAAAAGCAGGAAGGAGCCTGCATAATGAATGAGAAAAAGGTTATTGTGGTTATTGTTGAAGGTCCTAGTGATGAAAATGCACTAGGAGGAATACTGAAGGAATATTTTTCATCGTCCGAAGTACAATTTGCAGTTGTTCATGGTGATATAACATCAGATTCTAAGACCAGTCCGGAAAATGTCGTTGCTAAAATAAAAAAACTAGTAGATAGCGTTAATGCAAAGTACGGATATGCTTGGAGGGACATTACAAGAATAATTCATATAGGTGATACAGATGGAGCGTTTACAAAAAACTGTGTCCATAAAGCTGATGTGAAAAACGTTCAGTATTATGAAGACCACATTGATGCTTCTGATGTTGAGGTAATAGAGAAAAGAAACAGATGTAAAGCGAAAGTATTATTGAAATTATACTCTACAGGAAAGGTCCGCGGAATTCCTTACAGGATATATTTTAATTCGTGTAATCTTGAGCATGTACTATATAATCAACTTAAAAATTTTTCTGGTGTAGAAAAGGTAGAGCTTTCCGATAATTTTGCAGATAAATTTGAGGGAAAAGTTCAGGAATTCATAGATTTCATTTCTGCCCCTGCTTTAGCTGTACCGGGGACATATAGGGAAACATGGAAATATATTGAGGAAGACAAACATTCATTAGAACGACATTCTAATATGCATTTGATGTTTGACAAGACTAGTCACTAAGCTGTCGTATGTCGAGCTTACAATGAATATACATCAGATAGGCAGAGTTCATTTGTTGGCAGATGTTGCCATTAACACTTTTTTGGAAAGTCTGGTTCTGATGATACAGTATATGAGGTAAAGACCCTTTCATGACTCAAATACTAGTTGGCACCTGGCTTATAAAAGAGTTTTCATGCGATTGCTTTCATGGTATAATGATTACAAAAGAGCTGGACAGACTGTATCTACGTGTTCGGGTGTTTACGTGATTTGAATTTTTAGTTTTAGTGCTTTTGGTGGAGGCGATGCGGATGAAGAAAATTTTTTGCACTATAGTTGTGCTGGGGGCGATTTTGCTGGGCAATCTGGCTGACGGACTGCCAACAGCTCATGCTGCCTACTGGTGTGGCTGGTGTAACGAGCGCGGTGTGTGCCATGACCGCAATACTGACTGTCCATACTGGCAGGATGGACAGCAGGGCGGCAGACAACAGGGACATCACCGTGGTGCCCATTGTCGTTGGTAAACTAGTAAAGTATATATAGCATGCAAAAGCTCCTGTTTGGGATATTATGTCATCCTAAACAGGAGCTTTTATTTTTAATAACTACAACGGTTTTGATATAGCTGCCAGCTCCTCTGGAGAATAGCAGCCAGAATCTTCCAATGCTTGCATAGTCACAGTACCTTCAACCAGTAACTCGCGTATACAAATAATCCGTTCACGAATCATATCGTCAACATAGCTGTCGGTGCATTCATTAGCATAAGCTTCAGCAAAACCACGAGCAAAGCCATTGGCAAAACCACGAGCAAAACCGCGCCTGTATCCGCATTCCAGCAGAGCCTCGCGCTCTTCTTTTTCATTCCATTCAAAGCCAAACATATCAATTACCTCTATTACATCATAACGTTTTTGCTATAGCAGTCAACTCTTCCGTGGAGTATCGACCGGAAGCCTTTAACACGTCAAGAGTAACAATGCCATCGGAAAGTAACTCGCGGATAGAGTTAAGGCGTCCGCGAGCCTCGCCAGCTTCCAGCAGTGCTTCGCGTTCTTCTTTTTCGTTCCATTCAAAGCCAAACATATCAATTACCTCACTTTCGTTGTGCTGTAGATAATCTTTCATGACATCGTTATCAATGCAGGATCTGATAGTATCCCTGACAGCTTCGTCAACACTAAGCCCCTGCTTTCTGAGCATCTTGTAGTGGTTGGAGAATATGCTGTATTCCCTCAGCGGCTTGCATATTCTTTTCAGTTCCTCATTTTTGCCGATAGCCAGGTTGTAGACATGGACAACCAGCTCCAGCTTGTCAGATGGCGCCTTGAAGGCATCACTCAGCCTGAGTTCCTTGTGCTCAAAGCTGGTATCATCCCCATCGTAAAACACATAAAACTAAGGGTCAGGGAGCCTTATCAGCTCTGTACTGTATATTTTCCGTTTTTCAGGCTCCATGTAACGACGGAACAGCTCATCCACATAACCTAGCAGTCTGATGGGCATATTGGGGTTGAGGGTAGTCTGATGCTCTATCAGCATCATAATGAGGGTATCAAGCATAAAGGAAATATCATTCTTGAGATTGCTGTAAAAACTGCCATCAAGGGTGGTGATTAAAACCTTTGAGGCATCGGTGTAATGAGTCTTCCTGATTGCGTTAAAAATATCCAACAGGTTGGACTCGGTGCCGATAAACTTGCAGAATACTGTGTCGCGTACTTGTAAATTTGCCATGTCCCCATCTCCTTTAATTATAGCAGAATTGCACGTTTTTGTGAATTGGTTTTACCTAGAAAGACGAAAAATCATTCTACAAACATTATATCACTTTTTAATGGATATATGAATATACTTTTGGAAAAACATACATAAAAACAGACAGAAACAATGATGAACAGTACAGCTCTTACCATTGTTTCTGCCTTGCATGTTAAAAGTAACAAATTTAATATATCCACTCTCTATACATGGTGCATCTGTTGATGCAGCTATATCCCTATGGCATTTGTAACACAATTAGTTTTTCAAGCATAGAGGGAGGAATCATGGTTTTGCTATGGCAGCTAGTTCCTCAGGAGAATACCGCCCTGAGGCTTTTAAAGCCTCCAAGGTGATAAGCCCATCGGAGAGCAAATCACGGATGGAGCTCAGGCGTCCAGCTTCCAGCAAGGCTTCGCGTTCCTCTTTTTCGTTCCATTCAAAGCCAAACATGTCAATTACCTCACTTTCGTTGTGCTGTAAGTAGTCCTTCATAACATTTTTATCAATGCAGTAGCGGATGGTGTCCCTGACAGCTTCGTCAATATCCATTCCCTGCTTCCTGAGCAGCTTGTAGTGGTTAGAAAAAATGCTGTATTCCCGCAACGGCCTGCATATCTTTTTCAGGTCTTCATTTTTGCCAGTTGCCAGGTTGTATACGTGAACAACCAGCTCCAGCTTGTCAGAGGATGTCTTAAAAGCATCACTCAGCCTAAGTTCCTTATGTTCAAAGCTGATATCATCGCCATCATAAAATACATAAAACTCAGGCGCAGGCAGCTTGATAAGCTCCGTACTGTACATTTTCCGCTTCTCAGGCTCTATATAACGCTTGAACAATTCATCTACATAACTAAGCAGCCTGACAGGCATGTTGGGATTGAGAGTGGTCTGATGCTCAATCAGCATCATGATAAGGGCATCCAGCATAAAAGAAATGTCATTTTTGATGTTGCTGTAAAAGCTTCCTGCAAGAGTAGTTATCATCACCTTGGAAGCATCAGTGTAGCCGGTCTTCCTTATTGCGTTGAAGACTTCTAACAGATTGGACTCGGTGCCGATAAATCGGCAGAATACCGTATCACGCACTTGCAGGTTTGCCATGCCTCTATCCCCTTTCATTATAGCAGAATTAATCCTTTTTGAAAACTCATTCATTCCGACAGACATCATTCCAATAGAAAAGTTATTCTGCAAACATTATATCACTTTTTCTTTTGTTTTGGAATATATTTTTGGTAAAAATATATAAAAAAGCAGAAACAGCAATGAGAATAAATCCCCGTCATTGTTTCTGCCATCCCTTTAACCTATTAATTTTATTTCTACCTAATCCATCTAATCCATGCAAAAGCTGCTTTCATAAACATGATTTATGACCTGTATCGGCCGGTCAGGGCATGTCGCATTGCCACGCTAATTGTAGCATCACCCTTGTAAAAGTCCTAGCACACTAGAGCCTGACTGATTGGCCTGGGCCAGCATAGCCTGCGAGGACTGGGAGAGGATACTGTATCTGGCATAGGCCGTCATTTCCCTTGCCATGTCCGCATCACGTATGACGCTTTCGGCGGCAGTGGTATTCTCATGGCTGACAACGATGTTGTCATTCATCACGGAAAGCCGCTGGTGCTGTGCGCCCATGGTGGTGATGGAGTTCTCCAGATAGCGCAGTGCCTGGTCAACATTCGTCAGAAATTCACGGGCTTTTTCCTGAGTGCTGATGCATGTGCCCAAGTCTGTATCCGCAGTTTCCGGATACGGCCACACTTCACTGCGGAATTTCTGCTTCTTTTCCTCATCGGTCAGTCCGTCATATTCATTGGGCCATGGGTCAGGATAATCCGCCTCCGTCGGCTCAATCCCTACCCAGTGGTCACCAGTGCCGGGAAACAGCATGCTCAGTGTGGTATTCGGCAGCTTCAACGCCGTATTGCCAGAGGCAGCAGTATCTCCCTGAATAAAAATCCTGCTGCTTGGCTTCATGTAGCTGGTAACATCATATCTGTCCGGCACAACCTCCAGCTGTCCCTTTATACCGTTGTACATCAACAGACCATTATTCACTTTTTCAACATAGCATCTTGTTTCACCGCCCGCATCTGTATAAACATTCAGCTTCACACTATGATGCACGGTAAGCTGAACAGGATTGGCTCCCGTCGTTCCATTGGCTGCATTCAGCCCATCAAAAAGCGCCTTAACAACATAAGAGGCCGTACTGGCTCCCTGCAATCCTATCACATAGCATTCTGAAGAACCATCTGTACCATTATAATGTTCACCTGTGCCTGCCGTCTTATTTGCGTCAAACATGACCGAGATAAATTGTCTACAGGCATCACACATCACAGAAAATCCCTGCTTGTCCAAATCCGCCGGTATATTGGCAACACTGCTAAAATTGAGAGCATACATCTGCCTGTCAGAATTTAGTCCGGTCTTGGGATATGTCCCCACTATTTTTCCATCAGGAAGTACGTCATAAGTGTATTCTTGAGCCAAATATATGTCACTAAGCGTTATTTTTGTACTACCGGCAGTTACAGCCGCAGTCCCGCCTGCACCTACTGTTCCCAGTGCCTGATAGTTTTTTGTATGCGGCCAGAAGCCCGCTGCACCGGTCACAGGTACATCCGGCGTACCGGACGTGGTAATATCCAGCGGTATGTATTGAGGCGGCGTCTGCCCCGCCGGAAATTCTATGGCAGGCACAGGCGCACCTGTCCCCGGCGTACTGCTGGCATCCACAACAGTATATCTGACGCCATTTGCATCATAAACAGTGCTGCCGATTCCCGGCAGGCTAGCAGGAGGCTGAATTTTATTATACACTATGTTGTTTGCATCGTATACCATCTGCCCTGCGGTCAGCTCATGGTATGACGTGGGCGGCCTGTAGCAAGGTATGTGGTCTTTCACAGCGTAAGCATTTGGTGTTTCAGCCACCAGTGAGATACTGTTGTCCTGTGCAGGTGCATCTACGTTGAAGGCAGTAGAACCGGGAATAAACCTGCTGTCCACATGGTCAAGCTCGGCCTGATTCAAGAGAGGCCTGCCGTTATAGCTGGCAGAGGCGGCAATATCATCAATCTCCGTCAGCCGCTGATTGACTTCCTTCTGCATGATACCCCTGTCAGAATCACTGTATATGCCGTTGGCAGACTTCAAAGCCAGCTCCCTTATGGTAGTCAAAAGCTCCATCTGGCTCTGCATGGCCCCCTCTGCCACATTGGTTATATCCGCCCCCTTACTGGTATTGGCTGAACATTGATTCAGTGCCCGTATCTGGACACGCATTTTCTCGGATATGCTGTAAGCCGAGGCATCATCACCGGCATGGCGAACCTTTAGCCCTGATGCCAGCTTTTCCATAGAATTGGACAGCTTATTATTCTGTCTGTTGGATTCATTGAGGACTGACATAGCAGCCATGTTGTTGTAGATTACCATAAACCATTGCTCCCCAAAATAAATTCCCTATTTCTCCGGCCTTTGCCCGGCAAATTACCTTTTACAAGAAAATTTTTGCTAAATTCAGTTCATGAACAGCCTTTTCAAAATATTTTTCATCAGTTTCTAATAAAAGCTGATAAAAGTTTATAAAAAGCTACTATCAAAGCTTATCACTGCCTTCCTGCGTCAAAAAAGCCTGCCAGTCCTTCATCCAGTGATACCCTGCATTCCCAGCCGGGCAGCGGATGACCGCCAGCCCAAGGGTGCATTACTTCTCTTTCACGGTACGGCCTGCCACCAAACTCAATATTCAACCTGCTGCCAGCAATTTTTTCAATTTTACCCGCCAATTCCCGCAGGGAAATCTCTTCCTGGGAAGCCACAGCGTATGTACCGCACTTATCATATTCTCCTGCCAGCAGATAACCACCTGCCAGATAAAAAGCTGCTACCACATCGTCAATATGCACCAGATTCAAGAGCTGTTCACCCGGTGACATGGCCAGTCCGCTGCCACTGTTCAAGCAGTCCTTCAACAGCTTCAGCAGCTTTTTCCGAAAATCATCATTCCCATAGGTATCAAAAAGCTGCAGCTCAATAACCTTCAGCCCACGAGCCTCCCTATAATATTGCAGCATATCATCAAAGGCCTGCTTGCTGGCTGCGTATAAATTCACAGGACTGTATTGCCTATCATGGTAATGCTGCCATGATGTGCCGGTATTTACAAGCCTGCAGCAACCATTTTTGACCATAGCCTCTGCCAGCAAAGTACCAAAGGTCACATTGCTTTCCACCAGGGAGGCAATGTCCTCATAAGCATGACTGGGCAAATACAAAGAGGCCAGATGAAAGACAACATCCGGCTTTGCTTTAGCCAATATACTGTTCAGGCTGTTCCTGACACTATGCACATGCAGCGTTATCCTGCCAGCAAATTTCTCTTTCAGCCTGGCGGTATCCGAGTTTTCCCTGACAATGCCATGCACCTCCCAGCCCTCGGCTAAAAGCTTTTCTGCCAGATGGCTTCCCACAAAGCCGGTAATGCCTGTCAGCAGTGCCCGTTTTGTAAAAGGTGAGGAAAACTCAGCAAAACTGCAAAATCCCTTATCCCGCCGGGACAAAATCGGCTGCTCATTAGCAGGCACAGGCCAGGGAATACCTACGGAATGCCACAAAATTCCGCTATCGCGTTCCGCATCATATAGGCTGGTGACATTGTACATGACCACAGCCTGCTCAGATAATGTATAAAAGCCGTGCGCCATGCCCCTTGGAATGTAGAGCATCTTTCCATTTTCCCCGGAAAGCTCGCAGGTGTGAAAACGGCCATAGGAAGCTGACCCCTGACGCAAATCCACCGCTGCATCAAAAATCCTGCCCTCCGTGCAATACACCAGCTTGGCATGGTCAGATGGCGGCAGCTGAAAATGCAGGCCGCGAAGCACATTCTTTCTGGACACGGAGTAATACTGTTCCCTGAAATCAGTTTCAAGCTCCAGCTCCTTGAAGGCATCCTTATGCACCGTCTTGATAAAAGACCCCCGGTTGTCACCGCGGCGCCGTGGAATAAGCTCATAGCACCCGGCTAATTCCGTGTCCACCCGCTCAAACAAACCTCCGCTATCCTTCATTTTTTCACCGCCTCTTTGAGCATCCGCACTATATAATCAATCTGCGCATCGGTAAGTCCCGGATAAACGCCCACCCAGAAGGTATCCTGCATAATCCTGTCCGTATTTGACAGGGAACCGGCTATCCTGTAGCCTGCACTGCAATCACGCAGCTCATCAAAGCAAGGCTGGCGCACAATATTTCCGGCAAAGAGCATCCGCGTCTGAATCCCCTTTGCCTCAAGATAACGCACCACGCTGTCACGGCTTATACCATGGCGGCAGGTCAGCATAAAGCCGAACCAGCTTGGTCTGCTGCCAGCCAGCGGTTCTGGTAAAATGAATTTATCAGCCACAGGCTGCATTCCCTGCCAAAGCCTGTCAAAATTGCGCCTGCGCCCGGCAACAAACAATGGCAGCTTCTTCAGCTGGGCACATCCTACCGCCGCCTGCATATCGCTGATATTCAGGTTCATGCCAAAATGGGAGTACACATACTTGTGGTCATAACCGGAGGGAAGCTCTCCGTATTGCCCTTCAAAGCGATGCCCGCAGAGATTGTCATGGCCGGAAGGACACACGCAGTCCCGCCCCCAATCCCGGAAGGAACGCAGTATCTTGTGCAGCAGCGGATTGTCCGTATACACAGCACCGCCCTGTCCCATGGTGATATGGTGAGGCGGATAAAAGCTGGATGTGCCAATATCTCCTACAGTGCCGGTAAGCCTATCCCTGCCATCCACAGGACACACACTGCCCAGAGCATCACAGTTATCCTCTACAAGCCATAATCCATGCTTCCTGCAAAAATCCTTGACTGCCTGCAAATCAAATGGATTGCCAAGGGTATGAGCCAGTATCACTGCCTTTGTCCTTTTTGACAGAGCCGCCTCCAGCATATCTGTATCAATGTTGTACTGGGGAATGGCCACATCTACAAAAACAGGCACTGCACCATAATTGATAATCGGAGAAACCGTAGTGGGAAAACCTGCCGCTACAGTAATCACCTCATCACCGGGCAAAATCCGCCGTTCCCCCAGCAGGGGAGAAGTCAGTGCCATAAAAGCCAGCAGGTTCGCTGATGAGCCGGAATTGACCACGGAAACATATTTTACACCAAGAAATTCTCCCAGCTTCTCCTCAAATTCATCCACATAGCGGCCGGAGGTAAGCCAGAATTCCAAGGCACTGTCCACCAGATTGCACATTTCCTCATGGTCATATACCCTGGCCGCATAAGGAATCCGTTCTCCTTCCTGCCAGCTGCCTAGCTGATTATGAAAACTATCACAATATTCCTTTGCCAGTGACAAAATCCTGTCATGCAATTCCTGCTGTGTCATACACCATTTACCTTTCTCCATGCTTGTATCCGCTTTTTATAAGTTCAGCCATAACGACCATAGTTATGCCGGATTATTCCTCATCGGTCCATATCTTCCATTTTGCCTGCTTGCTATGCCACAGGGCTTCCAGCCGCTGCTTGTCGCGCAGGGTATCCATGCACTGCCAGAAGCCGTCATGCTTGTAGGCCATCACTTGATGAGCCTTTATAAGCTGGTGCATAGGCTCCTGCTCCAGCATGACATTGCCCTGCAGATAATCAAAAACTTCCGGCTCCATGACCATGAAACCGCTGTTGATATAGCCTACATCATCACGGCTCTTCTCCCGAAAGGCATTAACCTGACCGCCATCCATCTCCAGATAGCCAAAACGGCTTTCCGGCTTGGTGGCCGTGATGGTGCAGATTTTTCCATGTGATTTGTGATAGTCCAAAAGCTCCTTTATATTCACATCCGAAACACCATCGCCATAGGTCAGCATAAAACGCTCATTGCCGATATAAGGCTGGATTTTCTTGATGCGCTTTCCTGTCAGCGCGGCATAGCCCGTATCCACTACA
>CAMFES010000059.1 GCA_945949525.1 uncultured Veillonellaceae bacterium
CGCGATTTGCTACTGCCAACCGTTGCATAAACGTACAGTGCAAACAACTCTGTTCATAATAGCAGATTGCCTTGCATAGCAGTTGGCAGTTACAGGCTTCGTCAGCTTCCTCCCTCCCCTTTTTCAGGCTTGCTCGTAAAGCATCATTATGTTACTACGGAAAAATATAAGAGCTTTCTGATAAGTAGGTGGGGAGCTGTCGCAGGAGTGTAACTGTTGGCAGATAATGCGATGGGCGGTTGACTTTATAAGCAGATTTGGGGAAATTTTGTGTCAGACCTATTAAAGAGTATCAGGGCATGTGCCATTCGCATGGCACTTAGACGCGCCTCGGTGCTTAGCGAGTTGCAAGCCGTCAGGCGCAGCAAGAGCTTAGCATCCGCTAGGCGTGGATAGTAGCGCGAGCGTGCCTGCGATGGTACTGCCCTGATGCTCTATAAAAAGGTCTGACCGTCAGTCTATACACAATAATGTAAAAAAGTGACCGCCCATGTGATATTTGCTATTATTTACCTGACAGCTACCCTGCACTAATCTCTAAAACTTTCATATTTCGTCGAAGTGACAAACAAGCACTACGACAAACTGAAATCTCTTTTTACAAACTGAAATTTTTGTCTTTAAAATGCAATACATGATGGATTTTTTAGTTGTAATCTTGTATAATATTAATCAGATTTTTTTCATATTCTTTAAGGGGTGATTTTTCATGTTTTTTGGTAAAAAAATAAAAGCTGCTGCTCTTTGCGCTGTTGCGGCCATGTCCTTCGGACTTTTGTCAGGCTGCGGCTCCGACAATGCTGCCAAAGGTGACAAGCAGTACAATGTGGGTATTGTACAGCTGGTTGAGCATAATGCTCTGGATGCCGCCAACAAGGGCTTTGTGGATGCCCTGAAGGAGCGCGGCTTTGAGGAAGGCAAGAACCTGACCATTGACCAGCAGAACGCCCAGGCCGACCAGTCCAATCTCCAGAACATCGGCCAGCGCTTTGTAAATAACAAGGTTGACCTTATTTATGCAATTGCCACTCCTGCTGCCCAGACTGTGGCAAACCTTACAAAGGATATCCCAATCGTAGGCTCTGCCATTACCGACTATGAAGCTGCAAAGCTGGTAAAGAGCAATGAGGAGCCAGGCGGCAACCTGACCGGTACCAGCGACATGAATCCTATCAAGGAGCAGATTGACCTGCTGATGAAGATTGCGCCGGATACCAAGACCATCGGCTGTATCTACACCTCCAGCGAGGTAAATTCCGAGATTCAGTACAAGGCCATGAAGGAGTATGCTGAATCAAAGGGACTGAAGGTAGAGGCCGCCACCATTTCCACCGTCAACGATATCCAGCAGGCCGCTCAGAGCCTGGTGGGCAAGGTTGACGCCTTCTACGAGCCAACCGACAACATCATTGCCTCTGCAATGCCTACCCTGGTTTCCATTACCAATCCGGCCAAAAAGCCTATTATCTGCGGCGAGCCGAACATGGTAAAGGTAGGCGGTCTTGCTACCTATGGCGTTGATTACTACCAGCTGGGAAGACAGGCAGGCATGATGGCTGCTGATATCCTCGAAGGAAAGTCCAAGCCGGCAACCATGAAGATTCAGTTTGCTGAAAACCTGAAGGCTGTTGTCAACAAGGCCAACGCTGCCGAGCTTGGCATAGCCCTGCCGGCAGAAATCATGAATCAGGCTGAGGTTGTAGAGTAATTCTATCTTCAACGCAGCTACTAAAGATTGTTAAAGCAAGCTATATGAAAGCAACTGCTCCGGGCAACAATGCCGGCCAGCAAATGGCAGCGGCGTAGGTGCCCGGAGTTTGTTTTGAGATGGGAGATTTGACTGTGGACTTAATAATTCCTACTATATCGCAGGGACTGCTCTGGTCCCTGCTGGCCATAGGCGTATATATCACCTTCAGGGTACTGGACATTGCCGACCTGACTGTGGAAGGAAGCTTCCCCCTGGGTGCCGCAACGGCCGCGGCCTGCCTTGTGGCTGGCTGGAGCCCTGTACCGTCCATGGCTGCCGCCGCCTTTACCGGCATGCTCAGCGGCGTGGTTACCGGTATTCTCTGCACAAAGCTGAAGATACCCGCCCTGCTGGCCGGTATCCTGACCATGATTGCCCTGTATTCCGTAAACCTGCACATCATGGGCAAGGCCAATCTGGCCCTCCTGCAGGTTGATACCGTATTTTCCCTCTATGCCATTCCTGGCATGAGCCAGGCCAACATGATACTGATTATAGGGCTTATCACTGTTATCCTGACAGCTGTATGCTGTTATTTGTTCTTTGGTACGGAAATCGGTGCTGCCATCCGCGCTACCGGCTGCAATCCGCACATGATACGCGCCAACGGCGTAAACACGGATATTACAGTCATCCTTGGACTGCTTCTCTCCAACGGCCTGGTGGCCCTGTCCGGCTCCCTGGTAGCACAGGCAAACGGCTTTGCTGATGTGGGCATGGGCGTGGGCACCATCGTTATCGGCCTGGCCTCCGTTATTATCGGCGAGGTGCTTTTTGGCACCCGCAGCTTCAAGAACTGCCTGATTTCCGTTATCCTTGGCTCTGTGGCGTACAGGGCTGTTATCGCCATTGTACTGCAGATGGGCATGCCGCCAAATGATTTGAAGCTCTTTACTGCTATTCTGGTAGCCGTGGCTCTTTCCATGCCGCTGTTTCAGGCCAAGCTCAACAAAAGAAAGGCGGCGAAAAACTGATGCTGAAAATTGAAGATATTGCCAAAACATTCAATCCCGGTACGATTACGGAAAAGGTTGCCCTGAAGGGGGTATCCCTTCACCTGGCACCGGGGGATTTTGTAACTGTTATCGGCGGCAACGGAGCAGGCAAATCAACCCTGATGAACTCCATAGCCGGAACCTTCCCTGTAGACAGGGGAAAAATCATCATTGACGGACAGGATATCACCAAATGGCCTGAGCATAAACGCGCCAAATATATCGGCCGCGTTTTTCAGGATCCCATGATGGGTACTGCCGCCAATATGCAGATTGAGGAAAACATGGCCATCGCCGCCCGCCGCGGCAGGACGCCTACCCTTCGCTGGAGCGCCCCTGCCGCCCAGCGTGAATATTTCCGTGAACAGCTGAGGACACTGAACCTGGGGCTGGAGGACAGGCTGGAATCAAAGGTCGGCCTTCTATCCGGCGGCCAGAGGCAGGCATTGACGCTGCTGATGGCAACGCTGGTGGAACCAAAGCTGCTGCTGCTGGATGAGCATACGGCAGCTCTGGACCCGAAGACCGCCGCTCAGGTTCTCGCCCTCACCAACGATATTGTCACCAAACGTCATCTTACCACCCTGATGATTACCCACAACATGAAGGATGCCCTGGCCTGCGGCAATCGTTTGATTATGCTCCACGATGGACATATCCTGATTGATGTAAAGGGCGAGGAAAAGAAAAGCCTCACCATCAAGGACCTGCTGACCATGTTTGAAAAGGCCGCCGGCAGCGAGCTGAACTCTGATGCACTGCTTCTCAGCTAGACCAACTGCCACATACACCTTGACATAAAGGGATAAATATGGTAAATTCTACTTAAAAAGAGCTGATTATGGTCTATCGGGCATAATCCAAACCGAAAAATCCCCTGCAGATTAGTCACCTGCAGGGGATTTTTTGCATTGATTATTTGATATACTCTATTGATTTCTTGACATTAAAGATTAAATGTGGTAGAGTATAGGCAGAATTTCGGAGCTGACACCTGTTAGCCAAAAGAAAACCCTCTCCTGGAGTGATGACCAGAAGAGGGTTTTCTTTTGTGTGCTGATGAAACACACCCAGTTAGTTGCCACATGATGGCTGCTTCTACCATCCTAACATCTGCACAATCAGATAACCAAGAATACTCCCGGCAACACTAACGAGCAGCGAAAGCAAAATTTCGGACAAAGACACCTGATAACCTCCCTCCCTTGCCGAATTAGCTGGATGAGGGCTGTGGCAAAACAAATATAGCATGTACTTAATTTTTTGTAAAGAAAAAAGCTGTAAAAACGATAGGCGACGTTTTCACAGCCTTTTTCTTTTTAACACCCGCAACATACCGCGGATGTCAGGTAAAAGAAGAAGTATCTATTAAAAGAGAGGGGTTTGCGACACAGGGGAATGTCGCGAAAAAGGGGTATATCGAAGTTTCATAGCGAGGGGTGTAGAGCCTCTGACTAACCGATTCTGTCTTTAGCTCTGTGCTATGTCCCTGTCGATGGTTATATATTACTACACTATCATGGGTATGTCAAGGGTATTTTTATATTTTTTTAGGAATTTTATCAAAAGTTTACCATGATATATGTTTATTGTATACAAAACATTACCATGTTATAGAAAAATCATCAAACAACCAGTAATAAAGGGCTTTTTCCTGTCTATTCCAGCTGATTATCAGCACATATACGACATTTATCCTGTATTTTCTAAAAATAGTTACTCAAAAACTACTCATTCATATAACAAATCCCCTATGAAAAGCCAATCAGCTTAGCATAGGGGATTAACACAATTTTATCAAAAGTTAACTATAAATATTCTCAGCAAACTGTTCAATTCCTCCTGATCCCAGGAACCCATGGTTTCCCTGGCAGAATGCATGGACAGGAGCGGTACGCCAATATCCATAGTACGTATAGGCACCAGGGCAGACGCGATGGACCCCAGTGTGGAGCCACCAGGCTCATCAGAATGGTTGACAAAGCTCTGACAGGCAATCCCCTCCTGCTGGCAGATGGCGGTAACCACGGCCACAGCCTCCGCATCACCTGCATAGGACTGGGACGCCGCCTGCTTGATGACAACGCCGCCATTCAGGACAGGCCTGCTGGTAACATCATACTTTTCCGGATAATTGGGCTGCAAGCCGTGAGCCACATCCACTGAAAGCATGAAGCCGCTGCTGACAGCCTGCCACAGCTGTTCACGGTCACAGCCAAGGGACGCATAGATGCGCTCCAGCACCTGCAAGAGAAGGGCTGAGCCTGCCCCCTGCTTTGTCCGGCTGCCAATCTCCTCGTTGTCAAACATAGCTGACAGGCGAACCCCCTTGAAGAGATTTCCCTCAGCTATTCGCAGAGCTGCAGCCTCCATGCCCTGCAGACAGGCCTCCACCGATGTTATATTATCCAGCCGTGGCGCAGATACCATTTCACCGGCCAGCCCCAGCTGACAGCCTGCTTCATAGACATAGATATTCAGCTCATAGGACAGAATGTCATCCATCCTGCAGCCAGCCTCAGAGGCAAGACATTCCAGGAAAAATGACTTATCACCATCCTTCCCCGGCACTGCCATCAGCGGCAGCATTTCCTTCTGCTTGCCGATAGCCGTTCCCTCATTGACCTTGCGGTTCATGTGAATGGCCAGCTCGGGAACCGTCATCAATGGGCGGGCGAAATCCACCATGCGCACATCCGGACTAAAGGGATTGCTGCCCCTGACAGCTACCCTGCCGGCAACCGACAGCGGCCTGTCCTGCCAGCTGTGCAGAATCAGTCCCCCATAGGGCTCCACGTTCAGCACACCGTAGCCATCCTTGAGCAGCCCGGCTGACGGCTTGATGCGAAGCCCCGGAAAATCCGTATGGGCCGCCGTTATCCTCAGAGAATCAGGCGCTGTAAAATCTCCCTCACCCACGGCAAAAGCAAAAACCGTAGAGCCAAAGACCTCCACATAATAACAGCCGCCCTGTTCAAGCTGCCACTGCTCCCCCATATCCAGCCTCTCAAAACCGGCCGCTGCCAGCCTTTCTGCCGCCGCAGCTGCCGTGTGCCACGGCGATACGGATTTTTTTACCAGCCCCAGCAAGCTGTATACAGAATCATACATAACAGCCTGCTCCTTATTCCTTGATTAAGAGTTTTTCAATTTCTGCAATATACAGGGTATGATAGTCCTTGTCAGGATACCACCTTGCCTTGCTTTCATCATCAAAGAAGCACATCTCCTGCATTTCCTGTGCATAGAGCTTCCTGCAGACAAGAGCCAGCCGCGCTTCCTCAAAGTAGACACGACCCTCCTCCTCAACACAGGTCAGTCCTGCTTTGGCAATCTTATCCTCGTCACGGCCGGAAACAGAGCCAAAATAGCTCATCATCTTCCGCTTTTCCTCGCCAAAAACAGAGATGGTCAGACCTTCTGCCTTGTCAATAAACTCCTTTGTATAGCGCTGAGGGCGAATTACAAGAAAAGCCACCGGCTTTCCCCACATAACTCCCATACCTCCCCAGGAAGCAGTCATGGCATTTGTCCTGCCGTCGGCAGAGCCTGTCACCAGCAGCCAGTCCTTGCCGATTACCTTAAAAACATTGTCCTTCAGCTCCTCCGGAGCAATTTCCTTAAAAGACATACAGATACCTCCCAAAAATTTGCAAATTGCTTTTTATAAAACAATTATATCACGACTGTAAAGCATCACCATAATAAAAATGCCCTTCTGCACTGTTTTCACACAAACACACAGAAGGGCATTTTCCACTTCTCAACATTATATATAAATTTTATCTACAATATATAACAGTTATCCACAAATCAACATGTTTATACACATACAATATGTGGATAAGTCCCGATTTATCCACCAATCGTCAACTATAAATCGTCAATCGTCAAGGTGCGCCGGCCTTATCATCGCCACGTAGCAGAGAATGCCGAGGGCAAAGCCAACCAGCATAATCACCGCCATCGGCACTCCCGTATCAGTGCCGAAGAAACCGGCTGCCGGCATCATGAGCGCCCCCAGGAACATGGAGAAAAACCCCAGCAGGGCCGATGCGCTGCCGGCATTGCGCCCCTGTCCGTTCAGGGCCAGGGAAAAGCTTACCGCACCGATGATGGAAATCGGCATAAAGCAGCAGCACAAAAACAATATTACCAGCCACAGAGGACTGAAGCCTGTCATAAAGGCCAACAGCAGGCAGATACTGCCTGCCAACTGCACGGTCATGGCCGCACACAGCATGCTGGCCTCGGAAACCCTGCCTGCCAGCTTGGCAGGAATCGGCCCCAAAAGCAGCATTCCCACGCCGATGCCGCCAAAAATCAGGCTGTACTCCTGGGCAGAAACGCCGTATATCCCCTGAAAAATAAAGGATGAGCTGCCGATATAGCAGAAAAATGACATAAAGATAAAGCTCTGCACAAGGCAATGCCCCATAAAATACTTATTCTTCATAAGCTGCGGCAAAACTCTAATGGTGGCCCCCACGCTCTTGATGCGTTTATCTTGAGGCAGGGTTTCCCGATAGACAAGCGTGGCCACTGCCATCACCAGGCCGATACCTGCCAGGGCAGCAAAAATCCCGTGCCAGGTGCCAAGCAGAAGAATCTGCCCGCCGATAACAGGAGCCAGAATCGGCGCCAGGCCGTTCACCATCATCAGCACGGCATAAAAGGTGGTCAGTTCAGCCCCCTGACACATATCCCTGGCAATAGCACGGGCAATGACAATGCCGCAGGCTCCTGCCAGCCCCTGAATCAGACGGGCTGCCAAAAAGATGTATATATTGTTTATGAACACACACACCAGAGAGGAAGCCATAAAAATCAGCATCCCCAGCAAAAGCGGAATCTTCCGCCCCCGCAGGTCGCTAATAGGCCCCGCAAAAATCTGCCCCAATGCCATGCCCATCATGGTCATGGTCAATGTCAGCTGAGTCATGGAGGTTGTACTGCCAAACTCAGCCTGCAGCTCCGGTAATGCTGGTAAATACATATCCGTAGCCAAAGGCGCCATCGCCGCCAAAATCCCCAGATAGACAATCATTATTTTCTTGTTCATGTATCCTCACCTTTCCTCTAAAATCAACGATAATGGCAAAATTCCTGCCATTATCGTTATCTTACCTATTCTAGCACAATATTTTTTCTCATGTAAGTAAAACTTAAAATAATTATCATTAAAATTAGATTAGAATGATTATATAACCTAAGAAGATAGTCCCTATTTGGAAAATTTCTATTTTATTTTTCCAGACACATTCCCTTGTATTTTGTATATTATTCAAGTATAATATACATAAAGTACCCAAAAAATTACCAACATGTACAATTTTTACATTAGTAGAAGAACAGGTGATTAAATGAAGGTTAACCGTATCCGCAAAATAGAGGAGCTGCTGCAGGATATGCACAGCTTATCCATTGACTATTTGTGCGAATATTTCAATGTATCAAAAAACACCATCCGCCGCGATATTGCCGAGATGGACAAAAACGGGTATATAAAGAAAGTGTACGGCGGTATCGTTCTCAACGAGGAAGAACCTCCTGCCCAGGAAATCAGGCAGGAACACAACTGGGTCATGAACACCGCCAATCTTGAGGAGAAGAAAAAGATTGCCCAGCTGGCGGCTGATCTTGTGGAGGATGAGGACGTTATCTATATCGATATCGGAACCACGACCGCCCTTATTCTTCCTTATATTGAAGCCAAAAAGAATGTTACCGTGGTAACTGCCAACATCCATGCCATCAACGCAGCTGTTGAGGGGGAGAAGTTCAACATTATCGCCACCGGCGGCACCCTTTATCCACCAAGCAAGGCATTTGTTGGCCCCAGCGTTACCAGAAGTCTGAATATGTATAATATTTCAAAATTCTTCATGTCTACAATCGGCGTTTCCATTGAGAACGGCGCCACCAGCGCCTCGCCTCTTGACTGCGAGATTCAGTACCTGATAGCCACCAAGCCGGGCAAGCATTACCTGATGATGGACGATTCCAAGCTGGATGCTCCGTCACTGGTTTCCTACAACATGCTGGAGAATTTTGACTCCGTTATCATGAACAAGAAGCCTTCACAGAAGTATATAGAACATTTTAAGTCGCATAATGTAGAACTTATCTACAGCAAGGAATAACTTATCCACATTTGTGGACAAGTCGGCATTGCTTTACGGGCTTTAACAGGGCATACGCTTTGTTAAAGCCTTTTATTTTTCGTATTTTTATCAACAGTTACTCACCTTTTATAAAACCTGTGCAATACATATTCACTACATATCCACATTTATTCACAGATAAAAATATAATATCTGTTTTCTAACACCTATATCTAGTGTTTTTTCCATATTTTATCCCCTATATCTTGAGTTGTCCACATGCTTATCCACACTTGTTGATAACTTTTTCACTGGTAATCCACTTTATCCACACTTTTTATAGGATAATTCATATATTTTACAGTGTAGGTGTGTATAATTTTTCAAGCATGTTTCGCCAAAAAGATGTATAATATGATTGCGGCCTGTGGTTGCAATTACCTTGCTTTTTGCCAAACCGCTGCCTGCACCCAATAAAAAAAAGAGAGATGAGAGTATATTGCCAAAAAGAGAATACAATAAACCCCAGCCTATCTACCGTTCACGCCGTGAGCGGCAAAAAAAGAAAAAAACAAGCTGGCTGCCTATCGTGCTTTTATTTTTTGCCTTCGTGACAGCGGCTGTGGCAGGAGCCCTTTTCGCCTCCTCCAGCCTTTTTGACGACAAGCCGGTGGCGAAAAAGACAGAGATGATGGCCTCTGGCGACAAGACCGTAGTCATGCTGATGGGCGTTGATGAGCGTGAAGGGGATGTGGGACGTTCCGACACCCTGATGATTGCCACCCTTGACCCCAAAAAGAAAAAGGCTGCCATTCTTTCCATCCCACGGGATACCCGTGTCAAGATTCAGGGACATGGCTTTGATAAGATAAATGCCGCCTATGCCTACGGCGGGCACAAGCTGACGCAAAGCACGGTAGAAAACCTCCTGGGCGTTGAGATGGAGCATTATGTACTCATCAACGTAAATGCCTTTACCAAGATTATTGATGCCATCGGCGGCGTTGACATCAATGTAGAAAAGCGGATGTACTACGAGGACCCGTGGGATGACAACGGCGGCCTCGTCATCAACCTCTATCCTGGACAGCAGCACATGGACGGCAAGACAGCCATTACCTATGTGCGCTACCGTGATGAGGAGGGCGACATAGGCCGTATAGCCAGACAGCAGAAGTTTATGCAGGCTGTCATGGACAAGCTGACCTCTCCGTCAATCATCCCAAAAATTCCTGCTATTATCAGCGAGGTTGTGGACTGCATAGATACAGACCTCTCCGTAAAGCAGATGATTGAGCTGATGGCGGCCGTAAAAGACGCCCAGTCCCATGGACTGCAAACGGAAATGCTGCCTGGAAGGCCCATGTATATTGGCGGCATCAGCTACTGGCTGCCTGACCTTTCCAAGCTCCGCACCACCATTGCCAACACGCTGGATGTCCAGATGACCTCCAACCTGCGCAGCGCCATGGAACGGGAAATGATGGAATACGAAAGCTCCGTACCTGATGATGCCCAGGAAATCCCTATGAATGAAAGCATGAAAAAGCGGCTGGGAATTGATGAAGAATCCGATGCCGGACGCAGTGCAGATGGCAAGAAGGGACTGAAAACCTCAAAAACGACTGACAAAGCCAATGAACAGTCAGGTGATGCATATATGTCCGATCCTTATGAGGAGGACGGTGATCCGCGCCGCAGCCGAACTGACAGCAGTACCGGCCAGAATGCGGAGCGTATTCCGGCCCCTATACCTGAGCAGACAGCTCCATCGCCATCACCTTCCGTTCCTACGGCGGGCAAAACGGCCAACTGACCATAATAAAAAACTACAATAAAAAAATGATATGCACCTCACAAACGTGAGAGCATATCATTTTTTATTGCGTTTCTATTTTGTTTATCTGGTGGTATCTCCACGGTCGCACTGCCCTTCAGCAGCATTCTGCCGTATTGAACCTCATTCAGCCTTCTGGGTAAGGATAGCCATAGAAGCCACCTTGTCATCCTCAGCAGTCTTCATGATGATTACACCCTGGGCATCACGGCCGATGACAGAAATCTTGTCGATGCCTGTGCGGATGATGATGCCGTTGGTGCTGATGAGCATCAGCTCCTGGCCTTCCCGGACAACCTTCAGGCCTACTACCTCGCCGGTCTTTTCCGTTACCCGGAGATTGATGACGCCCATTGAGCCGCGATGGTAGCTGCTGTATTCCTCCACCTTGGTACGCTTGCCGTAGCCGCCGGCAGTTACCGTCAGGATTTCTGAATCGCGCTTGATGGTATCCATGCCTACCACCTCGTCACCTGCCCGAAGCTTGATGCCCT
>CAMFES010000060.1 GCA_945949525.1 uncultured Veillonellaceae bacterium
AGAGTATCAGGGCATGTACCATTCGCATGGCACTTAGACGCGCCTCGGTGCTTAGCGACTTGCAAGCCGTCAGGCGCAGCAAGAGCTTAGCATCCGCTAGGCGTGGATAGTAGCGCGAGCGTGCCTGCGATGGTACTGCCCTGATGCTCTATAAAAAGGTCTGACCGTAAGTCTATACACAACAATGTAAAAAAGTAACCGCCCATGGATATTTGCTATTATTTATCTGACAGCTCCCCTGCACTAATATCTAAAACTTTCATATTTTGTCGAAGTAACATTAAAGCACCACGAAAAACTGAAAAATTGTAAGTTGAAATTGAATATTTTTCTAATCAAGAGGTAATAGGAAATTGTATTTTCGCTGTAATAATGATATATGCAAATATTGCAGGATTATGCCTGCCGGGCGGACACGGTATGAAAATATCGTTATCAATGATACGGAATGATGGTCGATCTATAAATATGGCGGTGGGTTCTGCACAGGTAGTTTTTCGCCGCAGAGAGTGTGATAGCATGTGTTATGTTAGAGGTTGGTAGCAGTGTTCCCTGAAAAGGTAAGTGTCTGTGATAAGGCATTAACTGAAGCAATTCGTGCGTTCATCCCCCTAATCATATTAGTTGTGGTGACGGGTTTGGTACTGTTGTGTAAGCTGACAATCACAGGTGAACTGATTTTGATGTTTCGGCATTGAGATAAAGTCACATATCGACCGCATCTTTTAGCATTTTATGCACGAAAAAAGCCATCCCTGCCAGGATGGCTTCTTCGTAGATGTTGTGACCATCAGTGTTCGCTGCACTGGTGTATGGTCGGATAAATATCCCCCAAAACCTATAGTGGCGAGCCATCGTTGTGGTTCGCTCTTTTTTTATGCTCTTATTCTACAGCATTTTCAAGATTCAGTCAACAGGAATGGCGAGCCGTCCTGCATTGTCTGCAAATCACCCAATCTGCCCGTGATATTCAATCGAGCGGATTTCCTTGACAGCATTCTTCTCATCAACCATGACCACGGTCGGCTTGTAGGCGGCAGCCTCCTTTTCATCAAAGAAAGCGTAGGCCATGATGATTACGATGTCCTCCGGCTGTACCATGCGGGCGGCGGAGCCGTTGAGGCAGATAACGCCGGAGTTGCGCGGCCCGGGGATGACGTAGGTTTCCAGGCGGGCACCATTGTTGTTGTTCACTACCTGCACCCGCTCATTTGGCAGGATGTGGGCGGCTTCCATCAGAGCCTCGTCAATGGTAATGCTGCCCATGTATTTCAGATTGGCCTCGGTAACAGTGGCACAGTGAATTTTGGATTTCAGCAGATTTAGTATCATTTTTCTGTTCCTTTCTCAATTTTTGCAGACGCAAAATAACTACAAATGGAAATTGAAACGCTTTTTTCGGCAATTTTTCAGCCGAGTATGATATTATCAATCAAACGGGTTTTACCAATCTTGACGGCAATGGCAAGGAGACTTTCGTCGTTGACGGTTTCTATTTCCTTCAGCTCGTCAAAGCTGTACAGCTCCACATAGTCAATAACCGCCATCGGTTCAGTGGCAATCTCGTCGCGGACGATCTTCTTCAGAGTCTCCACAGATTTCTCACCAGCCTTGTATGCGGCTTCTGCCTTTTTCAGACTGCGGGAAAGCACCAGGGCGGCAGTCTTTTCCGCCTCGGACAGATAGGCGTTGCGGGAGCTTCTGGCAAGGCCGGATTCCTCCCGGACAATCGGCACCATGTTGATGTTCACCTGAATGTTCAAATCCTTGACGAAACGGCGGATAACCAGCACCTGCTGGGCATCCTTCTGACCGAAAAACGCTTCCTGGGCGCGGCTCAGGTTCATCAGCTTGGTAACGACGGTAGCTACGCCACGGAAATGGCCAGGACGCTGGCCGCCGCACAGCTTGCCGGTGAAGGCGGACTCTACGTTTACGTAGGTGCCATAGCCATCAGGATACATTTCCTTTGGCTCAGGATGGAAAACTGCGTCGATGCCTACGGATTCCAGCTTCTGGCAGTCCTCCTCGAAGCGGCGCGGATAAGCGTCATAGTCCTCGTTGGGGCCGAACTGGACAGGATTTACGAAAACGGAAGCGATTACCACATCGCATTTTGCCTTGGCAGTACGCATCAGGGTCAGATGGCCTTCGTGCAATGCGCCCATGGTAGGCACCAGTCCAATCACCTTGCCTGCCTGCTGGGCAGATTTGGCAAATTCGGTAATCTCGGCAACAGTACGCAAAATTTTCATCTTTATCGTCTCCTTGCACACAACAAATACAGAAAAACAAAAACGCCTTCGGGTTCCCCAAAGACGCACAGGTATCACAATATGACAGTTATGCCGTCCGGTGCGGCTCGCTGGGGATGCCGCCCGCAAAATATAAAGGATATCAACTGCCACGCGATAGCATATCATAACTTTTTGAAAAATACAATACAAAAGTGAAAAAAATAGTGTATAATATACCAATCATCAGCAAGGCTGAAGCAGTCATGTCTGTTTATGGCGGCTGTTATACAGGAGAGGGAGGTATTTTATGGGAGAATCCTTTAATATCTATGAGTTTATCAACATTGTGAAGGTCATCACGCCGAAGGAGCTGGCCGATATGCTGCTGGTGCCGGTCTGCATTCTGCTGACGGCCCTGTGTGTGGGACAATTTGTCAACAGCCTGGTGGAAAGCAGGCTGGCAAAGCACTTTTCTGATGCGGAGGAGATTTCCCTCAAATACATTCTGCTAAAAGCGGCGCGGGGACTGCCACGGGCATGGATTGTGGGCTCTACCTTGTACTGGCTGATAAATTCCACCAGCCTCAAGTGGGCGGCAGTGGACCTGTTTTCCTATATATTATCGGCCTGGCTGAGCTTTACGCTGTTTCAAGTGCTGGCCAGGGCGGCCACGGGCTTCATTGAGCTTTATGCCCAGCGGCATGATAACATTCCCCAGACCAGCCTGCTGCCCAACATCGTCAACGTAGTTATCTATGCCCTTGGCATCCTGCTGATTCTAAGCTCCATGGGCATCTCAGTGGCACCGCTCCTGACTGCCATGGGTATCGGCGGTATGGCCATCGCCCTGGGCCTGCAGGAAACCCTTGCCAATATCTGTGCCGGTATTTATCTTTTGATGTCCAAGCAGCTCAGCATTGATGATTACGTGCGGCTGAGTACAGGTGAAGAGGGCAGGGTAGCGGATATTACCTGGCGGTTTACAACCATTATTGCCGTTTCCGGCAATGCCATCGTGGTGCCGAATCAGAAAATTTCCAGCGCGATTATTACCAATTACTGCATGCCGGAGCCGGATATGTCCATCAAGGTACCATGCGGCGTGGCCTATGACAGTGATCTGGACTTTGTGGAAAGGGTCACTGTGGAGGTGGCGGAGCAGGTGACGAAGGAGATTGATGCCACCGTGACCAAAAAGCCGGCGGTGTACTTTCACACCTTCAACGACAGCAGCATAGATTTCAACGTGGTGCTGCACTGCAGCCAGTTTGCAGACCAGTTCAAGCTGAAGCATGAGTTTATCAAGGCCCTGACCAGGCGGTATCGTCAGGAGGGGATAGAAATCCCGTTTCCTATCAGGACGGTCTACAATCACCAGGTGGAAAAACAGCAATAAATGTATCAGTAAATGTATCCACAAGGAAACTTGCAAAGAATATTGTAAGGACTATCGTAAAAAAATCGTATGGTGCGCTTCGGTGCATCATACGATTTTTTGTGCAGGGAAAATTGTGCAGCTTGCTAAAAGAATATAAACACGGAAGGATACAAAAAGAAAGGACACAAAAAAGGCTGGAACATAGTTCCAGCCTCAAGCTATCAATTGGTGACGCGTAAGGGATTCGAACCCTTGAAGCCGCCGTGAGAGGGCGGAGTCTTAACCACTTGACCAACGCGCCAGTGACAATAAATATATTACACTATTTACTGCTGTGTGTCAAGCACTTTTTTATAAAATTTTTATATCATCCCTGCGCCTTGGCAAGACCTGCCTGCAGGCGGCGGAAGGATTCTTCACGACCCAGAATATAGAGCAGCTCTGTTACGCCGCCAGGGGTGACCTTCTGACCGGACAGGGCGATGCGCGCCGGCCACATAAAGGTGCCCATCTTGATGCCGGACTCGGCAACCCCCGGCTGCAGCAGGGCATCAATGCCCTCCGGCGTCCAGTCCTGAACCCCTTCCAAAATGGAGATAACCGTCGGCAGGATTTCAGCCGCCTTTTCCGGGGTTACCTTGTTGCGCTTGTTGGTAAAAAGCTCGATGTCGTAGTCAGGCAGCTGGCTGAAGAAGCCGATTTGCTGGCCTACCTGGTTGTAGCGGCTGACGCGGGTGCGGAGCAGGCTGGCCAGATAGAGCCACTTTTCTTCCCCGATTTTATCAGGAAGCTCACCTGCAAAGGCCTTGGCTCCTGCGGCAAAGTCAGCGTCGCTCATGGCCTTGAAGTATTCGCCGTTTACCCAGTCCAGCTTGTTGTAGTCAAATACCGCTGGGGATTTGCTGAGGCCGTCCAGATTGAACTTTTCAATCAGCTCATCCATGGTGAAGATTTCCTGCTCGGATTTCGGGCTCCAGCCCAGAAGAGCTACATAGTTGGTAATGGCCTCCGGCAGATAGCCCATGTCCACCAGCTGGCTGAAGCCTGTGGCGCCGTGGCGCTTGGACAGCTTGGAAACGGAGCCGTCATCGTTCTTGCCCATAACAGGCGGCAGGTGGATGAAGGCAGGCGGCTCCCAGCCCAGGAACTGGTACAGCAGCACATGCTTCGGGGTGGAGGTGATGAACTCCGTGCCGCGAATGACATGGGTAATGCTCATGAGATGGTCATCAATGACGTTGGCAAAGTTGTAGGTAGGCATGCCGTCCTGCTTCAGAATAACCTGGTCCTCCAGGGTTTCGTTCTGGAAGCTGATATGTCCGTGTACAGCGTCGTTGAAGGAGGTTTCCCCGGTCAGCGGCATCTTCTGGCGGATGACATAAGGCCTGCCCTCGGCCAGATATTTGTCGATGGTTTCCTGGGGCAGATCACGGCAGGCCCTGTTGTAGCCGCCGAAGGCCTTGGCCTCTCCTGCCTCCTGGGCCTCGTGCTGTTCCTCGCTGGAATCACCGCAGAAGCAGCGGTAGGCATGGCCTCTGGCAATCAGCTCCTCGGCGTACTTCTTGTAGATATCCAGCCGCTGGCTCTGAATGTACGGGCCGCAGTCGCCGCCGATGTCAGGTCCTTCGTTGGGCACAATATGGGCGGCGGCAAGGGTGCGGTTAATAAAATCCACGGCATCCGCTACAAAGCGCTTCTGGTCAGTGTCCTCGATGCGCAGCAGGAAATCACCGTCATTTGCCTTGGCAAAAAGGTAAGCGTACAGCGCGGTACGCAGGTTGCCGATGTGCATGTAGCCCGTCGGGCTAGGGGCAAATCGGGTACGTATACGGTCACTCATGTTGAAAGCTCTCCTTTATATATGATACAAAAATAATTTTTTCCTTATCAAAGTTTAAACAAAATTGCCATTTGTGTCAAGGAATATAAGCATTGGGCACATCCCCATCTGGTCATAAAACTGACCATATTTTATATATCTGTATTGGCTATTTTAGTTATGGTCAAATATGTATATAATTACAATCGTTCAAGGCTGACGGACAAACATAGAAAAACTATATGTAAACATAGCGAAAGTGAGGATTTTATTATGAGCGAACAGAAAACTGAGAATAGATATGGACTGAACAAGCAGCTGGCCCAGATGCTGAAGGGCGGCGTCATCATGGACGTTACCACCCCTGAGCAGGCAAGGATTGCCGAGGCGGCAGGTGCCTGTGCTGTTATGGCCCTGGAGAGGATTCCGGCTGACATCCGCGCCGCAGGCGGCGTATCCCGCATGAGCGACCCGAAGATGATCAAGGGCATTCAGGAGGCTGTGTCCATTCCTGTTATGGCAAAGTGCCGTATCGGCCATTTTGTAGAGGCGCAGGTTCTGGAGGCTATTGAGATTGACTACATTGATGAGAGCGAGGTTCTCTCCCCGGCTGACAATGTTTATCATATTGACAAGCATCAGTTCAAGGTGCCGTTTGTCTGCGGTGCCAAGGATTTGGGGGAGGCACTGCGCCGCATCAGCGAGGGTGCGTCCATGATCCGCACCAAGGGCGAGCCTGGTACCGGTGATATTATTCAGGCCGTACAGCACATGCGCAAGATTAATGCGGAGATTGCCAGGGTGGCTTCACTGCAGAAGGATGAGCTTTTCGAGGCCGCCAAGGAGCTGCGGGTGCCTTATGACCTGGTGCAGTATGTGCATGAGAACCGCCGCCTGCCTGTAGTGAACTTTGCTGCCGGTGGCGTGGCAACTCCTGCTGACGCCGCACTGATGATGCAGCTGGGTGCGGAGGGTGTCTTCGTAGGCTCCGGTATCTTCAAGTCCGGCAACCCTGAGAAGCGTGCGGCGGCTATCGTACAGTCCGTAACAAACTACAAGAATGCTGACCTGATTGCCCGTCTGTCCGAGGACCTGGGTGAAGCAATGGTGGGCATCAATGAGGATGAAATCAGTCTGCTGATGGCAGAGCGCGGCAAATAAGAAGGTGCTGTTTCATGAAGATAGCTGTTTTAGCATTACAGGGAGCTTTTATAGAGCATGAAGAGGTGCTTTCAGCGCTGGGAGCGGAGTGCGTCGAGCTGCGCAATGCCGATGATTTGCGGCAGGATTTTGACGCTCTGGTGCTGCCGGGAGGCGAAAGCACTGTGCAGGGAAAGCTCCTGCGGGAAAGCGGCATGTTTGAGCCGTTGAAGGAGCGTATCGAGGCCGGGATGCCGGTTCTGGCCACCTGTGCAGGTATGATTCTTCTGGCAGATAAAATTGCTGGTGACGATGCCCGTCATTTTGCCACCATCCCTATGACCGTCAAGCGCAACGCCTACGGGCGTCAGCTGGGCAGCTTCCATGCCTATGGAGAGCTGGAAACAGTGGGGGAGGTGCCCATGACATTTATCAGGGCGCCTTATGTGGTGTCGGCAGAGGATGGCGTAGAGGTACTGGCAAAGGTGGATGGACGTATCGTGGCGGTGCGCTATGGCAATCAGCTGGCACTGGCCTTTCATCCGGAGCTGGATGATGACCGTCAGGTACACAGGCTGTTTGTCAATATGGTGGAGGCCTATCTCCACGGCAGCCAGCAGCGCCATAGTGCCTGAGTTGTGCTTGCTTCGGCATTGCTATGGTGTTAGGGCTGTACTTCTTTCAGCAGTGCAATAAAATAGGAAATATGTATTATAAAAATGGGACTTTGCGTTTATTGCAGAGTCTTATTTTTTACCCAAAAGACCTAAAGTAATTTAAAGTAATAAAATATCTAGCTTGATTATTGAATTTTAAAACTGATAGTGCTATACTTTTATCGTAATTGTCAGAATATTTATGGGGAGATGATTAAATTGCGATTTGATTCAGTCAGGCAGCGGCTAGTAATGCTGTTTGTCCTGCTAAGTGCGGTGGCGACCGTATCAGTAGGTGGCTATTTTATCTTTTCGATTATTGAGCAGAATGAGGAAGCATCCGCCAGCTATCGGACTATGATGGAGGACGCCTTTGACAGGGAAATCAAGCTTCAGACAGAGGGGCTGGTGTCATCCCTGAACGGTATTTATGAGGAGCAGAAGGCAGGTGCCCTGACCGAGGAGCAGGCAAAGAAGCTTGCCATTGCCACTATCAAGGCGAACCGCTATGATAACGGCAAGGGATACTTTTTTGCTGATGACAAGGCAACAGGGGTCTGCGTAGCTCATGCCACCCTCGGGGCGAAGGTAGAGGGCAAGCGGCGCATTGATGACAAGGACAGCCATGGGGGCTCCTATATGCAGGAGATTTTCAAGGCAGCAACCAGCAGCCCGGAGGGGGGCTACTCCAATTTTTATTTCCCGAAGCCGGGAGAAACGGAGGATTTGCCGAAGCGGGGCTATTCCATGGAGTTTAAGCCTTATGGGTGGATTATCTGCACAGGTACCTGGACTGATTATATTGATGCTGCCGTGGCGGAGCATGAGGCAAAGGCTGATGAGGCGCTGTGGCATCAGATTGCGGTATCCGTGGTGCTGCTGATTGTTTTGGAGGCGTTGATTATCCTGTGGGGCATGAATCTGGCTGCCGGTTTTGCCAAGCCTATCGGCAGTGCTACAGCTGCGCTGGAGCAGTTTGCAGCCGGGGATTTCAAGTCAGATTTGCAGCATCTGGACGGGAGCCGCAGTGACGAGCTGGGAGCTATGGCAAGGGCACTGAAAACGGTGCAAAGCTCCATGCACGAGCTGGTTAAGCATGTGCAGGCATCGGCTGACCAGGTGGCAGGCCATGCAGGGCAGCTGACAAATATCTCGGAGCAGTCGGCTCAGGCAAGCACCTAGTCGGCCGGGGCGATTACAGGTGTGGCTGAGGCGGCAGCAGGTCAGCTGGAGGCCGTTAATTCCGCGGTGGCAGCCCTGGAAAGGTTGTCTGCTGGCATGCAGGATGTTGACGAGGATGTCAAAAAGAGCGTGGAGCAGACAGAGATGGCACGGCAGGCTTCCCATGATGGCAGCCAGGTAATCAGCCAGGCCCTGGGCGGCATGAAGGCGCTGCAGCAGGCGGTGGCAGATTCGGCACGGGTGGTCAATCAGCTGGGGGAGCGTTCCCATACCATCGGAGAGATTACGGATACTATTACCGGCATTGCGGGCCAGACAAACCTTTTGGCACTGAATGCTGCTATTGAGGCAGCAAGGGCCGGGGAGGTAGGCCGCGGCTTTGCCGTAGTGGCAGAGGAAATCAGGAAGCTGGCGGAGCAGTCCCAGGATGCTGCCAGCCGTATTGCGGCTCTTATCGGCGAAATTCAGCAGGATACCCAGTCGGCTGTAAACAGCATGGTGAAGGGCAAGGCAATGACGGATGATGCCCTGAAAATGGCAGAGGATGCAGGAGCTGCCTTTGACCATGTGGACGGGGCTGTGGCACAGGCTGCGGAGAAGTCCAACGAGATTGCAGACAGGGTTCAGGAAGCCACAGACCATACGCGGAAAGTATTTGAAGCGGTGGAAAAGGTGCGCGATATGAGCAGCAAGATTTCTGATGATTCCCAGAGCGTTTCGGCAGCCACTGAGGAGCAGTCTGCTTCTGAGGAAGAAATGGCGGCCGCCTGCCAGCAGCTTTCCCGTATGGCGGAGGAGCTGGCCGAGGGCATCCACAAATTCAGGGTGTAATTTTGCCTGGCCGGTGTAAAGTTACGGCAGCAAAACAACGATATAGTGTATGCGAGGCTGGTGCAGCTTGTCTGCACCGGCCTTTTTCGTTTTATTATTTATGTTTTATGTGTTATGTGTTATGTTTTGTGTTTTTAAGGAGTATGCTGTTTGAAGAACAACACCTTGGAGATTGTAGCCTGACCGGAAGGTCGGACTACAATTGAAGTAATTTGCACTTGGTATTTGTATAAGGCCTTCCGATGGATTTTTGGCAGGGAGCCTTTTGGTGGCTGATGAGCAGCCAGAGGCTTCTTTGTGTTAGTGTGCTTAATTTGCGAAAATCGTCAGGAGGAAAAACAATGAGCAAGAATTTTATCCATAATAATGACCGTATTAATGGAAGTAATGGTGGCCATAGCAATAGTGAACGGATGAGCATCGGGAAATTTGTTAATGGCAATAACAGGGTAATTATCCGTCATGAGCGGCAGGATGAGCAGCGGCAGGTGGAAAGCCTGGTGCGGGAGTCCTTTTGGAACGTGTATCGTCCCGGCTGCCTTGAGCATTATGTGCTGAACCAGCTGAGGCAGGATGAGGCGTTTGTGCCGGAGCTGAACTTTGTTATGGAACTTGAAGGCAGGCTGATCGGTCAGGTTATTTTCATGAGGGCGGAAATCAAGGCTGATGATGGCAGGAGCATTCCCATCATGACCATGGGGCCTATCTGCATTGCGCCTGAATACAAGCGGCAGGGCTATGGGAAAATCCTGCTGGATTACGGTTTTCAGCAGGCAAAAGCTTTTGGGGCCGGTGCCCTTTGCTTTGAGGGAAATATTGATTTTTACGGCAAGAGCGGATGTGTGGAGGCGTCAGAGTACGGCATCCGCTATCATGGCCTGCCAGAGGGGGCTGATGCCTCGTTTTTCCTGTGCCGTGAGCTGATTCCGGGCTATCTGGAAGGGATTACCGGCGAATACGCCACCCCGAAGGGATATTTTGTGGATGAGGCAGAGGCTGAGGAGTTTGACAGGCAGTTTCCGCCAAAAGAGAAGCTGAGGCTGCCGGGGCAGATTTTCGGCTGAGAGGATAGTTTGTAAATGGCCTTGCAAATCCTGCAAGGGAATAGGTGTAATTCAAAAAGGCTCACGGCGAAAAAGCCGTGAGCCTTGTGTCTTCAATGGCGGAGAGAGGGGGATTCGAACCCCCGGTGGTTATTAGCCACACCTGATTTCGAGTCAGGCACCTTCGACCACTCGGACACCTCTCCGCATTATGTGTTTATACTGGCACAATAATGCCAGCTAAATTATTATATACTAAAACGCAGAAAAATGAAAGTATTTTCTGTGGGCTTTGCCTGGTAATTAGTTATACTCGTATAGTGTGGCATTATGCTTATTTTGGAGGGGATATAATTTCGGGCAAATAGCTAAATGATATGCAATATTGAGACAATATAATATTATCTTACAGATGTAATAAAAAGCTTAACAGTTACTATCATGCACTTTCAAGTGACAAGCTTGCCAATACAAAAATGCGCCAGATGCTAGCGGGAGTTTGACACTTCAAAACGGAAAAAATGCCTCTCAGCCCTTGTAAATATT
>CAMFES010000061.1 GCA_945949525.1 uncultured Veillonellaceae bacterium
CCCATGCCCATGGCACCGGCCGCCTTCAGCCTCTGTGCCATCTCAAGGGTAATCAGGGTGCCGTTTGTGCCAAAAACAGGCCGCAGCCCTAAGCTGGAGGCATAGGCCACCAGCTCCACAATATCCGGCCGCATAAGAGGCTCGCCGCCGGAAAAAATCATAATCTTGAAGCCCGCCCTGGCAATCTGCTCCAGCAGCGTCTTTGCCTCCGCCGTGGACAATTCTTCCTCCGCCTTGCAGCCCGCATCCCGATAACAATGGTCGCAGTACATATTGCAGGCGTTAGTAGTATTCCAAGAAACAATCATCAGTTGCTACCTCCCCCGATACCGATTTCTTCATCTGTCAGATAGCAGGACGGGTCAGATTCCCAAAAATCCCCGGTGACGGCCTCTGCCCTGGTGCGGAAATTGCCGTTGCAGTTATCAAGGAACCTGCATTTAGCGCAGCGTCCCTTCAAAAGAGGCTTCCTGTCCTTCAGCCCCGCCATAATCGGATGTGAGGTATCCTGCCAAATCTCGCTGAACCTCCTGTCCCGGACGTTCCCAAAGGTGTGATGCTGGGTAAACTGGTCAGGATGCACATAGCCGAAAGGGTCCACCTCCCCGAAGGCAATGCCGGAGCGGTTTCCCCCGTTCATGGCGATATACTTCTTTATCTGCTCCGCCTGGGCATCGTTGCCCTCGGTCACAGCCTTCAAATACATGTACACGCCGTCACAGTGGTTGTCCACCGTCAGAATTTCCTTTTCCAGCCCCCTGTCCTCAAAATCCTTCGTGCGCCGGATAATAGTATCCATGGCACGACGGGATTCCTCCGCCGTCACATCCTGATCCTGCATGGCACTGCCCCTGCCGGAGTACACCAGATGATAGAAGCAGACACGGTTGATATTCTCTCGCTCAATAAAATCAAAGATATTGTCCAGCTCCTGAATATTGTGGTGATTGATGGTGAACCGCAGGCCTACCCGCTGTCCCACAGCCACGCAATTCTGGATGCCGGCCATGGCCTTTTCAAAGGCCCCCTCCACCCCCCGGAACTTGTCATTGACATCCTGCAGGCCATCCAGGGAAATCCCCACATAGCCCACGCCGATATCCTTGATGCGGGCGGCCACCTCACGGGTAATCAATGTGCCATTGGTGGACAGGGTAGGGCGCACGCCCTTTTTCTGGGCATACTCCGCCAGCTCAAAAAAGTCAGGGCGAATCAGCGGCTCACCGCCGGAAAAAAGCAGCACCGGCACATGAAAATCCGCCAGATCATCAATAAATGCCTTTGCCTCCGCCGTGGTCAGCTCGTCCTGATACTTCCTGCTGTCAGAATTCATGTAGCAGTGACGGCATTTCAGGTTGCAGGTCTTGGTGGAATTCCATACCACCACCGGCCCCATGCCCTCACCGGCGCCGTTTCGCATGGCATGGGCGGATTTTGTATAGCGCAGGGAATCCCCATAATACTCCCTGGCAAATAAAAGCTTTGTTACACTTATCATAAAATACTCTCACCTTATAATTAATTCATACACACTTCAGCCTTACGGCCTGTTTATTTCGTACATATTCCGTCAATAATCAGCTTCAGCTTCATATTGATGTTTTCCTCAAAGCTGAGGGGCAGTCTGCTGAAGGCCGCCGCCTGAAAGAGGGAATGAAACATCTCCGTGATAATCTCCGCCGATACATCCTGCCGGAATTCGCCGCTCTGCTGTCCGTCCTGCACCAGCTGCAAAAACATGCCCATAAAGGCAGGACCGTGAGGCTCTACAACGCACTCTGACTGCTCCACAGGCAGCTCCCTGCTACCGGATTTATCTCCGGCGCTGAGAAACAACGGCAGCACATACCTGTTCTGCCCTACCAGCCTTGCCGTCAGCAGTACCATCTCCCGCAAAATCTCCCCGTGACCCTTTTGCTGCTCCTGCAGCTCCTGCAAATGCTGCTGCAGCTGTACAGCCAGGCCATCCAAAAGGCAGTGCAGCAGCTCCTCCTTGGACGCAAAATAATTGTAAAAGGTTCCCAGCCCCATATCAGCAGACTTCATAATATCAGCTACGGAAGCCGCCTGAAAGCCGCACCGGGTAAACTGCTCAATCGCCGCCTCCATAATCCTGCTTCTGGCCAGCAGCTTCTTCTGCTCCCGCCTGCCCATTGCTTCAGCCATAGAAAACACCCCCATACTTATCCATTATATATGAATATTGTCAAATATGAAAGCAAAAAATGAATTCCGTTCATTTTTTATATGAACGAAGGAAATAAAACCGACAAAAAACCGGCCACCAATCGCCAGATTTCACTCTGGTCCTTTGGTGGCCGGTTCGAGGCCCGCTTATGCTTCCCGGCCTTTATCAGCTTTTCTTAGCAATTCTTGTCTTTTATCAGCCTTTATTTGCCGGGGTGTCCAGTGCCAGCTTCTTGATATCCAAATCAACCATGATGCCCATAGCACGATCAAGGTCTGCCTTGCTGGAATTGTAGTTGTAGAGGGCGGTGTAGTAGTTGGTCTGAGCCTGGGTCAGCTTCTCCTCGGCATCCATCACGTCCAGGTTGGTGCCCACACCGGCAGAATAGCGCACCTGGGCAATCTTGTAGTCCTCCTGTGCCTTCTCCACGGCTACCTTGGTAGTGTTGATGCTCTTTTCAGCCGCCTTCAGGTTCAGATAGGCGGTGCGCACCTCCAGATCACCAGTCTGGCGGGTATCGTCAGCCACAGCCTCCGCCTTCATCACAGCGGCCTTGGACTGCCTTACCTTGGCCTCAGTCACCTGGTTGTCCCAGATATCCCAGGAAAGCACCACGCCTGCTGTCCAGTTGTTGTTCTGGGCATAACGCTGGTCATCCTCATCGGAGCCGAATGGATCCTCGCCCTGCCAGTTCTTGGTAGCTGCCAGGCTTACGCTAGGGCGATAGCCTGCCTTGGCCTGCTCCACATTTGCCTTGGCAATAGCCACATTATAGTCAGCAATCAGCACATCAGGACGGTTCAGCAGTGCATACTCCGTACACTCCTCCAGCGGAATTTCGTAGGCCACATAATCCAGGCTGTCAGTCAGGTTCAGCTCCGTGCCTGTCGGCACGCCCATAATATTGTTCAGGGAGGCGATGGCAACATCATAGTTGTTGTTGGCAGTTATGAGGCTCTGCTCTGCATTGGCCATCTGCACCTGGGTTCCCAGCACATCAGATTTTGCCACAGTGCCGACACTGAACTGGGCATTTACGTTTTTCAGATGCTCAGTAAGGGTATTCACAGAATCCTGTGCCACCTTGATCTGGTTTTTGGCCTGCAGTGCCTTGTAATAGGCCGCCATGGTTCCGGCCTTCACCTTCTGCTTGGTCAGCTCCAGCCCCAGCTCGGAAGCATTCATGCCCAGATCAGCCGCCTTGATTGCTCCCTCCAGCTGGCCGCCGGTATATACAGGGAAGGTCAGGGTCAGTCCGTTGCCAAAAGCCCTGTCCAGCTTATTGGCATCATACCAATCCCCGCCCAGCTTGGTGGCCTTGCTCTCCCAGTTCAGCTTCGGTCCTGCCGTGCGGCGTGCCTGATGCCTTGCCCATACCGCACTGTCATAGTCGGCCTCCTGCTCCTTGATGCTGTAGTTGTTATCAAGGGCCAGCCTTACGCTGTCCTCCAGTGTCAGGTCCATGGTTTCCGCACTGGCAATGGACATGGACATCATACCGGCCAGTATCAGGCTGCTGACCCTCTTAAAAATAATATTGCGTTTCAAAATGAATTCCTCCCTAACCTGCAAAAAACATCAATACGTATAGTATGTATTAAAAAGATATATTAAAAGCTTCTTCTCAAGCCAAAATACGTCGCTCTTTTATCTGCGTTATTTATATCATTGACCTGGGTAAAAATATATGTATCCTTGGCAATCTCGTACTGCAGGCGCGATTTCAAGCGAAAATCGTTAAAATCATAGCCATCCACGGACAGGTTCAGCTTGCGGCTGCCTATATCAATCCCCAGCCCCGCCTTGCTGTCAATCACACCGGCCCTGGCTCCAAAGGCGCCGCGATACACGCCGCCCTGAAAGTTGATATTGTTGTCCTCGCCGATATCGTTCAATCCCAGCCGCAACAGGCTGCTGTCATCGGGGCGGACATCCAGTCCGATACCCGTCTGCCAGCGATTTTCCTTGCCGCTGTACATGGTTTCCAGGCCTGCTTCCACCTCAATGCTGGAAACCTTGCCCATCATCCTGTCAGCACGCTCGCTGACACCCCGCACATTGTGCAAGGTAGCCTTCAGGTCATCAGCCACCTGCGGGTCCGTCACCACGCCCTCCAGGGAAGCCGCCATATTATCAATGCGCTTGCTGGTAGCGGACAGGTTGGCTATAGCCTCCTTCAGATTGGCTCCCGTTTCACCGTTGCCGTTAAAGGTGGATACCAGCACCTCCAGACTGTCTGCCGCCCGCATCAGACTGCCTGTCATGCGGTTCAGGTTCTGTGCCATCTGACGCACATCCCCCTGATTGCTGGCCGCCATTTCTGCCAGGGAAGCAGTCAGCCTGTCAATGTTGGCCGTAATATTCCGCATATTCAGGGAAACTTCCTTCAGTGCTTTCTGAGTGTCCTTATCCCCCAGCACATCATTCATGGAATCCAGCAAGGTCTGCACCTTCAGCACAGCCGTATTCAAATTGGCCATCATATCATCCATGGTGGCCTCCTGCAATCCATAGAGAAAATCTCCCGGCCCGTAGCAGTCCTCCATATCCGCATCCTGCATCGGGGTAATATTGATAAACTTGCCTCCCATGACGCCATTGGAGGTTACAATAACAGTGGATTTTTTGGGAATCCTTACATCATCCTCTATGACCACATCTGCAACCACGCCCAGTCCGGAGGGTTCCACCTGCTTTACCTTGCCAATCCTCACCCCCGCGTAGCACACATCGTTGCCGGAGGTCAGCCCTATGGCCTGGGGAAAACCGATGCTCAGTGCGTATCCCTTGTCACTGCCGGGCCTTATACCGCTCAAAAGAGCCATAATGACCACCATAAGCACTATGCCCAGCAGAGTAAAGGCGCCTACCTTTACCTCTGTTTTCATCTGCGATTCTCCCTTCCTACATACATTCTCTGCAAAAAGCTCTGCACCCGCGGGTCCTCCAGCCGCTGAAAATTCTCCACCGTATCTGCGGCAATCAGCTCACCCTCATAAATCATGGCTATGCGGTCAGCTATGGTGCAGGCACTGGCCATATCATGAGTAACCACCACCGAGGTAGCCTTCTGCTTCTTTCTGGTTTCGATTATCAGCTCATCAATCTTCGCCGTCATAATCGGGTCCAGTCCTGAGCTTGGCTCATCATAAAAAATAATCTTCGGGTCAAAGGCGATGGCCCTGGCAAGCCCTACACGCTTCTTCATGCCTCCGGAAAGCTCTCCCGGCATGGCCGCCTCAATCCCCGGCAGGCCTACCTGCTCCAGCTTTTCAGCCACAATCGCCCTGATTTTTTCCTCCGGATAATCCGTATGCTCCCGCAGTCCGAAGGCCACATTTTCCCCCACGGTCATGGAGTCAAACAGGGCGGAATACTGAAAGACCATGCCCATGTTCATCCTCAGCTCATCCAGCTGCTTTTCACTCATGCCGGCAATAGGCCTGCCCATAATGTAGATTTCGCCACTGGTGGGCCTGTCCAGCCCTATCAGCAGCCTGAGCAGCGTGCTTTTGCCGGAGCCGGAGCCGCCGATAATAGCCAGGGTTTCCCCCTCCACCACATCAAGCGTAATGTGCTTCAGGGCCGCCTTGTCGCCAAAGCTCTTGCACACATCCCTGATCTTTATCATATCATCCCTCCACTACATCAATACAGCATCCAGGAAAGGATAACATTCAGCATGAAGATGATGACAATGGCCGTCACCACGGACCTGGTGGTGGCCATGCCGACACCCTCTGCCCCGGCAGGGGCCCTCATGCCGTAATAGCACCCCACGGTGGCAATCACCAGGCCAAAGACCACGGCCTTGATCAGACCGGCATAAAAATCCGCCCCGTCTGCAAACTGCTCAATGGAATGCCAGTAGACATAGCTGCTGACGTTAAAATAATGCAGGGCAACAGCCCATCCTCCCAGCACCCCAATCAGGTTGCCGTATACCGTCAAAAGAGGCACCATTACCATGCAGGCAATCATGCGGGGCACCACCAGATATCCCAGTGGATTGGTGGCCATGACCCGCAGTGCATCAATCTGCTCCGTAACCTTCATGGTACTGATTTCAGCAGTCATGGCGGAGCCGACACGGCCCGCGGCCACAACCCCCACCAGCACCGGCCCCAGCTCACGGCCTATGGCAATCGCCACAATGCCGCCAATGGTGGACTCGGCACCAAACTTGATCATCTCCCCGGCCATCTGCAGGGACATTACCATGCCGGTAAACAGCAGTGTCAGGGAAACTATGGGCAGGGTATCCACACCAAGATGGGACATCTGATGCAGGATATGCCTTGGCCGCAGCTTCTTGGGAGCCTGCTGCACCGCTCCCCAGAAGAGCAGCACAATATCTCCCACAAAATACAGGCCGCCCAGCACCTTGGCTCCTATATATTCGAGAAAGCGAGTGAACATAACCCGTCCCCCTCCATAAAATATTAATCCGCCTTTTATTTTAGCAAGTATAAATGGTTAAGTCAAAGAAAAAACTGTACAGGATTAATCAGCAAAACTCCCACAATACATGATAATAGTAGTGGGTGAAAATTAACTGAAACCTGTACAGCCTGCAATTTGCATTATTTATTTTTATCTTCCAGAACCGTTACATTGGTGTGAATGATGTTCTCTATGATATAGTCTGTAGCCACCTTGCTGACAGGGGCCGGTTCCTGCACAGCCGGCTTCTTGTTGCCGCCTGCGGCGTTCTGTTTCGCCATCTGCTCGGCCATTTTCTTTGCCTGCTTGATGCTCTTTTGCAGCTCCTCATCGTTTTTCGGCACCACCACGGTGGACTCGATGATAATCTCGTTGTTGCAGCTGCTGGCCAGCATGTCCTGCAGCTGTGCGCTGACAGGCGGCTCCTCGTCCAGATTGATACCGGCATCCAGCGCCGCCTGCTGGGCCAGAAGTATCTTGGCTACGTTTACAAGACCGCCGCCATGCACATCCAGAGCCAGATTGCCGGGAGCCTGATTTGCCGGTACCGTATACGGCACAGACAGCTTTATCTTTTCGCCCCTGTACGGCTGGATGGTGGTATCAAAGGTAATGGCCTCCCCAGGCAGAACCTCCTTCTTGCTTGGCACGGCGGAAATCAGCGTAGCCGTCCTGCGCCCCCGCTCCACGGTTACATCCACCTTCAAATCAAGCAAATCCGGCTCCTTCTCCTTGTTGCCCAGGATAACCCCTAAAATATCATTCAGCTCGCCAATGGAAGCCTTGGCCACATCCTCCGGATCGTAGAACATGTTCCTGCGCTCAATCAGGCCGTCCTTGCCGTAGTTGCTGCGCAGGGAAAACTTCAGGGAGGCCGTAGAGCCATCCTGACGATCCAGCGTGTTGGTGATGGAGCTGTACACCACCACCGGCGCCAGCACCGATACTACCTCCTCATCGTAAGCCAGCATGGAATTATAGGTTATGCTGCTGCCGGTATCCTTGTCGTGGACTGTGACTATAACCGGCACGGTCTGAGGCAGCTGTCCCAGTATGCCGCCTATGCCATCCTGCCTGTCCTGATTGATGCGGCCAATAATGCCGTTTACATTGCCCAGCTTCATGCCGTTGGTAGGCCCATGAATGGTGCTTACCACCTGGGCATCCGTCATGAAATAGTTCACATTGCCCCGATGGGTATAGGAATGGCCAAAGGCCAAAATATTTTTGCCATCCACAGCCGTTACCGTACCCATCGCGCCAAAGGAGAAATCCCCTACGGACAGGGCAACACCTACAGGCGAGCCAGGCTGCAGCACTGCATCAGGCCTTGCCTGCATAACGGATGCCCCTGCATCCCAGACATTATCATAATCAACCTTCAGCCCCAGCCTGTCCAGTCCTGCCTGCAGAAGCTTCATGCCCCTGCTGCCAAAGCCGGAGGCAAAATAGGTATTCTTTTCCTCCACAGCTGACGTTGCATCCTCTGTGCTGTCTGCAGCGGACACATCATCATCGGCAGCAGCAGTATCAGCTGCCTCACCAGCATCAGCAGCCTCGCTGCCGGTATCTCCGGCCTCAAGTCCCTCTGCCCCGGCTGCCTTTGTATCGGCATCCTTTGTATCGGCTGCATCCCTATCAGCCGCCTCTGCAGCTTCGGCACCCTTACCGGCCTTTTTGGCCTTTTCCGCCTCAGCCGCCTGGAATTTTTCCCTCTCTGCCTTCATCTTCTTCAAATCCAGCTGTGGGAACCTTGTCCTGTTCAGGGTATCCGGATACTGCCATATCTTCAGCATATCCTCAATCGGTGTCAGCATAATCCGCTGGGTAGGGTACATATCCTTGTAGCCCGCAGACAGGGCTCCTGCCAGCCTGCCACCAAAATAGATAGGGCTGCCGCTCATGCCGGAGATAGCCCCGCCGGTTTCATCAATCAAAGCACCATAGAGATTAACCAGTATTCTCTTGGAGGACATCTTGCTGTTATCCCCCAGCACCCCTACAACCTCCACATCAAAGGGACGAATCTCGCCGCTGCTGTCTATTACGGTATAGCCGGTACCCCACATGCCCGGCTTCACATCCTGCAGGCTGACAATCTCCGGCAGAGCTGCCATGGCGGTGCTGCTCACCAGCAGGGCAGCCGACAGGCAGGCAGCCAGCAGACGCCTTCTCATTTTACCAAAAAATCTATGCAAAAAATTCACCTCATAACCACATAATGAATATCACAGTAGGAACCAATACATTCATTATATCCTAAAAAAAATTAATAGCAAGCAAATATTTTATTTACGCACCACAACAACGGCGCTGCCCACTGCACGCTCCCTGCCATCAGAAGGGCTGTTCATAATCTGCCCCTGCAGAACCAGCTCGCTGGAGCCGCCGCCATCCAGGTTAAAGCCATTTACCGCCCCGAAGCGCTTTAAAAGCTGAGCTGTTTCCACCAGGGTAGCCCCGATGCTGTGGCTCTGGCGTCCGTCCACCACCAGCAGGAGCATTTTGCCGTCAGCCTTGATGCCCACAGCTGTCCGGGGTGCCCGCCCCCTGGCTATATCATTGGGGAACTGCTCTGCCTCTGCTGTGACATTCACCATGCCGCCCCGCAGAAGCTCCGGCCCTGCTCCGATAATGTTCTTTGCCCCATCCAGCTCACTGCCGAAGCTCTCTCCCACAGCTACCTTGTCCCCCACCTTGACACCGGCAAAGGCCTCCTGAGCCGTACCATGCACGGAAATCACCTGGCTGCCGGAGGGAATGAAGCTGTTGCCCTGGCTGACGGCGGTCACCCTGCCGTCCCTGATAACGTATTCCGTGCCGAATTCGTTGGTTTTGGTATAGCTGCCAAACAGGCTGTTGTACAGGATGGTGGTATTTTCTCCCCGCTCACAGTTGACCCCGGAAAGAAATACCTTCTTGCCCTTTACATTGACCTCACCATAGTATTCAGAAGGGGCCAGCTTCAATTTGCCATCCGGCATAAAGCCCAGGGAGGTGCGCCGGTAGTAGGTCGTACCGGCGGTCTGCCCGTCAATGCGTGTATTGCCAATCAGCATGCCGTCCAGCCCGAAGTACCCGCCATTGACGGCGGCCACCGCTCCCCTGGCACCGGCGATGCTCTTTACTGACGCCCTGCCGGATGAAATACTGCCGCCTGCCAGGGCCAGCCCCACGTCAAACCTGTTTCTGTCCACCTCCAGAAGATAGGAGGTCAGCATGCCCCTGCTGTCCACCCGGACATATTTGGTATAGCTCAGTCCCGGAGCTACTGATGTGACGGTTTCCTTCTCGTATTCCTTCTGAATGTCTATGACTATGCGCCCTGGATTTTGCAGTGCATACACCTTTGTATCCAGCGCGGCCTTCATGTCCACAATCAGCTGTACAGTATCACTGCCGTAGGTGCCCAGTATCACATCCCTGATGACATTGCTGCCGCAGTCCGGCGCTGACTGTATAGATGTAGCAAGGTTATTCATGGTGACCACCAGACGGGTGCCGTTGTTTTCCTTGGTTACCGTGTACTCCGGTACACTGCCTGTATCAAGGACAATCCGCAGCCTCTCCGTGCTGTCCCCGTAACGCACGGCGCTCAGCCGCGGACCGGCTGACGAAACAGCCCCCGTCACAGGGGCAGGCGTCCCGGCCTTGGTTTTTCCGGCTGGCGTCTTGCCTGCTGTGACTTTTCCCGCCGTTGCTTTGCCTGACGCAGACGTCTTGACATTCTGGCTGACCACTGACGGCCTGACGCTTGCCGCTTCCAGCACATCTATATGAAGGAACAGCATTAAAGCTGCCATTACAACACAAATAAACCTCTTCACACTAAAGACCTCCGAATATGACAAAAAACAAAAGAGGCTACCTCAAGGATAGCCTCAAGTAATAACTATCTGCTATTTTCAGCCCGGCAGGTCAATCTTCCTGCCTTTGGCCTCCCATGCCGCCCTGGCTCTGGCATCCATGTCCTTGCGGGCCTGATACTGGGCCGTAAGCTGATCGTACATCACATCAGCCAGCCCAAAGCCACCGGCCTCGGACATGCGGTCCACCATCTCCGTGTCCAGCATGTCCCGGAAAATCTTCTCCCCGTTGGACTGGCCAAACAGGGAATCCTCCGGCACGGTTCTGCGCATTTCCTTCCACATCAGCTGGATGAACATGGACTCAAAGCCCTTGCAGGC
>CAMFES010000062.1 GCA_945949525.1 uncultured Veillonellaceae bacterium
GCTATGGATTTTTATTTTTTTGATTAACTGTTCAAGTTCATTATACAATCAACCGAGCAAGATAAAGCAGTAAAGGGAAATTCATGTTAGACAATCTGTGTTCCAAGGATTATAATTTTATCGTAGAAGCGGGAATCTCCCTCATCAAACGCCTAAGTGTTAGGCGTAGTATAGTGGATAAGTATATGCCAAATTGGAGGAATAACTATGTTAGAGGTAGGAACCAAGGCACCTGATTTTGAGCTGCCTGATCAGAATGGCGAGCTGCACAAGCTGAGTGATTATTTGGGCAGGAAGGTTATTTTGTATTTTTATCCACGGGATAATACGCCGGGGTGTTCCAGGCAGGCAAGCGGTTACTCTGAGCTGCAAACGCAGTTTGTGGAGCAGGGAGCTGTAATTTTGGGAGTAAGCAAGGATTCGGTGGCTTCCCATAAAAAGTTCGAGGAAAAATATGGGCTTAGATTTACTTTGCTTTCAGATACGGAACGCAGGGTGATTGAGGCTTATGATGTTTGGAAGGAAAAGAAAAATTACGGCAAGGTATCCATGGGCGTGGTTCGGACAACCTATCTTATTGATGAGCAGGGTACAATAGTTATGGCCAATGGCAAGGTAAAGACGGCAGATGATGCAGAAAAAATGCTGCAGGTGATTGTCTGATGAAGATTATACTATCCCCTGCCAAGAAGATGAATGTGGACACGGATAGCCTGATGCCTCTTAGTACGCCGATCTTTTTGGAAAGTGCGAAGGAAATTGCTGTCTGGCTGAAGGGGAAGTCGTACTCTGAGCTAAAAGAGCTTTGGCACTGTAATGATAAAATAGCTGAGCAGAATGTCCGGCGCCTTAAGACGATGGATTTGACAAAAAATCTGACACCGGCAGTCCTGGCCTATGAGGGACTGGCGTATCAGTATATGGCTCCGGCGGTGTTTGAGGATGGTCATTTTGAATATGTGCAGGAGCATTTGCGGATTTTGTCGGCTTTTTACGGCGTTTTGAGGGCGATGGACGGGGTGGTTCCCTATCGATTGGAAATGCAGGCGAAGGCCGCCATAGGAACAGCTAAGGATATGTATGCATATTGGGGGAGCAGGCTATGTGAAGCGGTGCGGGATGAGAGCGGCATAATAATCAATCTTGCCTCCAAGGAATATGCCAGGTGCATTGAGAAATACCTGACGGTGAAGGATACCTACATCACCATAGTATTCTGCGAAAAGGCAGGGGACAAGCTGGTGACCAAGGGAACCTATGCCAAGATGGCCCGGGGGGAAATGGTCAGGTATATGGCAGAGCATTGTATCGAAAATCCAGTGGAAATAAAGCATTTCAATCGCCTTGGATATAGTTTCCGGGATGATTTGTCTTCTGATGCGGAGTATGTGTTTGAAAGAATGCAATGAAGTCGTATAATGCAAAATTGGCTTTAAACATTTTGTTGCTATGAGGAGGAAAAGCCAGGTGGAAGTGCTGTATTTTCGCGGGGACGGGATATACATAGTGAAGAAGGATGATATGTATTATTTGGTAAATCTGGAGATAGATCAAAATCCTTTAGCAAGCAAATATGTGGATAGCTTTCTTAAATTCGGATATTTTGAGCCGATTGTTGCCATAGAGGAAGACACATATAGAAAACTGGAGGCTCATCTGGAAAGGGCGGAGTGATGGAGAGAAATTATATTTATGTTACGCCCTATGACGATATTGTAGATGTGCATGATAATCAAATAGAGGTTAAGGCATAAAAAAGAGTATAGTTTCAAAGGTTCTTCGTGAGGGTCTGGCTGATGTCAGACCCTTTGTTAGTTTGTTCTGCATTACGGTACACACGGTGGGGTGAGCAGATGGGGAAGATTTACGGCGAATATTTTTGCAAATTTGAACAAAAATTAGTTAAATGAATAAACAATACAAAAGAATATTGATATATGCTACGATTTGTTAGTGTTTTATGGATTTTAGTCCTATTGACCAATGTTCATCCTAAATGTAGAATTATTTCATATTGAGCGTACTCAAAATTTCTCAACTGTAATGTGAGGGGAAAATATGCAGATAGAGGGAGAAGGGCTTCTGTGGTCAGGGCTTTGCTGTCTGATGCAGTTGCAGGAGATAGAGCTGGACAAGGATAAGATGGCGCAGGCGAAAAATGAGCTTCCCAAAAACTGGCAGGAGCTGCCGAAATGGGGCAAGGGATGGGGAATGTCCATCTGCATACGGTCTTTGTCAGCGGCAGAGCTGTCTTCCTGCCGGGAACCTGTAATGGTCAGGACAAAGGATGGCAGATATCTGATTTTGGGCAGAAGCAACGAAAAACAGGTTATGACACTGGATGTTTCTACAGGCAGAAGCGGCAATATGGGGCTGGAGGAGCTGGCAGCAGTGTGGACGGGGGAATGCCTGCTGCTGCGGGAGCGGTTTTCATGGCGCAGGGCGAGAAAGAAATTCGGTGTCCTGTGGTTCCTGCCTTTTTTTAACAAGTACAGGAGATATCTGGCAGAGGTGCTTGCTGCTTCATTTTTTCTGCAATGCCTTGGCATTGTGACACCGATTTGTACGCAGGTTATCATCGATAAGGTCATAGGTCAGCAGGGGATTGCAACCTTGACCGTGCTGGGGGCGGGACTTGCTTTTGCTGCCTTTTTTACCTGCGGCATGAATATGGCGAGAAAATTTATTGAAATATCAGTTGTCAATAAAATTGATGTGACATTGGGAAGCTATGTGATGCATCATCTGCTGGCATTGCCCCTTAGATATTTTGAGGTAAGGCGCGTCGGGGACACGCTCACCAGGGTATCCGCCCTGACGGGTATCAGGGATTTTTTTACAAGGGTATCTTTGACAGCCTTTTTGGATGCATTTTTTTCGGCGACATTTTTTCTTATCATGGCATATTACAGCGTAAGCCTCACCCTGCTGGCACTTTTGCCGTTGCCCCTCTATCTGGTGCAGAATATAGGCGCTGCTCCTGTTTTCAGGAAAAGGCTGGAGGAATATTGGCAGGCAGGTGCTGTCAGCAATGCATTTTTGGTGGAGTCCGTTACAGGTATCCAGACCGTCAAGGCCATGGCTGTAGAGCCGTCCTTCATCCGGCGCTGGGAGCATTTGCTGGCACGTAGTGTCAGCTCCGGGTTTAACAGCTTCAAGCTGGGGCTGCTCATAAATACCTCGTCTTCCAGCATACAGAATTTTTCCACACTGCTGATTTTGCTGGCAGGTGGTCATCAGGTAATGGACGGTACCATGACAATTGGCCAGCTGATAGCTTTTCAGATGCTGGCGCGTCAGGGCAGTGAGCCCCTTTATCGCCTGTCCGGCATCTGGCAGCAGGTGCAGCAGGCATTGCTGTCCGTGCAAAGGCTGGGGGATATTATGAATGCACGCTGCGAGGTTATGAGCGGGGAAAGAAGAAAAAAATTGCAGGGTTCGATTGAATTTAACAATGTTTCTTTTTACTACGATGCAGAATCGGCTCCGGCTGTAGATAATGTCAGCTTTAAGCTGCAGGCAGGCCAGAGTGTGGGGATTGTGGGGCCGTCAGGCTCAGGGAAAAGCACCATTGCCAAGCTGGTGGAGCAGCTGTATCTGCCGTTTTCGGGGGAGGTTTTGATTGACGGGATTCCTGCCGGAAAGCTTGATAAGCACTGGCTCAGGAGCAGAATCGGGGTAGTGCAGCAGGAAAGTGTGTTGTTTCGCGGCAGCGTAAGGGACAATATTGCTTTTTCCCGGCCGGGGGCAGGTACGGAGCAGGTTATGCAGGCGGCTGAGCTGGCAGGTGCCCATGAGTTTATACTGGAGCTTCCTGATGGCTATGATACACAGGTGGGAGAGCAGGGAAACAGGCTGTCTGGGGGGCAGCGTCAGCGTGTGGCCATCGCCAGGGCGCTTTTGGCCAATCCGGAAATAATTATTTTTGATGAAGCTACCAGTGCATTGGATTATCAGTCGGAGCGGATTGTCATGAATAATCTGAAGCGAATTGCCAGTGGGCGTACACTTCTGATGGTGGCTCACAGGCTGTCATCGGTCAGGGATTGTGACTGTATACTGGTAATGGAAAAGGGACGTATGGTGGAAGCTGGCAACCATCAGCAGCTCATGGAGAAGCAGGGGCTGTATTACAGCATGTTTAGGCAGCAGGAGGGGTAGATATGTGGGAAAGGCTGCGCCTGTATCTGGACAGGTGGACTGCCAATGAAAAGGCTGGCAAAAAAGGGGAATTGACAGCGCAGGAAAGGGAATTTTTTCCACCAGTGCTGGAGATGATGGCGAGGCCTCCGGCACCGGCAGCCAGAAAGCTGCTTTGGGTGTTGATTGGACTTTTTATTGCTGCAGTTTTGTGGCTTTGCTTTGGACATGTGGATGAGGTGGCGGTTGCTGAAGGCAAGGTTATTCCCAGCGGCGAGGCCAAGGTAGTGCAGGCGGAGGACAAGGGTGTCATCAGGAATATTCTGGTTGTTGAGGGACAGTATGTCCACAAGGGAGATTTGCTGGTGGAGCTGGACACGACCATGACCCAGGCCGATTTGGACAATCTCAGGCACAGGGCGGCATATTATGAGGCAGATATAAAGCGTTTGCTGGCGGAGCAGTCCGGAAGCAGCTTTGAGATAGCGGAGGATAGCTTTCTTGAGGGGCAGGACAGGCTTTTCCAGCAAAATCTGTACAGCAGCAGGATGGCTTATCATCAGTCGAGGCTGGCGGAGGCGGCATACAATCTCAGGCAGCAGGAAGCAGCTCTGGAGGCAGAGCGCTCCGGCTATGAAAAGCTGTCAAGACTGTATGGGATTGCCAAGGAGAAAAGCGACAGGGTAATGAAGCTGTCTGATGAAAATGCAATCTCTACATTTACAGTGCTTGAATATCAGGCAAAGACCGTGGAGCTGGAAGAGGATTTGCGGGGACAAAAGCATAAGGTTGAGAAGGCGGCGTGGTCGGCAAGGCAGGCACGGCAGCAGCTGGATGAGCTTCGGGCGGAGCATGATAAGGAGATTACGGCTTTGCTGGTGGAAAGCAGGAGGCAGCTGGCATCCTGTCAGGAGGAATTGAAGAAGGCCGAGGAAAAGAAGCGCTTATCCATGCTGCGGGCACCTATTGATGGCAGGATAGCTCATTTAGGGGTGCATACAGTTGGTGGTGTAGTGACACCGGCGCAGGCGCTGATGGAGGTTGTGCCGGAGTCGGCAAAGCTGGAGGTTGAGGCATGGGTGCAGAATCGGGATATAGGCTTTGTGCAGGTGGGACAGGCTGCCGAGGTGAAAATAGAGGCATTCAGCTTTCAAAAATATGGTACCCTGCATGGCAGTGTGGAGAGCATAAGCCCTGATGCCATGGATGACAAGGATAAGGGACGTCGCTACAGGGTGGTAATAGAGCTGGATAAACCGCAGTTTCAGCTTCGTGACCGCACCGCTGAAATAACCTCCGGAATGACCGCCAGTGCAGAGATAAAAATCAGGCAAAAAAGAATTATCGAGTTTTTCCTGGACCCGTTCCGTCAATACCGCAGTGAAGCATTGCGTGAAAGGTAGGGGGGACAGAGGTGTTGCATGAAGATAGGTCCGGCACGGACAATAATTCTGAAAGAAATGATAATGTGGATGGGCTTTTGAAATGCCTGCTGGCTGTTGCCAGGCTGCATGGAAAGGCTGTGCAGGAGCAGCAGATAAAGAGAACCTACGCCGCTCATGCCGGCAGCATGAATATGCTGGAGCTTTTGCAGGCTGCAGGGGGACTTGGCCTTCTGGCAAGGGAGATACAGGCACCGGCAGAGAAGCTGGAACTTTTGCCTATGCCGTATATTGCCTCCCTTCAGGGGATGAAGCCTGTGACGGTGATGGGCTGCCGCGAGGGTGTGGTACAGGTATACAATCCCGCCACTGGGCGTGTGGAAGGACTTGAGACAGGCAGGCTGAGGCAGATGTGGGGCGGTAGCTGCGTGCTTTTTGCCGACAGGCCGGAGCTGGCAGAATCGCAGGGTGAAGGAGCCGGATGGTTTGTCAGGGTATTGCGTGGATGCATACCCCAATTTGCCAAGGTGCTGTTTTTATCCCTTTTGCTTCAGCTGCTGGGACTGGTCAGCCCGTTTTTTACGCAGGTGATAATTGATGATGTATTGGTTCACAACAGCGTTTCAACCCTGGACATCATGGTGGGCGGCATGGGGCTGGTCATGGTGTTCAGGCTGCTCATTGACGGTTTTCGCAGCTATATTTTTACCAATATAGCCAGCAGGGCGGATGCGAGGCTTAGCTCCGGCCTGTTTCATCACCTTATATACCTGCCGGTTGCCTTTTTCAACAGGTGGTCATCTGGTGAAATCGTTGCCAGGCTGAGAGAGGTGGAGCAGATACGGCAGTTTATTACCGGTACGGCCATGACCGTGCTGCTGGATGTGGTGTTTACCGTTATTTATATGGCAGTGATGTTTCATTATAGTGTGGAGCTTAGCTTGATTGTGCTTTTGGCAGTGCCAGTTTATACGATGCTCAACCTTGTTGTGGTTCCCATATATCGAAAGCGCCTGAATGAGAATTTTGAGGCCAATGCGGCCAATCAGGCCTACATAATAGAAACCATTACAGGCATTGAGGCGGTCAAGCATGCGGCTGCGGAGGGCCTTTTAGAGAAGCGCTGGGGAACGCTGCTGACAAAATATGTCAGGTCAAATGCCGCTATTGCCAATTTGGTCAATGTTGCAGGCAGCCTGGGGGGCCTTTATCAGCAGCTGTTTACGCTGGCCATTCTCTGGTATGGGGCATATCTGGTCATGGAGAACAGTCTCAGCGTCGGCCAGCTGGTTGCCTTTCAGATGCTGGCCGGTATGGTGGTTTCTCCGGTCATGCGCCTTTTTGGCACCTGGCAGGGGTTCCAGCAGGCCAAGGTTTCTCTGGAAAAGCTGGGGGATATCATGAGCAGCCGGGCGGAGGCTTCCTTTAATCCAAACCGTACTGTATTGCCGAAGCTGCAGGGGCACTTGTGCTTGGAAGATGTGTCTTTTCGCTATGGCACGGAGGGACGGCTGGTGTTGGGGCATCTTTCCATGGACATAAGGGCAGGAAGCTGCATCGGCATTGTGGGTCCTTCCGGTTCCGGCAAAAGCACTATTACGAAACTGCTGCAGCTGCTGTATGCACCTGAGTCCGGCAGAATACTGGTAGACGGGGTGGATATGGCACAGATGGAGCCATCCTGGCTGCGGCAGCAGATAGGCGTGGTTCTGCAGGAAAGCTTTCTTTTTAACGGCACGATAGCTGAAAATATCGCCATAGCCAGGCCGGAGGCCGGGCTGGAGGAGATTGTGGAGGCGGCAAGGCTGAGCGGGGCCTGGGATTTTATACAGGAAATGCCAAAGGGACTGGAGACAAACGTAGGGGAGCGCGGCAGCAGCCTGTCAGGAGGACAGCGGCAGCGCATTGCCATTGCCAGAGCATTGATAACCAGGCCGCGTATTTTGATTTTGGATGAGGCTACCAGCGCCCTTGATTACAGGTCGGAACGGAGCATCATGCAGAATTTGCATCTATTTGCCAAGGGGCGCACTGTCATCATGATAGCTCACAGGCTGTCAACTGTAATGCAGTGCGATAAAATATATGTCATAGCCGGAGGTGAGCTGGCAGAAGAGGGGAAGCATGAGGAGCTTTTGGCAAGGCAGGGGATATATCATTCACTTTGGATGCAGCAGCAGGTAAGGGCTGTTACATTATAAATTTTATTTTTTAGAGGGGGATTTTTTATGTCGTTACTTGGAAAACTGATGGATGATCTGGAAGGTCTGCTGGAGCGTGACTCAGATGCAAGCGTGGATGCTGCTACGGCTCAGGCTCAGGAAAGCCTAAAGGCTGCCAAGCTGCAGTCTGCCCTGGAGCAGGCCGCCAGCACTGTAGCTGCCGTGGGCGGGAGGCTGATCAGTGATCCGCAGGGTACACTGGAGGCGGTTGCTGAGGATGCGAAGGTAGCCATCTGGGGACACAACGGGCCGCATCCTGTAACGGATGCTGTCAATTTTGTCAAGGGGGTTGCCAGTATCACTGGTGATAACCTGCTGAGGACATTTAATGCATTGGCAGGTGATGTAACGCCTGTAGAGATGGAACGTCAGGCAAATGCGGTCAGTCAGGCAGAGGGGGCCGTAATTGAGAGCAGGTTCAATACAGGTGCCTCCATAGGTGATATGTCCTGGCTGATTTACAAGGGCAGGCTGAATTCCAATCAGGAAATGCAGGACAAATGGCAGCAGTACAAGGAGGTTGAAACCAGTCATGGCTTTAACAGCTGCACCTATGTCAACGGTGCTGACAAGCAGGTGGTTATCACCCTGGAGGGCACTCAGCCAAATAGCGATTTGAGCATGCTGTGGCTCAGCAAGGACGGACTGGCCGACTTGGAGATTGGCCTGGGGGTTATACCGCCGCAGATGCGCGAGGGCTATGAGGAATTCAAGACCATTGTGGCAGATGCCATGAATACATACGTAAGTCAGGGGTACAGCATTTCTGTGGCCGGGCATTCCCTGGGGGGCGGACTGGCACAGATGATGGCCGGAATGTATTATATTGACACCGGTGTAGCACTGCCGACGCTGGCAGAGGCCGGTCCCGGCATGCTGGCTCAGCTGAAGCTGTACGCACAGGAGCAGCTTTTGGCCGGCAAAGAAATTCATACGCCTGATGGCAATATTGTTCGCCTGCAGAGCGGCAGCCTGGTGGAGCAGGCATCGGAGGCAAAGGCGATAGTAGATTCCTTCAAGGCACAGGATTTCAGCTTTGTTACCAATATGATTACCGAGGGGGACCCTGTGGGAGCTGTAAATTATGATGCAGACCCTGAGAAGGACGGCCATGTAGGTGTATCTGTCATTGTGCCGTATCTCTTGACGGCCAGGGAGGATTTACAGGATCTGGAGTTTGCGGTTCTGGATGGCGCCAATGCCCAGCACATCGTGACACCTGAGCTGACGGATAAGCTGGGTCTGGGCAATATCTGGGCAACCAGATTTGACAGGCATGAGCCGGATCAGTCTGCTGCCCTGTGGTCAGGTACGGCAGTCGGCTTCAAGGACCCAAGCGTGGTGGGGGCAGGAAGCGCCCTGTATCGCCAGTATCTTGACCCGCGCCAGGTCTGGGAGGGCTCGAAGCTGGGCCTGCCAGAGGTCACTATGTTTGGTACATCCGGTGATGACTATATCGAAACCGGTGACAAGGCAACCCAGGTTTATGCCGGAAATGGCAATGACGTGGTGGTTGGCGGCGATGGCGGCAATATTTTGGACGGCGGCCTGGGCAACGATATACTGTATGGCGGCAAGGGTGATGATTATCTGGCCGGTGGCGAGGGAGACGATATTCTTCTCGGCATGGAAGGCAATGATATTCTCTATGGCGGCGCAGGCAACGATTACCTTGATGGCGGTGCAGGCAGCGATTTGCTGTTTGGCGGTGCAGGGGATGATACCCTGGTATGGTCTGCCGGTAATGACATTCTCTGTGGCAACGAAGGAAATGATACATTTATTATCCGGGAGGGCGTCCAGGGGCAAGGTCAGATAAAATGGGAACGCAATTACAGCAATTTCGGTAATGATAACGTGGTATTTGAAGGAAAGATGGCAGAAGGGAGCAGCATGCTCATGAATTTTGCCGATGAAATCCGCTTTCAGGATATGCGCTGGTCAGTCAATGGCAATGACATTGTCATGACGGATAACCTTGGCGATGCTTCAGCTTCTGTTACATTCAAGGATGCATTTTCCACGATGGCTCAAAACAGTGGTGCCATAGACATGCAGTTTACCAATGGCAGCCTTTATGTTGATGACGTTATGTACAATGTTCAGGCTGGTTCAGGTGAGGTGCATGCTGTTTCTGATTTGGAGAAATACAAGGGCACAATCATGGTTGGCTCTGCCGGAGATGACAAGCTTTATTCCGGCAAGGGGGACGATTTGATGTTTGGCGGTGACGGAGCTGATACCTTCGTGTTTGGCAACAGCTTTGGCAATGATATTATCGCAGGAGGTACCTCGGAGGATATCATTCAGTTTACCAATGCCTTTAACGCCCAGGAGTATACCATCAGCCAGAATAATAACGATATGGTTATCTCCTATCAGCAGACTGGCATGAGTACCGAGCATACCCTGGTTTTGTCTGACTGGTATGCTTCCGGTAATCACATTGAAAATGTGGAATTCAGCAACGGCAGCTTCAGCATAGCTGATGGAAGCTTCAAGAAGCAGGCTGCTGTATAAGCATTTTTTTGCTGCTGGCAATCCGTGATTTTTTGCAGGATATTCATTTTGCAGGGATGATTCCTTGACATTTTATTAGTTATTGGGTGAGTACCCCCTTCAGGGAGGCGGGATGTTTTTCTATTTCTGTCTGCCTGAAGGGGGATTTTTATTGGAAAAGATTAGCGGTGGAAATTGCCTGCTTGCGTTGCTCAGGTAAATACTTTTGTAATTTTCTGGTGGATTTTTTTACAAAAAGGCTTGCATAGAGAGCTTTTTTCCTTTATTATATTAGAGTATCTGAAATTTGACTAAAAAATGTTGTTTGGAGGCGTTGACTTTGATTAAGGTTCTGGTTAGCGGTGCCTGCGG
>CAMFES010000063.1 GCA_945949525.1 uncultured Veillonellaceae bacterium
AAATACGAGAAAGTGACGGTAGCATTGATATGGGAAAGATAGTTGTAGTGGGCATAGGGCCGGGCAGCTTTGAGGATATGACACCACGGGCACGGCAGGCCATTGAGGGAGCGCAGGTTGTAGCCGGTTATAAGACGTATATCAGCCTGATTGAACCGCTCCTGTCAGGCAAGGAGGTCATCGGCACCGGCATGACACAGGAGGTTGACCGTTGCCGGGCAGCGGTGGAGGCGGCCTCTGACGGCAAGGATACGGTGGTGGTGTCCAGCGGCGATTCCGGCGTGTACGGCATGGCGGGGCTGGTGCTGGAGCTGGTGCTGCAGCTGCCGAAGGAGCAGCGTCCTGAGTGGGGCGGCGTAGTGGCAGGCGTTTCGGCCGTGAATGCGGCGGCCTCTATTCTGGGAGCGCCTCTGATGCACGATTTTGCCGTAATCAGCCTCAGTGACTGGATGACGCCATGGGAGCTGATAAAAAAGCGTGCCGCCCTGGCAGGGGAGGGTGATTTCGTAATTGCCCTGTATAACCCCAAGAGCAGGCATCGCCCTGACTATATTTTTGAGATTCAGAAAATCCTGCTGCAGCATCGCAGCGGAAGGACGCCTGTGGGCATTGTGACCAGTGCCAGCCGTGAAAAGGAGAAGGCTGTCCTGTCGGATCTGGAACACTTTACGGAGGAAGAAATCGGCATGTTCTCCATGGTAATCATCGGCAACAGCAATACCTACGTGAAGGACGGCTATATGATTACACCGCGGGGCTACAGGATTTCCGGGGAGTGAGGCTGACATGGCAGGGAGAATTTTTGTGGCGGCAGGAACCAGGGACGGCAGGGAGCTGGCAGGCTATATTTTGCAGAAGGGCTACCAAGTGACGGCATCGGTGGTGAGCAGCTACGGGGAAAGCCTGCTGAAAAGCTATCAGGGCATTCAGGTCAGCTGTGAGCCTATGGATGAAGAGGGGTTTGCGGAGTATTTTCGTCAGCATCAGGTTGATGTTTTTGTGGATGCTTCCCATCCCTATGCTGCCAATGTTTCGGAAAATGCCATGGCAGCGTGCCGCAGGGCGGGTGTCGCCTACATCCGGTATGAGCGGCAGCAGACGCCTCTGGATTATGACAAGGCGTATTATGTAGCGGATTATCAGAGGGCGGCCGAGGTGGCGGCAGGGCTGGGGGAAAGGATTTTTCTTACCACCGGCAGCCGCAAGCTGGAGTCTTTTGCCAAGTCCGAGGCACTGCAGGGAAAGGAGCTGGTCTGCCGCATCCTGCCGGAGCCGGAGGTGGTGCAGCTGGCCAGGGACTTGGGCTTTACGCCTGCCAATATTGTGGCTGTGCAGGGGCCTTTTTCCCTGGAGCTGAACAAGGAGCTGTACAAAAAATATGGGGCGCAGGTGGTCGTTACAAAGAACAGCGGGACTGCCGGAGGTGCTGATACGAAGTTTGCAGCTGCCATGGAGCTGGGGCTGCCGCTGGTGATTATCGACAGGCCTGCAATGCAGTATGATAACATAGCCTATACGTTTGAGGCAGTGGTGGATTTTATAGCGCTGCAGTAGCTGTTTGCGGTGCAGGCTGTTTATTTATGGAGGTTAGCATGGATTTTATCAAAAAGCCTATGGATATAGAAAATCGCAGCATGGAGATTATTGCGCCTTATCTGGAAAAGCTCAAGCTTGATGAGGAAGCAGTCAAGGTGTATTCCCGCATTATCCATGCGGCCGGTGATGTGGAATATGCACCCATTATCAGGCTGCATCCGGAGGCCATCAAGGCGGCGAAAAAGGCACTGCAGTCCGGCTGCCATATTTATACCGATGTGGAGATGGTGCGCACCGGCATCAACAAGAGAAAGCTGGCTTCCTTTGGGGGGCAGGTCTTCTGCAGGGTGGCGGAGCCGGAGATTGCGGCAGCTGCAAGGGAACAGGGCATAACCCGCTCCATGGCGGCTATGCGCAGCTTTGGTAGGGATATGGATGGCGCCATCATCGCCATCGGCAACGCGCCGACAGCGCTTTTTGAGGTGCTGCGCATGGTTGATGAGGAGGGCCTGCGTCCTGCGGTGATAGTAGGAATTCCTGTGGGCTTTGTGGGGGCCGCGGATTCCAAGGCGGCCCTGGCGGCAAATACGGCTGTGCCTTATGTTACGGTGGAGGGCACCAAGGGCGGCAGCCCTATAGCGGCGGCCGTTATCAATGCGATTATGTACATAATTGATAACAGCAGATGATTGGCTGGTAGTATTGACAGACAAACAGGGAAGGTCTTTTTATGGCTTACAGAATTCCACGGATAGTAATAGGTGCCGTCAGCAGTGGCTGCGGCAAGACAACAATAGTGACGGGACTGCTTGCGGCTCTGCGTCAGCAGGAGGTAAGGGTGCAGTCCTACAAAATAGGGCCTGATTACATTGATCCCGGTTATCACAGGCTGGCCAGCGGCCGGCCGGCACACAATCTTGATACATGGCTGGTATCCGGGGAAACCATGGTCAACTCCTTTATTGACACGGCTTCCCAGAGTGATTTTGCCCTGATAGAAGGAGTGATGGGCCTCTATGACGGCGGCAACAGGGGCATCAGCTCCACGGCGGAAATTGCCAAAATGCTGGATGCGCCGGTGGTGCTGGTTATAGACTGCAAGTCTATGGGGGCTTCGGCGGCGGCCATTGCCCTTGGCTTCAAGCTGTACGATGAAAAGGTGCGGCTGGCAGGGGTGATTTTGAATCGCATCGGCTCGGATAATCATCAGAAAATGATTGAGGATGCTCTGGCAAGGCTGCAGATTCCCGTGCTGGGTGCGGTGCGCCGTGATGAGGCTCTGGTCATGCCGGAGCGGCATCTGGGGCTGACGCCGGTGGAGGAGAACGAGGCCGTCAGGACAGTGGATGCCATGGGAGAGGCCATGACAAGGCAGATTAATTTTGCCGCCATCATGCAGGTGGCTCACAGTGCGCCTCTTCTGCAGAAGCTTACCAATGAGAGGGATGCCTATCTGTCCCATGTTATAGAGGGGCGCAAGCGCAGCTTTCCGGATGATTTCGGCAAAATCAGAATTGCCCTTGCCCGCGATGAGGCCTTTTCCTTTTATTATCCGGAAAGCCTGGCAACCTTGGAACGGCTGGGAGCCAAAATCGTGGAATTCAGCCCGCTGAAGGACAGGGAGCTGCCGGAGGCGGACGGACTGCTGCTGGGGGGCGGTTTTCCGGAAATGTTTGCCGAAAAGCTCAGCGGCAACAGGGAAATGCTTCAGTCCGTTCAGCGGGCGGCTGAGGACGGCATGCCGATATTCGGCGAGTGCGGCGGCTATATGTACCTGAGTGAAGCCCTGACAGATTTTGAGGGCAGGGAGTATTCCATGTGCGGCATATTGCCGGGCAGGGTGCAGATGAATAAAAGACTGCAGATGGTGGGCTATGTGGAAGCGGAGCTGCAGCGGGACTGCTGTCTGGGGCAGGCCGGCATGAAGCTGAAGGGCCATGAATTTCATTTTTCCTCGGAAATAGCCGGTGAAGCGGATATTACGGGGGAAAGGGCTTTTCAGTTTACCCGCATGAGAAACGGTGCCGTGTATCCGGGAGGCTTTGTCAGCAGCAGAGGCAATGTGACCGGCTCCTATCTGCATATACATTTTGCCGGCTGTCCGGAAGCGGCGGTGGCTTTTGTGGGCAACTGCTGGAACTACCGCGTCAGACATCAGGATAAGGCGTAAGCATTTTTGTTTTATCGGTTTTGAAACGAGGGAATAGCGATGGGAAGGCTTATATTGGTGACAGGCGGGGCGAGAAGCGGCAAGAGTTCCTTTGCGGAGCAGTATGTGGCCAGGTATGGACGGAAGATTGCTTATATTGCTACCTCGCAGGTTCTGGACGAGGAAATGAAGTTCCGGGTCGGTCTGCACCGTGGCCGTCGTCCGGCTGACTGGGACACCTACGAAGCACCCTTTGATGTTCATGAGGCGGTGCGCGAGGCGGCGGCCGGACATGATATGCTGCTGCTTGACTGCCTGACAGTATACATCAGCAATTTGCTGTGCAGCCGTGAGGATGTGGAAGACCAGGCCGGAAATTATGAATTGGTCAGGGAGGCCTGCGATAAGCTGGTGGCCGCCGTGCAGTCAGGCAGTGCCTCATTGGTGGTCGTTACCAATGAGGTGGGGGACGGCATTGTGCCTGTGAACCGCTTGGCAAGGGAGTTTCGCGACCTTGCCGGACTGGCCAATCAGCTTCTGGCAAGGCAGGCAGAGGAAGTGTTTCTGGTTACTGCCGGTATACCGGTGAATATCAAGCAGCTTGAGTACAAATTGTAAGGATAAAATGGAGGCCGTATATGGCAAATTATATTATGATGATGGGAACCAGCTCCCATGTGGGCAAAAGCATCCTGACAACGGCCCTGTGCCGCATTTTGTATCGGCAGGGGCGCAGGGTGGTTCCCTTCAAGGCGCAGAACATGGCACTGAATTCCTACGTGACCCGCAACGGGGAGGAAATGGGCAGGGCCCAGGTGGCTCAGGCGGAGGCGGCCGGTCTGGAGCCTATGGTTGATATGAATCCTGTACTGCTGAAGCCTACCGGCAATGCGCAGTCCCAGGTTATTATCATGGGCAGGCCTGTGGGCAACATGTCCGCCCGTGAGTACCACAGAGGCTATTCACTGAAGGCCTTTGGCGCGGTAAAGGATGCCCTGGCAAGGCTGGACAGGGAATATGATACCATCGTGATTGAGGGAGCCGGAAGTCCTGCGGAAATCAACTTGAAGGCTAATGATATAGTCAATATGAGGGTGGCAAAGCATTTGCAGGCACCTGTGCTTTTGATTGCCGACATTGACAGGGGCGGGGCGCTGGCCTCCCTGGTGGGCACGCTGGAGCTTCTGGATGAGGAGGAACGGGCGCTGGTGAAGGGTCTTGTCATCAACAAGTTCCGTGGTGATGTTACCCTGCTGACACCGGCCATTGATTTTCTGGAGGAAAAGACCGGCAAGCCGGTGCTGGGGGTGATTCCTCACATTGAGCAGATGGGCATTGACGATGAGGACTCTGTGTCACTGCAGGAAAAGATGACCGTGCCGACGGATGGTGATGTGAAGATTGCCGTCATTCAGACGCCGAAAATCTCCAATTTTACGGATTTTGATGCCCTAGGCAGTGAAAGGGATGTGTCCCTTTATTATGTGCAGGACAGGGAAGGACTGGGACAGCCTGACCTGATTATGCTGCCGGGCAGCAAGAATACCACGGAGGATATGCTGTATCTGGAAAAATCCGGACTGGCTGATTTGATTAAGGCTCATGCTGCGGCAGGAAAGCCTGTGATTGGCATCTGTGGTGGCTATCAGATGCTGGGTGAGATGATTTGCGACCCGGAGCATACGGAGTCTGAAAATGACCAGGTGGCAGGCCTGGGGCTGCTGGGCATGAGAACTGTTTTTGCCAGTGAAAAGCTCACCAGCCAGGTGAAGGCGGTATGCCGTGATTTGCTGTTTCTGAATCAGCGTATTTCTGCAGATAATTTGCAGGGATATGAGATTCACATGGGGCATACGGAGTTTACTCGTCAAGGTGACAGCCACCCTTTCGCGATTACGGAGCGGCGCAATATTGAATGTGAAAATGTGGAAGGAACTTCCAATTGTGCCAATGTATTTGGCACGTATATTCACGGGATATTCGATAATGACAGCTTCCGCCGCAGTGTGCTGAATGCGGTCCGCATGTCCAAGGGGCTGAATCCGTTGGAGGCTGTCAGAAATGTGGCTGCAGAAAAACAGCAGGCCTATGAGCATCTTGCTGACGTGGTTGAGCAGGCACTGGATATGGAGAAGCTTTACGCTATTATGGATGGGACGGCAGACGGATGTACTGCCTGCAGTACGGGAGAGATGGTATGATAACGGCTGTATTGGCTTTTTTGGCAGATGCCCTGATAGGTGACCCAAGGTCGCGGCTTCATCCGGTGGTGCTGATAGGAGGGCTGATTGCCAGCCTGGAGCGCAGCCTGTATCATGAGGGGGATTCTGACAGCAGGAAGCTGTGGGCCGGAGGCCTTTTGGCGGTGACGGTGCTGTTTTTGGTGTACAACATAACAGCCTGCCTGCTGCAGCTGGTTCATCTTGTGAGCAATCAGTATGTAGCGGTGCTTATAGAGACTGTCCTCCTCAGCTTTACCATTTCCCCCAGGAGCCTGGCCTCTGCCGGCAGGGAGATTTACGGGTATCTGGAAAAGGGCGATATGGAAAACGCCAGGTACAAGGTAGGCTGGATTGTGGGACGGGATACGGAAAAGCTGTCCTCCGGCGAGGTTGCCAGGGCTACGGTGGAAACGGTGGCAGAGAATACAGTGGACGGCGTTATTGCGCCATTGTTTTTCTTTGTGCTGGGAGGCGTGCCGCTGGCATTTATGTACAGGGCGGCCAATACACTGGATTCCATGGTGGGCTATAAAAATGACAAGTACCTGTATTTTGGGCGGGTTTCTGCCCGTATTGATGATGTGCTGGGCTATATACCGGCCAGAATAACGGGGCTTCTGTTTGTGCTGTCGGCGGCTCTCCTGCGTCTGGACTGGCGCAATAGCTGGAAAATGCTGCGTCGTGATGCGGCAAAGCATCCCAGCCCCAATGGCGGCTGGGCCGAGGCCTCGGCGGCGGGCGCATTGGATATCCGCCTGGGGGGCTATAACTCATATTTTGGCAGGGAGAGCTTTCGCGCCTATATGGGAGAGCCCATTGAGGAATTGGCGCCAAAGCATATTCTTGGCTGTACGCAGCTGATGTATACGGCTACGATTTTATTTTTACTTATTATGCATATTATACATCAGATATACATGATGCAGTGATGTCTGCTGCATCTGACAGGCTGATTTCGGGTGAATGAAAATGGATTCTTTTTTTATAGGACTGCAGTTTTTGACGCGTATTCATGTGGTGAAGCAGACAGTGTGGACAGAAGAAGCCTTTGGCAAAAGCGTCAGGTATTTTCCTCTGGTGGGGTTGGTACTGGGGCTGGTATATGGGGTCACAGCCTGGCTGCTGACTGCGGCTCCGGCTCTTTTGGGCTGGGAGCTTCCGGTGCATGTCAGGGCGGCAGTGCTGGCGGTGCTGCCATTTTTGCTGACCGGGGGCATCCATTGTGATGGCTTTATGGATACGGTGGATGGAATTTTTTCCGGACGTGAAAGGGAGCGCATGCTGGAAATCATGAAGGACAGCTGCACGGGCTCCTTTGCCGTGGTGTCCTTTGGTGTCCTGCTCCTTCTGCAATATGCCGTGCTGCTGGATATGCCTTTGGAGGTATTGCCATTGGCCATGCTGGCGATGCCGGTGGTGGGGCGGCTGATGATGGTCATTGGCATCTCTTTGTTTCCCTATGCCCGTCCTGAAGGCATGGGCAAGGCCTTTGGCAGGTATGCGGACAGGAGAAGCTGCCTGCTGGTGACGGCGTATACGCTGGCAATCCTGGCAGTGCTTGGCTGGCAGGCGCTGCTGGCCGCTTTGGCAGCGGTGTTTTTTTCCTTATGGTGCGGCAGGCGTGTTACAGGCTTGCTGGGCGGTCTGACAGGAGATGTGTACGGGACGCTGTGTACCATAAGTGAGCTGATTGTATTGCTGGTATATTTATTCACTTATTCTGCATTTTTTTAGGCTCTTATGAGAGTTTTTTTGCATATTTTATAAATCCGGCAGGATTTTTTTTATTGATGGCGAAATATATATACAGAAAAAAAACTATCACGGATTTTAGCATATATTCAGAAGATAAATTCCGATAAAGAGAGGGATTGATATGATTATCAAAGTTTTAGTTCCGGGCTCCTGCGGCGAATTGGCACAGGGCTGGAAGGACGGACAGCCGTTTATGATAACCTGTCCGATAGGGCTCTATTCCAGGGCGCTGGTTACGGACAGGACTTCGGCGAAGACCGGCCTGGGGAAAAAGGCTGAGCTGGCTCTTAAAACTACCGTCAGCTATATGGGCTTTGACGATTTTCCGCTGGGACTGGCGCTGGAATCACAGCTGCCCACCGGCAAGGGAATGGCCGCCAGTACAGCTGATATAGTGGCGGTGATACAGGCGGTGTCGGCGGCCATTGATGAGGAGCTGGAGCCGGAGGAAATAGCGGAGATTGCAGCAGGAATAGAGCCGACGGACGGGATATTTTACCCCGGCATAGTCAGGATGAATTACATGACGGGGGAGCTTTTGCAGAGCTATGGCAATGCACCAAAGATGATTATTGCCATGTTTGACACTGGCGGAACAATAAATACGATTGAGTTCCATTCGGAGTATCATGGGCATGAGGATAGTCCGCAGGAGCTGCTGGATGCCATTGACAGGCTGGATTCGGATTTTTCGGCCCGGCAGATTGCCAAGGTGGCAACACTGAGTGCGCTGGCCAATCAGCGTCTGGTGCGGAAGCCGCAGCTGGAGGAGATAATTGATTATGCGCAGTCCTTGGGGGCTCTGGGGGTGAATGTTGCCCACAGCGGCACCATGATGGGAGTGCTTTTTGAGGCGGATGAGTCCATGAAAAAGGTTCTGGAATGTGTCAGGCTGATCGGGGAGAAGTTCCCGCATTTGGAATATTTTGAGACGGAGCGTTTAATTTCTGGTGGCTATGATATTGAACAGCGGTAGGCTGGAAAGCTTTGTACATGGCGGCGACGTATATTCAGCCGGAAGTCCCCTGGGCTACTGGCTGGATTTCAGCGCCAACATCAACCCTCTTGGGTTGTCAGAGCGGGTAAAGCAAGCGATTGTGGATAACATAGAAGGCCTGGTTCATTATCCTGACCCTCGCGGCAGGGCATTGAAGCAGGCTATTTCTGCATCGTACAATTTGTCAGAGAGGTCTGTTGTTCTGGGGAATGGAGCAGCAGAGCTTTTTTATGTTTATTTTCATGCCAGGCGGCCAGGTCGTGTGCTTCTGCCGGTTCCCTCCTTCAGTGAGTATGAGAAATCGGCACGCAGTGCAGGTGCAGAAATCAAGTATTTTTATCTGCAGGAGCAGGCTGATTTCCGGCTGGATTTCAACAGGCTGCAGGAGGCCATGAACGGTTGCGGGACAGTGGTCCTTGGCAATCCAAACAACCCTACGGGGGAGCTGCTCGGCCGGGAGGCTGTTGAGGCTTTCGTCAGAGCGGCAGGAGCTGTCGGCATAGATGTCATGGTAGATGAATCGTTTTTGGATTTTCGGTGGGACAGACATCTTTATTCCGTGGCAGATTTGGCGGTGAAATATGATAATCTGCTGGTGGTCAGCTCGCTGACCAAAGCCTTCGCGATACCCGGACTGCGGCTGGGCTATGGAACAGCCGCTGAAGAGCTGGTGAAAAAGCTGGATTTCAGTAAGGATACGTGGAATGTTAATTCTCTGGCTCAGGCTGCAGGCGTGGCTGCCTTGGCTGATGTCGGATACAAAAATAGAACTCTGGATTTTATCAATGAAAATGTGCCTGCCATGTACAGTGAGCTGCAGAAAATTAAAGGACTGAAGGTATATAAGCCTTCGGTAAATTTTGTGCTGCTGAATCTGTCAGGCTGTGGCGCGGACAGCTGGCAGCTGGCAGAAAAAATGAAAGGGCGCGGTGTGCTTATTCGTGACTGCAGCAATTATCCCGGACTGGATGGCCGGTTTGTCAGGCTGGCGGTGCGGGGCAGGCACGAGAATGAGCTGATGCTTAATGTTCTGCGGGAATGTTTAGGAGATGAGAAGCATGGATAAAGTGACAAAGGTGATTCTGGTGCGTCATGGACAGACGGTGTGGAACAAGCTGGGGAAATATCAGGGGCAGGCGGATATAGAGCTGTCGGAAGCCGGCGTAGAGCAGGCTGAAAAACTGGGTGCCGCCTTTCCTTTTGATGATGTCAGGGCAGTTTATGCCAGTCCGCTGAAGAGAGCTGCTGCAACCGGCAGGGCGATTGCGGCACATCTGGGACTGAATGTTGAAACCTGTGATGAGCTGAAGGAAATTTCCTTTGGCGATTGGGAGGGCCTGACCTATGAAGAAATTAATGCTGTCTGGCCATCTGTTCACGATGGGCTGTTTTACAGGCCGGATATAACGGACTGTCCCAATGGTGAAGGCTTTGCCGGTGTTCAGAAACGGGCCGTGGCCAAGCTGAAGGAGCTGGTGGCACGACATAAAGGCGAGAGCTTCGTGATTGCCGCCCATGGCGGCGTGAACCGTACGTTGCTTTGTTATGCTCTGGGACTTCCTTTGAGGTATATGTGGAATATACGCCAGGATAATACGGCGGTAAATGTAATCAGCTTTTATGCTGATGGCAGGATTACTGTAGATTTGATGAATGATACCCACCATCTGAAAGAAAAATTATAAAAATTTACAAAAAGTGTTGACAGGGGTTCAGAATTCGTGTAATATATACATCGTTGTCGCTGATGTGCGTCAGATGCTTGAAAGCGTGCTGATTGCAGGTAGATGGCAACGATGAAAAAATATTTCAAAAAAAGTTCTTGACAAGTTGAACGATTTGAGATATTATATAAAAGCTGACCCACATGGAAGCTTTGCGGAGAGCTTACAAAGCCTTTACAGGTTTCTTACAAAGGGGAAGGCAGTGTTCCTTGAAAACTAAACAATGCAATA
>CAMFES010000064.1 GCA_945949525.1 uncultured Veillonellaceae bacterium
ACATCATGGGGGTTGAGGGCGCAAGCTTCACCCTCAAGTGGCTGAACAACCCTGGCCTGTTCCCGTTCATCCTGGTTGTATTCATCGGCTTTGCCATGTACGGCCTCAGCGGCAGCCAGATTCAGAACGTGCTGTACAAGTCCTACAAGCAGCTGGTAGGCGCTACCATCGCATTGCTCTTCGGCTTTGCTATGGTTTACCTGTTCCGTTATTCCAACGCTAACGTATGCGGCTACGACTCCATGCTGGTAGCTATGGCCAAGGGCATGGCTGACCTGGCCGGTGCCAACTACTTCTATATTGCTCCTGTCATCGGCTCCGTGGGTGCCTTCATGTTCGGTTCCAACACCGTATCCAACATCATGTTTGCACCGCTGCAGTTTGCTACCGCGGACATCCTGAGCATCCCTCACATCGTTATCGTTGCTCTCCAGAACCAGGGCGGCGCTATCGGCAACATGGTCTGCATCAACAACATCGTGGCAGTGTGCGCTACCACCGGTATCGTGGGTGCCGAGGGCAAGATACTGAAGACTACGGTAGGCCCTTGGTTCGTATACTACCTGATTGTTATCGGCGTAATGGTACTGCTGATGAATCTTGGTGTAGCAGGCTAAAACCGGCATAAGTCCAGTATAATAAGTAAATAAACAAATTAAGAAGCTCACAAACCGGCATTGATCTGCTAGTTTGTGAGCTTTTCTTGTGCCCTGAAAAAGTTGTATACCGCCTCGGCTGACGGCCTGTTCATGCCATCCAGGGCGGCCATTTCCTCGGCGGTGGCCTCCCTTATCCTGTCAATGGTGCCATACTGCTCATACAAAAGCTGCCGCCGCTTCGGCCCGATGCCGTCAATATGATCGAGGACAGAAACAAGGTTGCGCCTGCCACGGAGCTTTCTGTGATAGGTGATGGCAAAGCGATGTGCCTCATCGCGAATGCGCTGAATCAAAAACAGCGCCTGACTGTCCCGGGGCAGAATCACAGGCTCCGAGCTTCCTTCGCAAAAAATCTCTTCCTCCCGCTTGGCAAGCCCCACCACCGGCACGTCAAGATGCCCCGCCCCCCGGATAATCTCCAGGGCCGAACTGAGCTGTCCCTTGCCGCCATCGATGACGATCAAATCCGGCATCTCGGCATCCTCTGCCCCATACCGCCGCATGGTAACCTCCCGCATGGACTTGAAGTCATCTGGCTTTCCTTCGGCACTCCTGATTTTGAAGCGGCGATAGTCGGATTTTTTTGCCGTGCCTCCCTCAAAGACCACCATGGAGGCCACGGTTTCCGAGCCCTGATTGTGGGAAATATCAAAGCACTCCATGCGGTAGGGCGGCACCGCCAGCCCCAGATAATCTCCCAGCTCCTCAACCGCCCCGATGGTCTGGGCATGCACTCTTTCCTGAATGACAAACTCATCCTCCCGTGGCCTTGAAACCAGCTTCTGCATCTCCGACAGCTTCTGCACCGCCAAAAGCTGGTCCCGGAGCCTGGCCGCCAGCTCAAACTCCAGCGCCTCCGCCGCCTTTTCCATCTGGGATTTCAGCTCCGCCTCCACCTGCCTTGTCCTGCCATCCAGAAACAGGCACACCTTCCGTATCATGCTCCTGTACTCCTGACGGCTTACCTTGCCAATGCAGGGTGCCAGACAGCGCCTGATATGGTACTCCAGACAGGACTGCCCCAGCCTGATATTGCGGCATGAGCGCAGGGGAAACATCCTCTTTAACAGCTTCAGGCAGTCCTTCAGCGCCCCGGCATCCGTATAGGGGCCAAAATACCGTGACCCGTCCCTGACCAGCTTTCTGGTGATGAACACCCGCGGAAAATCCTCCTTGGTGGTCACCTTGAGGTACGGATACATCTTGTCATCCTTCAGGCTGATATTATACTTTGGACGGTATTTTTTTATCAGCTTGCACTCAAGTATCAGAGCCTCAACCTCGGTGCCTGTCATGATAATGTCAAAATCAGTTATCCTAGCCACCATGGCCTTTACCTTGGCGGAGTGGCCGCGATTCTGCTGAAAATACTGGCTAACGCGGTTTTTCAGCACAATTGCCTTGCCAACATAGATAATGCTGCCTCCGACATCCTTCATGATGTACACACCGGGACTGTTGGGGAGCAATGTCAGCTTTTCTGCTATGTTGTCGTTCACGTAAATCCTCCTTTGCTCCGCACTGCGCCGAAAGCTGCACATCCTGTACTGCGCTGTCAGCTGTAAGGTCTGCCTGTCACCCTGATACTGGCAGCTGCACATCATATACTATGCCAGCAAGGGCTTGAGAAATCTGCCTGTATAGGATTCCGGCACCTGCACAATTTCCTCCGGCGTGCCCTGGGCAACAATCGTGCCGCCCTTATCTCCGCCCTCCGGCCCCAGGTCAATGATATAGTCTGCGCTCTTTATCACATCCAGATTGTGTTCTATTACAGCTACAGAATCACCGCCATCCACCAGGCGCTGCAGGATTCCCAGCAGCTTGTGGACATCTGCCATGTGCAGGCCGGTGGTAGGCTCATCCAGTATGTACAGGGTCTTGCCTGTGGAACGGCGGGAAAGCTCCGTTGCCAGCTTGACCCGCTGCGCCTCACCGCCGGACAGGGTGGTGGCCGGCTGGCCCAGCTTGACATACCCCAGCCCCACATCCTGCAGCACCTGCAGCTTGCCGGCAATCCGCGGCACATTCTTAAAGAACTCCACTGCTTCCTCTATGGTCATGTTCAATACATCAGCAATGGATTTTCCCTTGTACTTTACCTCAAGGGTTTCACGGTTGTACCTGGCACCGCCGCACACCTCGCAGGGCACGTACACATCCGACAAAAAGTGCATTTCAATCTTGATGATGCCGTCGCCCTTGCAGGTTTCACAGCGGCCGCCACGCACGTTGAAGCTGAAGCGTCCCGGCTTGTAGCCGCGCATCTTGGCCTCGGAACACTGGCTGAACAGGGTGCGTATCAAATCAAATATCCCCGTGTAGGTGGCAGGGTTGGAACGCGGTGTGCGGCCAATCGGTGACTGGTCAATATTTATTACCTTGTCCACGTTCTCTATGCCTGCCAGCTTTTTGAACCTGCCGGGACGCCCCTTGGCGCGATACAGCTTGGAAGCCACGGCCTTGTACAGAATTTCATTAATCAGGGTACTTTTACCGGAGCCGGATACTCCGGTAATCACCGTGAATACTCCCAGCGGCAACCTCAGATGCACGTCCTTTAGATTGTTTTCTGCTGCACCGATGATTTCCAAAAACCTTCCGTTGCCGCTTCTCCGCACCTCCGGCACAGGTATTGCCTTCCGATGGCTGAGATACTGTCCCGTTATGGATTCAGGCACCTGCATGATTTCCTCTGCCGTTCCCTGAGCCACCACGTAGCCGCCCTCTGCACCGGCTCCCGGCCCGATATCCACGATATGATCCGCCACCCGCATGGTGTCCTCATCATGCTCCACCACCAGCAGGGTGTTGCCCATGTTCCTCAGATTCTGCAGGGCCTCCAGCAGCTTGTTGTTGTCCCTCTGGTGCAGGCCTATGCTTGGCTCATCAAGGATGTACAGCACGCCTACAAGGCCGGAGCCAATCTGGGTGGCCAGCCTGATGCGCTGCGCCTCACCACCGGACAGGGTACCTGCCGCTCTGGAAAGGGTGAGATACTCAAGGCCTACCGTCACAAGAAAGCCCAGCCTTGCGTTGATTTCCTTCAGAACCTGTCTGCCAATGGTCTTCTCCCTGTCAGACAAAGCTGCCTGCTGAAAAAAATCGCGGCAGTCCCGCACGGTCATATCAGTGACCTGCCGGATGTTTTTGCCGCCTACGGTGACGGCCAGCACCTCCGGCTTCAGCCTGGCCCCCTGACATTCCGGGCAAAGGCTTATGCTCATGTAGTTTTCGTATTCCTCCCGCATCATGTCAGAATCCGACTCCCTGTAGCGACGCTCCAGCATGGGCATGATTCCCTCAAAGGGCCCGTTGTGAATCTTGTAAATGCCGAACATATTCTCATACCCAAAATCGTACCGCTCTTCACCAGTGCCGTACAGCAGGAGCTTCTGTACCTTCTCCGAAAGCTCCTGCCATGGCGTATCCAGGCTGTAGCCGTGCTTTTCCAGCACCGCCCGCATCTGGCACATGGAGTAGGATTTCGTGTTGCTGGACAGGGGAGCCACCGCACCACCGGCTATGCTCAGGGACTTGTCCGGCAGAACAAGCTCCATGTCCAGCTTCATCTGGCTGCCCAGCCCGCTGCATACAGGACATGCCCCAAAAGGGCTGTTAAAGGAAAACATCCGCGGCGTAATCTCTGGCAGGCTGACACCGCAGTCCTCACAGGCAAAATTCTGGCTGAACATCATCAGCTCGCCATCCACGATCTGGACGTAGGCCACCCCCTGCCCCATATCGAGGGCAGTTTCCATGGATTCTGCCAGCCTGGCCCGGATTTCCTCGCGGATAATCACCCTGTCCACGATAACCTCGATGGTGTGCTTTTTGTTTTTTTCCAGCTGTATTTCCTCACCGGCATCCCGCATCTCGCCATCAATCCGCAGGCGGGTGTACCCTTCCTTGCGAATATGCTCCAGCAGCTTTTTATGCTCGCCCTTTTTGCCCCGGACAGCCTGTGCCATCACCAAAAGCTTTGTCCGCTCCGGCAACAGAAGAAGCTGATCCAGCATCTGGTCAATGGACTGCTGGTTTACCGGCTTGCCGCACTTCGGACAATGAGGATGCCCCACGCGGGCAAACAGCAGCCGGAGATAGTCATATATTTCCGTTACCGTGCCCACCGTTGAACGAGGATTGCGGCTGGTGGTCTTCTGGTCAATGGAAATTGCCGGGGAAAGCCCCTCTATGTAGTCCACGTCCGGCTTGTCCATCTGTCCCAGGAACTGCCTTGCATAGGAAGACAGGGACTCCATGTAGCGCCTCTGCCCCTCTGCGTAAATCGTATCAAAGGCCAGCGATGACTTGCCGGAGCCGCTCAGCCCTGTAATCACCACCATCTTGTCCCTGGGTATGTCCAAATTTATATTTTTTAGATTATGCTGTCTTGCACCGCGAATTCTGATATACTTATCCATGTAACGCCCTCATCACCATATCAAAAAAAGCTTCAGCCAAACGCTGAAGCCCTTTACATTCGTTTATGGTGGAGACAAGGGGGTTCGAACCCCTGACCTCTTGACTGCCAGTCAAGCACTCTCCCAGCTGAGCTATGCCCCCACAAACAAGAACTATTATAAACTAAATATCCTGCCTTTGTCAAGCACTTTCAAATTTTTTCTACTGTGCCTGTCGCGCTTCCAGCTGCTTAATCAGCTGTACCGCGCCAATCCCCAGGCCCGTGGCCCTGGCTATTTCCTCCAGCTCATACCCCTCAGCCAGCAGCTGCCGCGCCTGAGCCGCGGCCACCTCCGTATTCAGTCCGCTTTCCTCATCGTAGACATATCCGGTGTCGGAGGCAGCACTGTCCGTCTGGACACCGCTGACATAGGTATCCAGATTGCCGCTCTGAATATCCACCGCCTGCTGCAGCGCATCGGACTGCTGTACATCCTGCATCGTGTTGGACTGAGCCTCATACTGGGCCTCCAGCTCCATGGATGCCTCCCGTATCAGCTCCCATGCCCGCCTGTCCGCCTCACTCATGGCCGGCATGCCATAGGCATCCTGCCGGAGTGACATAGCCGAAGCAACTCCCGCCGATGAGGCCGCATCCGCCTCCGCCCTGGCAGTCAGATAATCATTGTCCTCCTGCCGGATGGCACGGGGCAAAGGCTGATAACCCGCCTCCCCCTGCGTTCTCTGCAGGGCCTCCAGCTGACGAATCCTTTCCTCCAGCAGCTCCGACTTGTAATCCGCCTCCCGCAAAAGCCTCTCCAGCCTGTCAATATGACCGGTCATACGGCTGATAATCTCGTCAGCAGACTGCTCCAGCTCATAGCGAAGCCGACCGGTAGCCGCCTCCAGCACCTCCGGATCATCCTCCGCCTTGTTCAGCTGATGTCTGGCCGCCAGAACAATCACTGCCCCGGCTATAATAATAAAACCTAGTATTTCCGTGGTCATCTATAACCCCACTCAGCACACATCTAAAACTACTTCGCCGGACGCAGCTAACAGCTTATATCTATGCTGCGCCCTCTTATGCTATCCACAGCCATTGGCGGCTCCTGACTGTCATCTGTAACGCCCTGGGCTTCCATGATTTCCTTGGGAGATTTGCGTTTTCTGGCTCCACGCTCCCTGCCGCCCTGCTTCTTCTCCGGGTTGTCCTTGATTTTTTCGCCCTCGGCCTCATCCTTGGTGCGAACCTGGCTCTGCTGCCTTTCTATCAGCTTTTTCTGCTGCAGGGCCTTGAAATCCTGCTGCATGGCAGCCTGCTGATTCATATTGTGCTGGATTTCCCCCACGTCGTTGGCGTGAGGTACCATCATCCGCAAACTCATCGGTGCAAAATCCATAAGCTATCGCCCCTAAAATATCACTAAACCGCTAAATTAATCAATTAATTTAACAAAATCTACCAAACAGCTCAATTAACCAAATCAATAAGCCCCCACCACGATGAAATCGTCCTTCACATACTGGGTACAGTGGGTTTCCTTAACCTGTACATTCTTCATGATGGAGTTGATGCTCAGGCGCACTCCCGGATACATGGTATCCAGCACCCGAACCCGGCCATTGCGCATCTTCTGCAGCTCTGCATCAATGTCCCGCAGCCTGCGCTCGCAGCGCTCCACCTGCCCCGCCAGCGGGAACTGGGAGCGCACCAGGGCGTTCAGCTGTGCCACCTTGTTGGGCGGCAGCTGGCTCATATCAATTTTTTCCAGGGTCGCCAGCGTCTTGTTCAGGGACTCCAGACGCTTCTTTGCCTCGTTGTACTCCTTGAGTACCGTCTGGTATTCCTTCTGCAGCATAGGATTTACGCCCACACTGACACGGGTAATAACGTTGGCCTCATTGCCGATGCACTTGGCACGTACCTCCTCACCGGCCGCCAGGTTGCCGCCTGTAATCTGCCCCTTGCCTTCATCCATCACCAGGTGATGTCCCGCCCTGATGGTGGAATGCATGGCCACATCCTGTATGTAGACATCACCACAGGCCTCAATGTCCGCATTCTCCGCAAAGGATGCCCTAAAATCCTCCAGTGCCTTGATGCGCCCACGGTTCATGCCCTGAACACCGCCCTTGACGAAAATATTGCGCCCCTCTACATCGGCACCGCTGATCATGCCCTTGATTTCAATGTCACCGGCTGCTTTTACCACAAAGCCGGCCTCTACGTTGCCATTGACAACAATAGCGCCGTCAAAATCAATGTTGCCGGTAGCCATGCCCACATCGCCCTTGATCTCAAGCCGCGGGTCCACATCAATCTTGCTGCCCTTGTCCACAATCTGCCCGTCCATATCGGCAACAACAAAATTTTCATCCTTAACAATAGTGTTTTTTCCGTTAGGAACAGGCTTTGGCTTGCCATTCTTTGCTTTTATGGTATCACCGTACACATTGGTGCCGGGAGTGCCCTTGGTGTGGGGAATGCGCTCCGCCAGAATCTGGCCCTTGACGGCCCGCAGGAACATGTTGAGGTTTTTATAATCCGCCCTATCATGCTCATCAACTACCGGTACGCCTTTTTCACCTATGTTGAACTTCTTCTCAATGACGGCATCACGGCCATCCTGTGGCGGCACGCCCCTGGCAATCACGGTAGGACGCCCGGTTTCCATGGCCTCCTTGATAGCCTCCTCCATAATGCCAAACTTCACATTGCGCAGCCGCACCACATCCATAATCATGTCCATGGTCGGCACCGCCTGCCTGGCCCCCAGGTCAAAGCGAAGCATGGCACTGAGCTTGTCCGGAGCCACCTCCACGACAGCCGTACCATATTCTATATGCTCCCGCACAGCCGCAGCCGACTCTTCATCAAGAACATCCCCTCCGAATTCCTTCGGAAGCACAAACTTTGTCCCCAAAAGAACAGGAACACCGGAATTTGACTTCAATGTATCGGTCAGGAGCTTTAAATCGTAATCCTCGACGCGGAACTCCTTCAAAACGCGGCGCATGTCCGACATCTCGAACATCAAGCCCTTTTCATCCTTGGGATAAACGGTCAGAAAAACACCATCTGAACAGAATTCAAACAGGTATCCGTCCTCCTTGCCGCCAACCCTTGCTATTACCTTATGTCCATCCATGAACAGCCCTCCCTGATGCAGACAGAACGCCGGGCACAAGGCCAAAAGCCACCTCTGCATCTGTTATTTTTGCAATAACTGGACACTTTTCATCTATATCAAATATATCAGATGCCATCGATATTTGCCAGAAAGCCCCTCAGCTTAAACATGGCCTTGGTGTGCAGCTGGCAAATCCTCGCCTCTGATAAATGCATTATCAAGCTAATTTCCTTCATAGTCAGCTCGTCGTAATAATAAAGGGAAACCACCATTTTTTCCTTCTCTGTAAGCTCATCCAGCGCTTTGGCCAGGGTTTCCCTGATCTCCACGTATTCAGCGCTCTTGTGGGGATCCGTATCGGCCGTCATGGCCGCCTCGGACTTCATATATTCCCCCAGGGGAATCACGGTAGCCGCATTTATCTGCTGCTCCAGGTGATGCACCTGCTCCACGCTCATCTTCAGCTCACAGGCCAGCTCCTCATCCGTAGCGGACCTGCCCAGCCTTCCCTCCAGCGCCACAACTGCTGACTCATATTTGCGTATCCTCTGCCGCAGGGACACGGAAATCCAGTCCCTTGAACGCAGCTCGTCCTTCATGGCTCCGCTGATCCTGATGCCCGCGTATGTTTCAAACTTGTTGCCCCGCTTGATATCATACCTGTCCACGGCATCCATCAGTCCGAAATAGCCACTGATAATCAAATCATCCCTATCAACATGAGATGGCAGACTCATAGCCAACCTGCCTGCGATTATATTAACCAGAGGCAAATAATGCTCCACCAGCTGATTGCGAATCTCCATGCTGCGATTTTCACCATAACGAAGCCAAAGCTCGTTTATATCCTCAGCCGATTTATACTCATTCTGCAAAACATCTCACCACCATTACCATTGCTACTGACTATCAGCGCTGCCCACTACCCGGCGCAACGAATCAGCCTGCAGTGGCTCAAAGCCACCCTGCTGCTCTTCTCCGCCGTCTTCGGGCTGCATATCCCCCTCTTCAGCCGCTTCATCCCCTGAAGCCTCCTCCGCGTCAGCTCCCTCAGCTCCGGAGGACCTTTCCTGAGCTTTCAGCTCAGCCAGTGCATCCTCTGTCTCCTTTATCATGCCTGAAAACCCAATTCTTTCAAACAGAAAAACACCGATATAAACCAGTACACCGGTGATTAAGAAACTGCACAACGTGCGTCCTAAAATTACTGATACACGCACCTCGCCCATCAGTCCGGCAGCCATGGCTGCAATCCCCGCCAAAGCTGCCATTCCCAATGACGCTGTCAATTTACACTTATCTATCATCTTAAAGTTCCTTATCGCCCTTATCTATAGTCTTTACCTTATAGACACCGGTGGACAGGTCAATCTGTACTGTACGGCCGTAGCTGCCGCCAGTATCCTCACCCACAATAGGAATCGACAACTTTTTTAATATTTCCTTGGAGGCCGAAGCATTGCGAAGCCCCACCCTCATGATATCAGACGCATTAGCAAAAGCAAACATCTGGGAACCCCCGGCCAGCTTTGCCACCAGCCTGGACCTTGCCGCCCCCATGCGAACAAGCTCATTCAGCATATCAGGTATTCCCGTATCGGCGAACTTAGCCCTGTTCTCATTGGCCCTTGACTGATTGCTGTCCGGCAGCATAATGTGCAGAAGCCCGCCTATCTTCGTCTGTGGATCATACAGCGAGATGCCGATACAGGAACCCAGACCATAGCTTATTAAGGTATCCGGCGCACGGCCTACTTTGTAATCCGCCATGCCAACCTTGATTAATTCTGGCATATCACGACACTCCCACTGCTTGCAAAATTATGTCCAAAGAGCCCGGATCAGGCACAAGGAAGAAATGCCCCTTTATGCCGTCATCATCTGTCTTGAACTCCGTTTCAATAACTAAAGCATGGTCTCCCATCTGACCAAGCTGAACCAGTACAACGCTGAGAATGGCTCCGGCCATATCCATAGCCAGGGCCGGAATGGACGGCAGCAAGGAAATATTAGTGAAATTGAACAGTGCATTCAGATAAGCACCGGAAAGAATATTTCCTATTTCCATCAGCGCGGATTCATCCATAAAATCCAGCTTCTGTGTATCGCCATGCTTCTTCCCCATCAGCATATCAACCAGATAAAAAGCACTATCCTTCGGCAGCAAGAACAAAATATTACTAGGCGCCTTGCCATAAACCCGCAGGAACACACCCACCACCATCGTATCAGGGCCGCCCACCAGGTCCGGCACCTCATCCAACGGAACTATGGATACCCTCGGCACGTCCATGTCAATGCGGCGGTTAATGATCTGTGACAATGCCGTAGCAGAGTTTCCTGCACCTACATTGCCGATCTCCCGCAACGCATCCATCTGCGCCG
>CAMFES010000065.1 GCA_945949525.1 uncultured Veillonellaceae bacterium
GTATATAATTATTTTCAAAAAAACATGCTCGAGGCCATGTATTACAAGGCTTCGATCATGTTTTTTGTGGCAAAGTCGGGAAGTCAGAGTTTTCGTTGGCCATGTACACGATGATAAAGGAGCCGTCGGCGGCCTCCTTGCGGCGCGTTTCCTTTAGGCCCAGGGCCTCCTCATAAAAGGCCATGGATTTGGCCAGGTCTGCCACGTTATAATTTTCGTGAATCATTTTGAACTGCATATTTTCTACCTCTTTTCATAAATAGATTGTACTGCTTCAAGCATTATTTTATCAAAAAAGGCACGATATGACAATTTTTGTGGTATAATGGCTCTTGCGTAGTGAAGGTAAAATGAATTTGTCTAGTATGTAAGTAGGTAATAGCGATGGAAGATTATAATTTTCGTGAGATTGGGATAGAGGACAAGGAATGGATAAAGGCGCGGCTGGCAGAGGATGACGGCAACAGCTGCGAGCGTTCCTTCAGCACGATTTTCCTGTATCGGAAGCTGTATCATGTTCAGGTGGCGGAGCTGGCAGGCTGCTGTGTGATTCGCTGCATTTACAAGACCATGAAGGAGAATGTTCCCTACTGGACATATTATTTTCCTATCGGTGCCGGTGACAAGCGGGCGGCCCTGGAAATCATGCTGGAGCTGTGTCGCCAGGAGGGGATTCCCCTGCATCTGGAGCCGATTCTCGGCAGTGAGCGGGAGCTTCTTTTGGAGTGGTTTCCGGGACGTTTTCTGATTGAGTCCAACCGCGATTGCTATGATTATCTGTACAGCCGGGAAAAGCTGGCCTCCCTGAAGGGGAAAAAGATGCAGAAAAAGCGCAATCATATTGCCCGCTTCAAGGACGATGTGAACTGGAGCTATGAGCCAATCACCAGGGAAAATCTGGCAGAAACGCGGTTTATGGCGCGGAACTGGATTGGTTCCCGGGCGGAAAAATGGAATGAGGACATGGAAAACGAGTTTTCCGTGCTGGAGGACGCCTTTGTCAACTATGAGGCCATCGGCCTGAAGGGCGGCATTCTCAGGCGTCACGACGATATTGTGGCCTTTACCATGGGAGAGCCATTGAACTCCAACACATTTCTGGTGCATTTTGAAAAGGCATTTCCGGAGGTGCATGGGGCCTATCCAATGATAAATCAGCAGTTTGTTCAGCATGCCACGGAGGGCTTTGAGTATATCAACCGGGAGGATGATATGGGAGATTTGGGGCTCCGCAAGGCGAAGCTGTCCTATTATCCGGAAATCCTGCTGAAAAAGTACGTGGCCGAAACTGCCGATGTGGTCATGGCGGACCCTGTTCGTGACCGGGAGGCCATTCATGCCATGTGGGAGCAGTGCTTTGGGGATAGCCCGGAGTTTATTGATTTTTACATGTCAAAGCGCATGAGCGAGCTGAACATGCTGGTAATCTACCGGAATGGCAGGGCGGTGTCCATGGCCAGCTTCCTGCCGGCGGATATTCAGACTGCTATCGGCAACATTGAAGGCTACTATGTGTATGCGGTGGCAACCCTGCCGGAGTATCAGGGGCAGGGGCTTTCCAGCCGTATTCTGCAGTTTGCCCAGAAGCACTGGCAGAAGCCTCTGATTTTGTCACCGGCGGAGCCGGGGTTGCGGATTTTTTATGCCAAGCGTGGCTTCCAGCCGGTGTACGACAAGAAGTTTTATGCCCTGCAGCCCTGCCGTGAGCAGGCGGCAGAGGTCGAGCTGAAGCCTGCCACCGCCAAGGAATACAAGGCCATTCGCGATGCCAAGTGGCAGGGGCCTGGCTATGTGGCCTGGCTGGAGGAGGATATTGCCTACGCCATGGAGCATGCGGCCTTTCAGCAGGGGGAAACTTTGCTGGTAAGGTGCTGCCATGAGGGTGAGGAAGAGGCGCCTTGGCACATCCTTATGTATATCGTCGACGGGGATGCCATGCGGATTGTGGAGTCCACGTTGAATTTGTGTCAGCTGCCGAAGCTGCTTCCTCTGCTGGCTGACAGGGTGGCAGAGCGCCATCCGGAAAATCCTCCGGTGCGCGGCTTTGAGTACAGGCTGCCGGACGGCATGGTATGGCTGCCGGAGCGGCTGAAGACCACCAGATTAAAGCGGCGGGGTTACTTCAATCTGGTGCTGGATTAATATAGTATCGGTAAGCTGTGCCATGGTGTCAGCCCCCTTGGGAGACTTTTGCAAAACAGCTTGAGGAAAAGGCGGTTCTGTGGTATCATAAAATTTGCGTTAAGGCGTGCAGAAATTTTCGAGATACAGGAGGAAATTATGAAAGAGTATAAGCCATTCAAATCAGGTAAGGTTCGCGAGGTATACGATGCAGGCGACAGCATCATCATGGTAGCAACTGACCGTATTTCCGCATTTGACCACATTCTCAAGAACAAGATAACCCAGAAGGGCGAGGTTCTTACTCAGATGTCCAAGTTCTGGTTTGATTTGACTGCTGATATTGTGCCGAATCACATGATTTCCGTTGATAATAAGGAGATGCCGGAGTTCTTCCAGCAGCCGCAGTTTCAGGGCAACAGCATGATGTGCAAGAAGCTGACCATGCTGCCTATGGAGTGCATCGTGCGCGGCTACATCACCGGCAGCGGCTGGGAGAGCTATCAGGAGAATGGCACTGTCTGCGGCATCAAGCTGCCGGAGGGGCTGAAGGAGTCCCAGCAGCTGCCTGAGCCTATCTTTACCCCTAGCACCAAGGCTGAGCTGGGCGACCATGATATCAATGTCAGCTTTGAGGAAGGCGTAAAGTATGTGGAGAAGGAGTTCCCTGGCAAGGGGCTGGAATACATGACCATGATGCGTGATGCCACCATCGCCATCTACAAGAAGTGCGCTGACTATGCCCGTCAGCATGGCATTATCATCGCTGATACCAAGTTCGAGTTCGGCATTGATGAGAACGGTACTTTCATGATTGGTGATGAGATGCTGACCCCGGATAGCTCACGCTTCTGGCCGCTGGAGGGCTATGAGGCAGGCAAGTCCCAGCCGTCCTATGACAAGCAGTTTGTCCGTGACTGGCTGAAGGCAAATCCTGACAGCGATTATCTGCTGCCAGATGAGATTATTGACAAGACCATTGCCAAGTACAAGGAAGCGTATACCCTCCTGTCCGGCAAGGAGCTGTAAGTGGTAAACTTAATAGCTCATAACGGTTGACTTAAAAACCTCCCAGGGGTATACTGATAGGGAACTATCGGTATCACTGGGAGGTTTTTGTATGAGTGTTAATAATACAGATAATACGAAGGTTTTTTCACCCCGCTCCATGGGCAGGATGGCTATGTGCGTGGCGCTCATCAGCGTGGGGGGATATATTGCTTTTCCAACGCCCTTTTCGCCGGTAATGGTGACGGCCACCACGCTGGCGCTGGGGGTTACGGCGCTGGTTCTGCCGCCAAAGCAGACAGCAGTGGCTATTCTCGCCTGGATTCTGCTGGGAGCGGCAGGGGTGCCTGTATTTTCCGGCGGGCAGGGTGGCATAGGCAAGTTGCTGGGGCCAAGCGGTGGCTTCTTTCCGGGATTTTTTGTCGGATATACCTGTGTCAGCTGGCTCAAGGGCAGGAGCTATGACTGGAAGCGGTATCTTCTGGTACTGCTGGTGGCGGCATTTCCTGCCACGTATATTTTTGGCATTGCCTACATGATGCTGACCCTGCATCTTGAGCTGTGGCAGGCTATGACCATGGCGATGTTCTCCTTTATTCCGGGGGATGTTATCAAGGCGGTGGCGGCCGCCTTTTTAGGGGTACGGCTAAACAAGGCACTGTAAGGGTATTGGGGGTTGTAAAAGCCGTGGACTATATGCCTTAGATTTTGTGTGTTGTAGAAAATTTAGCGTGTTGAAAAATACGTCTGTTGCACTATTTCTGTAGTACAACAGACGTATTTTTTTACTTTAGCTATTATGTAGTCTGCAACATGGCAAGATATTCCTTTTGCATGGATTTTGCTATGCCAATGCTGTCCATGGCCTTTTCAGCAGACCATTTAGTATTTTTCATCAAAGCCTTTATAGCATCCAATTTGCCATCCTGCATGCCATGATGGTAACCAGCCTGCTCAAACTCGCGAATTTTCATTTCGTATGTCATATAGCTCATCCTTTCTGTTTCAATGTTCTTCTCAAGCTTGATGGCATCATCAAGCTTTTTTTAGTAAAGGCGCTGTCAGCCTGTCCTCCATTTATGTAGTTGAGAATATGGATGAGTGTTTTTAGGGTGGCCGGAATGATGTACTGCTTGCTGGGAATGAGAATTTTGTTTTGTGTGCCTGAGTATCATGTAGTCTGCAACATGGCAAGATATTCCTTTTGCATGGATTTTGCTATACCGATGCTGTCCATGGCTTTTTCAGCAGACCATTTAGTATTTTTCATGAGAGTTTTTATGGATTCCAGCTGTCCTTCGCGTATTCCCTCGCGCCTGCCATCACGCATGCCATGATGGTAACCGGCCTGCTCAAACTCGCGAATTTTCATTTCGTATGTCATATAGCTCATCCTTTCTGTTTCGATGTTCTTCTCAAGCTTGATGGCATCATCAATTTCTTTAGTAAAGGAGCTGTCGGCTTTCCTTCCGTTCATGTAGTTGAGTATGGGAATCAGTGCTTTCGGTGTATCCGGCGTGATGCTTCCCTGGCTGGAAATGACGATTTTTGTGGTGTCGTCCGGCAGTAGGATGGATTTGTCCTGCTGGCAGTAATTCTGGAAGGTGTAGATGCACCGCTGGCCATCCAGGAATTTGAAAGGGCAGAGGAAGATGATAATGCTCTTTTTGAGAACAATATAATCCTGTCCGGCCGCCAAATCGTCCACATCAAATGCTCCCTGATAGAAGCGCATGCGCTTGGCGAGGCGGACAGAGCTGTAGTACCCCGTCTGCATCTCAATGTCATATACAGTGTTGTTTTCGTCCTCTACATAAAGGTCAAAGCGGATGCCGTGCCCCTCGTATGAGTTTTTGATTTGTTTTTCCGTTTCTTTGAATTTTATTTCCCTGACCTTTACCTGCAATATAATTTCCAGCAGTCTGATAATGAGCTTTGGATGCTTGCTAAGAACCAGCTTGAACATGTAGTCGTCTGTAAATCCCAGCTCCTCCCAGGATTTGATGACAGGCATATCCTCGTAAATCAAGATGTATTCCCCTTTCATTATACCAAAATCTGTAAAAGTATGTAGATGATTTTCAAATTTGGCAGAGATGTGAAATACTGTTCTTTTTAAATTTTTAACTTCATCAATTTTATGAATATTTTTTCATACTATTTACGACTTGCATTGTACATCTTGTTTAGCCGTATGTAAAGAGGAAAATTAAAAAAATACTAAAATATTCTTCGTATATTAAATTTAAATTAAAATAATATATTTATATAAAATATTATTTTAATAAAGCTGAATTTATTCACAAAAACATCTCGAAAAATCCGTACAGGCCAGTGTTTGGCGTATGGTTGACCCTCTTTTTACGTTCAAGGGGAGAAAAAGTCCGCCACGAAAAAATTTTTTCGCCCGATGTCTTGTAGGGGGGGGCATTTGTAGTATAATTCGATACAAGGGACATCACATGTGAGTTTTCAAATATTAAATGTTAAGGGCGTCAGCCCATGCCCTATGGGCTGGCAGGTTAATATTTTACCTTGTGAGGAGAAGATGGTTATGATGATGAAATCCAAAAAGACTAATAAAAAGCTGGCCTTGATGGTTGGCATGGCATTGAGCTTTGGCGTTGCTTATGGCATGGCCCCTAGCGATGTGGCTTTGGCAGCTACCGTTGTTGGACATAGCGAAGCAGATGGATACACTATTCAGATTGACGGTGGCGAAGTATTAACATATGACAATGTTGGTACTGATGGTGAAGGTTTTTATAAAGAGTTAAATACGAGATTAGCTGTTGCAAGTGAGGTCATTACTATTAACGTAAATGACGATACTTTGAGTGGCGACATTACCAACAAGGTGTTTACTCTTGGCCATAATACTCAGGTTAATATCAACTACTCAGATAATAATTCCTTTAGCGTTGTAGCTGGAGGTAGTGGCGGTGAGATTAAACTTGGTACCGACGGTACAGTTACCGGTAGTGGTGAAGGTGTCAGCTTGGTGGCCAACCTGCAGGAAGGTAAAACAAGTACTCTGGGAGAATGGACTGACGCAGTGAATACACTGACCGTAAATGGTGCTGCGAATAGCACACTCAATCTCAAAGGCACGAATAAATTCACAAAAATTGAAGTACAGAATGGCACAGATGTTACTCTGGATAGCGATGCCAACATTACAGCAGACAGCATGTCTGTGGCAGGTAATATAACTGCTGGTAGTGGTGCAACAATTGATGCAAAGGACATTCAGGCAACTGGTGATATAACTCTGACTGGAGCTACTGTAGGTGATGAAGTAAAGACAATAAGCAGTACAGGTGGTGATGTCACTGTAGAGGCTCTGGGAACAGCAACAACTGCTGTAAGCGGTAAGAATGTAACAATCACCGGTGCCGTTAACAACGAGAATACCAATATCACTGCTACCGGTACATTAACAGTATCTAGTGATACAACTAAGGCTGGTAATGTGGTAGCAGGTGATGTAAATGCAACAGGTCAGAGCATAACGGCTAAGAGCTTGCAGGCCACGGGCAATATCACTGCTACCAGCGTTACTGCATCTACTATCAGTGCAAAAGATATGACAGTAGACACGCTGACCACAACCGCTGATTCTAATGTAAATGTTAGCAGTTTGACTGTTAATACTAGCTATGTTGGTACAGCTGGTGGTAGTGTAACTGCGGGCACACTGACTATCGGCGATAGTGCTGATTTTACCGATTTAGATAATAGTAATATCACGGCTGAGAAGATTGTGCTGAAAGCTAATGGTGATTCTTTAGCAAATAGTAACGTTACATCTGAAGTGTTGAAGGAGATAAAGAATTCTGCTGGTGGTACGCCTGTAATTGGTCTTACCGGTTTGAATGATGGTGAAATCAGTGAGGGTTTGGCAGATGCTGTTCGTGATGCCTTGGGACTTGACGATGATGCTCCACTGGTAATCTATGATCAGGGCGCACAGAATACCGCATTTGGAGAAGTGGATACTAAATATGGCGAGGCTGAAACCGCTATTGACAACTGCACCAACGAGCTGGCAAGGATTTCTGCTGTTGAGGTAGCTAATGCAGATCCGTTTAATGCTAAATTGCCTACCGCCTCCGAGCTGGCAACCTTGGCTGCTGATAGAGATGGTGACAGTGCAAACTTTGCAACTGCACGGGAAGCATTGTTGGGGGCAAAGGAAGCTTTGACGACAGCCCTTGAGAATCCTAGTATTGATAAGGCCGCCATCAATGCAAAGCTGGCTGAAGTAAATAGCAAGCTGGCCGCTATGCCTACAAGTGCTGCGGATCAGGCTGCAAAGCTCACCGCCGCTGTTCAGCAGGCAGGTAAGACTGCGGCCGCTCCGGCTGTTACTTCTGCCCGTGCGGCAACTGCTATTACTACTGTGCTGACCAACAATGTAGTGAACCGTACTGCGGAAATCCGCGGCTTTGCTTCCGCTGTTGATGAGGGACGCCCTGAGCCTGATAAGATGTGGTTCCAGTACAAGCATACCCAGATGGATGTGGACGGCGGCGATGTGTATAGCAAGTCCACCATCAATACCAACAACTTCCAGCTGGGCTATGATACCCAGATTGGCACCAATGATTATCTGGGTGCTTATATCGGTACTACCACTGGTAATGCTGATTTCAACGGCCCTGCCAGAAATGGCCGCATTGATATTGACAACTCCTTTGACTTCGGTGTGTATGGCACTCACATGCTGCCAAATGATCAGTATATTGACTACATGGTTCATACCGGCAAGTTTGACAGTGAGTATGATTCCAGCAAGTGGGGGACTACCGATACCGGTGCCATGGTTGGCTATGGCGCAAAGATTGCTCAAGGTGACCGCCTGACCCTGAACCCTTATATCCAGCTGGCTTATGACAAGATTAGCGTAGACAGCTATACCACCAGAGCTGGCAACGTAATCAAGAGCGACGACAGCAACAACTGGACTGCAAAGCTGGGGATGAATCTGATTGACGCCAGCGGCCTCTATGGCGGCGTTGCCTATAGCCGCGGCCTGTCCGGCAGCTACAATGCCTACATCAACGGCGTGGCTATGCCAGCCAGTGACAACAACGCCAACGTGCTGTACCTGAGCCTGGGTTACCGCGCAAGCATGGCAAAGAACGCTGTCCTTGACCTTTCTATGGAGAAAACCTTCATGGATTACAAGGGCTGGACTGCCGCAGGCAAGGTAAACTTCTACTTCTGATGAAGCCCAACTTCAAAGGGGGATTATCCATCTCCCTTTCCTAATATCATACCTTTAGACAAAGCCCCGGATTCCTGCGAGTCCGGGGTTTTTGCTGTGTTCTTGTATATCAGTTGTTTGTCGTTTTTTGACAATATGGCGATGAATTTATCAACGTTTGCATTATTTGTCGTTTTTTCTACAGCTATGTATGTATAGCTGTTAATCTGCTGTCAAGGGCAATATATCGTGATAAGGATTGATTCAAAATAAATTGATGTAATTTCAAATTTGTGCAACATCTTTTATTTATGGTATAATAGTTGCATAGGAAAAAGGAATAGGTATTTATTTTTGTATTTTGGAGAGAAGTGTATGAGCAGATTAAAAGTAGATACTCCGGATCGGGTTCAGCTGACGGTTGAGAAGCTGTACAAGGATTTGGAGCGCCACATCATTGCATCTCCGCCTGGCCTGTGTCCGGTGGATTTGCAGCTGTCATTTTTGAAGGTTTGCCAGGCACAGACCTGTGGCAAATGCGTACCATGCCGTGTGGGCCTGACGCAGCTGCAGCATCTTTTAGAGGATGTCCTCAATGGCAAGGCCACCATGAAGACATTGAACCTGATTGAAAAAACGGCCAAGAATATTGAGGCCAGTGCGGACTGTGCCATAGGTTATGAGGCTGCCCACATGCTGGTGGCGGGTTTTGACGGATTCCGCGAGGATTATGAGCATCATGTGAAGGAGGGCTGCTGCTCCGTGCATGCCCAGCATGCCATTCCGTGCGTGGCGCTGTGTCCTGCCAAGGTGGATATTCCCGGTTATATTTCCCTGGTGGGTGAGAAGCGCTATGCTGATGCAGTGCGCCTGATCCGCAAGGACAATCCATTCCCTACGGCCTGTGCGTTGATTTGCGAGCATCCCTGCGAGGCACGCTGCCGCCGCAGCATGATTGATGTGTCCGTCAATATCCGCGGCCTGAAGCGCATGGCTGTTGATCACGCCCACGCAGATACGGTGCCGGTGCCTGAAAAGTGCGAAAGTACCGGGAAGAGGGTGGCCATTATCGGCGGCGGCCCTTCCGGCCTTTCAGCTGCCTACTATCTGGAATTGATGGGACATCATGCGGTGGTATTCGAGGAGAAGAAAAAGCTGGGTGGCATGCTGAGATACGGCATACCGAATTATCGCTTTCCGCGGGAGCGGCTGGATGAGGATTTGCAGGCAATTCTCAGCACCGGCGTAGAGGTGCATCTGAATACGAGAATCGGTGAGGGTGAGGGAGAGATTTCCCTGAAGACCTTGAACAACGAGTACGATGCCATCTATATTGCTATCGGTGCCCACACTGACAAGAAGATTGGCATCGAGGGCGAAAATGCCAAGGGGGTAATTTCTGCGGTAGAGCTTTTGAAGCGGATTGGCGATGACGATATGCCTGATTTCACCGGCAAGGAGGTTGTGGTTGTCGGCGGCGGCAACGTGGCCATGGACTGCACCCGCTCCGCTATCCGTCTGGGGGCCAAGAAGGTGGGCATTGCCTACAGGCGACGCCAGAAGGATATGACCGCCCTGCCTGAGGAGGTTGAGGGCGCTATTGCCGAGGGTGCGGAGCTTTATGGCCTGAAAGCACCTCATCATATTGAGGCAGATGAAAATGGCAATGTGACAGCCCTCTGGGTTGAGCCGCAGATTATCGGCCCTATTGATGCCTGGGGAAGAGCCCGTCCTATCCATGCAGAAGTGCCTCTGATGAGGATTCCATGCGATATTATTATAGTAGCTATCGGTCAGGGCATTGACAGCAAGTCCTTTGAGGATGCCGGTATCAGCATTCAGCGTGGTGCCATCGCTGCTGCTATGACTGGCGAGGTGCAGAATGCCGGAGGCATCTTTGCCGGTGGTGATTGCGCTACCGGCCCGGCTACCGTTATCAGGGCAATTGCTGCCGGTAAGGTGGCGGCGGCCAACATTGATGAATATCTGGGCTACAAGCATACTATTTCCTGCGATGTGCAGATTCCTGAGCCTGATTTGGCTGACAAGGTGCCTTGTGGCAAGGTGCAGCTGGCTGAGGAGGAGGCAGGTATCCGCAAGCAGAGCTTCAATCCGATGGAGCTGTGCATGAGCGAGCAGGAGGCCTGTCAGGAGGCTGGCAGGTGCCTGCGCTGTGATAAGTATGGATTCTCTGCCCTGAAGGGAGGCCGCAGACT
>CAMFES010000066.1 GCA_945949525.1 uncultured Veillonellaceae bacterium
AATAATTGCTGCAATGCCGCAAGTCTTGGGTCAATAACAGTACGGTCACAGCCACAATCGCCATGATTGAGGTTTGCGCCGCACTTCAGGCACAGACCGCGACAATCAGCGTTGCATATATTATTTAACGGCTGGTCGGACAGAAGCACATCCCTGATAACAGGGGACAGGTCTATCACATCGCCGTCAAAATAATTCACTATTTTTGCCTTTTCGCCGCCAGACACAGGCTCGCTGCCCTTCTGAAACTCCTCATTAAAGTCATGTACCTGCTGCAAAGAGGAAGGCTCCAGGCAACGGTCACAGACAAAGGACTTGGTACAGCTTATCTGCCCGGTAAAGCGATAACAGCGACCGGTATACACATAGCTGCCACTGACAGATATATCCCCTTCAAAGGAATAGGTATCAGAAACGGCATCTATTTCCCCGGCATTGGTGGTGAATTCAAAGGGAATCTCCTCACCGGGACGGTCAGCCAGGCTTGTTATATTGATTTTCATCATAGAAATGTCAACCTCAATAATTATAGCTACAGAAAAATGCTTTGTCAAGTAAAAGTTCTTGACAGGGTATTTTTTCGCGTAAACAATATTTCTAGGGTGGTGTGGTAACGTTATGATGGTGGCATGATGGCAATATTATAGCAACATGTTGGCGGCATGACAATGTCAGGTCAGGCACGCTCTCGCTATTATCCACGCCTAGCGGTACTAAGCTCTCGCTGCGCTGACGCTTGCGAGTCGCTAAGTACCGAGGCGCGTCTCAATGCCTGTACCTGACACCGCCATGCCGCTGTCCACATGCACACAGCTACTACCATGCCACTATACACATACGCACAGCTACTACACACACTCCAAAACATACTACAAAGACATAGAAGTATTACAAGCCTGCCAGAAGCTCAAGGGCCTTCTGCACGGCATCAGCCTTGCCGGCGGTTACAGTTTCACCGCTGCGGCGGATTTTCAGCTCCACCACATCCTCTGCCACGGCCTTCGGGCCTACGGTAATGCGCAGCGGATAGCCAATCAGGTCTGCATCCTTGAACTTGACACCGGCACGATCCTTGCGGTCGTCTAACAGCACATCCACCCCTGCCTTTTTCAGCTCGCCATAAATGGACTCAGCCAGCTGCAGCTGCTCCTCGTTCTTGGCGTTGACAGGTACAACCACAACCTCGAAAGGTGCAATAGCCTTCGGCCAGATGATGCCGTTCTCATCGTTGTTCTGCTCCACGGCAGCCGCCATGGTGCGCCCTACACCGATGCCGTAGCACCCCATGACCATCGGCTGCTCCCTGCCGTTCTCATCCAGGAAGGTAGCCCCCAGAGCCTTGGAATACTTGGTGCCCAGGGTAAATACCTGTCCTGCCTCGATGCCCCTGGTCATCTTGATGGTGCCGCCGCAGCGAGGGCAGATATCCCCTGCCTTTACCATGCGGATGTCAGCTACAACTACATCCTTGAAATCACGCTTCGGATTTACGTTGATGTAGTGCATATCCTTCTCATTGGCACCGGCACAGACGTTGTACATCTCCATGACAGTCTGATCCACAATAATCCTGGTGCCCTCCTTGATGCCAATAGGGCTCATAAAGCCAGGACAGCCACCAGCCGCTTCAATGACAGCCTCATCAGCCATTCTAAGCTCAATTGCCCCTTCAATCAGGTTGATGACCTTAACATCATTTACCTCATGATCGCCCCGGACGAAGGCCAGCACCAGCTCGTCAGTATCCGTCTGGAAGGCCACTGCCTTGATGCACCTCTCCAGCGGCAGATTCAGGCACTCTGCCACCAGCTCTATGGTGTGGGCATCAGGGGTTGCCACCTTCTCCAGCGGCTTCATATCTTCCTCTGCCGCCTTGATGACATTCAGCTCCGCCTTTTCATCGCTGGCCGCATAGTCACAGCTGTCGCAGTAGGCGATGTTGGACTCACCGGCCGCTGCCAGCACGGTAAACTCATGGGAATGACCGCCGCCAATGGCGCCGTTGTCCGCCTCTACAGGGCGGAAATCCAGCCCCATGCGGGTGTAGATACGGGTATAGGCATCATACATCTTCTGATAGGAAAGATTCATGCCTTCCTCGTCCTTGTCAAAGGAATACAAATCCTTCATGATGAACTCACGACCGCGCATCAATCCGAAGCGTGGGCGGATTTCGTCACGATATTTATTCTGAATCTGATACAGCATCAGTGGAAGCTGCTTGTAGGAGCGTACCTCATCCCGCACCAGGGTGGTCACCATTTCCTCATGTGTAGGCCCCAGGCAGAACTGGCGGCCATGACGGTCGCGGACCCGGAACATCTCATCACCATATACACTCCAGCGTCCGCTTTCCTGCCAGATTTCCGCAGGCTGTACAATCGGCATGGAAATCTCCTGACCGCCTGCCTCATCCATTTCCTCACGGATAATCTGCTCAATCTTCTTGATGGTGCGCCATGCCAGAGGCAGATAGGTATAAAGGCCACCGGCAGCCTTTCTGATCATGCCGGCACGCAGCATGAGCTGATGGCTCCTGACCTCCGCCTCGGCCGGAGTTTCACGTAATGTAGGTGCATAAAGATTAGTAGTACGCAATTTTATTTTTCCTCCTCCAAAATGGATTCAATTTCCTTGAACAATTCATCAACAAGCTCTGTTTCCGCCACCTTGCGGATAATTTCACCCTTGCGGAAAACCAGTCCCTCACCCTTGCCGCCTGCGATGCCTACATCAGCGCCGCGGGCCTCACCTGGGCCGTTTACCACACAGCCCATGACGGCTACGGAAATCGGCTGCCTGATATCTGCCAGACGCGCCTCCACCTGCTCGGCAATACCGGCCAGGTCAATACAGGTTCTGCCACAGGTAGGGCAGGAAATCAGGGTCGGGCCGTATTCCTTCATGCCCAGAGACTTCAGTATCTCGTTGGCCACCTTCACCTCCACCACCGGGTCACCGGTGAGGGAAATGCGGAATGTATCACCGATCCCCTGAGCCAGCAGGGCACCGATGCCCACAGCCGACTTAATCATGCCGGTACGGGCCGTACCAGCCTCGGTAATGCCCAGATGCAGCGGATAATCCACCTTCTCCGACATGAGCTTGTAGGCCTCCAGCGTCAAAGGAACATCATGAGCCTTCAGTGAAATCTTCATATCATAAAATTCCTGCGCCTCCAGAATCCGCACATGCTGCAGGGCAGACTCCACCAGAGCCTCCGCCGTTACGCCGCCGTACTTCGCCAGGAGAGTTTTGTCCAAGGAACCGGCATTGACACCGATACGGATAGGAATCCCGTGTTCCTTCGCCGACTTAACCACCGCCCTGACATTTTCCTCGCCGCCAATATTGCCAGGATTGAGCCGCAGGGCAGAAATCCCCTGATTGATGGCCTCCAGTGCCAGCCGGTAATCGAAATGAATATCGGCCACCAGCGGTACACCGACCTTCCTGATGATATTGCCCAGATTCTGCGCCGCCTCCATATCAGGCACAGCCAGCCTCACTATATCACAGCCGGCGGCCTGCAGGGCGTTGACCTGCGCCACCGTGGCCTCTGTATCAGTAGTCCTTGTGTTGGTCATGGACTGCACGGAAATCGGCGCTCCGTCACCAACAGCCACATCACCTATATATATCCTGCGAGTTTTCTTCCGTTCAATCATGTGCCAAAACCTCACTTCATCAGGTCGTTAAACGTGGTAAATATCATCAGCGACACCAGCAGGGTAACTCCTACGGCCTGAATATAATACATCACCTTCGGCCCCAGAGGCTTGCCCCGCAGCCCCTCCAGCACCAACATCACAAAATGTCCGCCGTCCAGGGCAGGCACCGGCAGAAGGTTTATAAGCCCCAGGTTCAGGCTCAGAAACGCCGCAAAGTTCAAAAGCGGCAGAATCCCCTGATGAGCCACCTCGCCAGCCATCTGGGCCACCCCTACAGGGCCCGACAGCTCTGCGGCCCCGGTTCCCTGTATCAGCTGCGCCAGTGCCCCCAGCATAGCCATCAGCACAAAGCCAACCTTCTTCACGGCCAGCTCCGCCGCCTCAAAAAAGCCCGGCTGATATATTTCCGCACTGCTGGTTATACCGATAATCGCACGCTTGGTATTTGGCTCCTGCTCCGGAATCAGGGTCGTGGCCCTTATCTCGCCTTCACGCTGATAGGTCAGCTTGAAGGGCCTGCCATCCGCTCCCTGAATATAACGCGAAATATCCTCCCACCTGCTGACCTCCTTGCCGTCAATGGTGAGAATCCGATCCCCGCCCTGCAGTCCTGCCAGAGCCGCAGGCCGGTCGGTCACCACAGAGCCAACCACCGGCTCCGGCGATGGCGTTGCCACGCCGGAAAAAAAGAAAATGCCCCAGAAGATGAACAGCGGCAAGACAAAATTCATGAATGAGCCTGCCAGAATCATCATCATCCTGGCCCAGACGGGCCGACGGAAATATGCCCTTTCACCGGCCCCCTCCTCGTCAGGGATCAGGACAGTGTCGGACCTTCCTGCCGACGGCATATAGCGTTTCCAGCCATCCTGCCGTTGGCCGTCCTCATCTCTCTCCGCATCCTTGTTGCCCATTCGCTCAACTATTTCATAATCCATACCGGCAATCCTGTTAAAGCCCCCCAGGGGTACAGCACGGATGGCATACAAGGTTTCACCATATTTGCGGCTCCACAGCTTCGGGCCGAAACCGATAGCAAACTCATCCACCCGCATACCGGTGAGCTTGGCAACCGTAAAATGGCCCAGCTCATGCACCAGCACCAAAAGGCCGAAAACAAAAATAGCCGCCACAAGTGTCGTCATAAAGTCACCTCATCCTTCTCAGCCCTTCACGGGTAAACTCTCTCGCCCACCGGTCAGCTGCCAGAAGCTGCTCCAAATCAGGCTGATATACAATATCTCCGGCCTCCATAGCCTTCTCTATCGATGTGTAAATATCCAGAAAACCTGCCTCACCCTGCAAAAACGCCTCTACAGCCACCTCGTTGGCGGCGTTCATGATACACGGCATGGTCCCCCCTGTGCGTCCCGCTTCAAAGGCCAGCTTCAGGCCACGGAAGGTATCCATATCCGGCTTCTCAAAGGTGAGCCTTGCCAGCTCATAAAAATCCACCCGCGGAAAACCGGATGCCACCCTGTCAGGATAGGTAAGGGCATACTGTATCGGCAGGCGCATATCCGTACAGCCCAGCTGTGCCATTACAGTGCCATCATGATACTGCACCATGGAATGCACAATGCTCTGAGGATGCACCACCACCTGAATGCGGTCATAATCCACATCATAAAGCCAACGGGCCTCTATTACCTCCAGCCCCTTATTTACAAGGGAGGCAGAATCCACCGTAATCTTCTGTCCCATGTTCCAGGTAGGATGTGCCAGCACGTCGCTCTTGGTCACCTCTGTCAGCTCTGATGCCTTCCGCCCCCTGAAAGGTCCGCCGGAGGCAGTCAGAATCAGCTTTTCCACAGCAGATGCATCCTGTCCCTGCAGGCACTGGAAAAGGGCGCAATGCTCGCTGTCCACTGGCAGGATAGACCGTCCCAGTTCCCTGGCCTTTGCCATGACCAGCTCACCGGCCACTACCAGCGTCTCCTTGTTGGCCAGGGCAATATCCTTGCCCGCCTCCAGCGCCGCCATGGTAGGCTCCAGCCCGGCAAAGCCCATCAGGGAGGTCACCACTACCTCCCCCACAGGATAAGCCGCCGCATCAATAACAGCCCTGCGGCCACCGGCCAGCTCCGTCCTGCCCTGATAGCGCTCCTTCAATCTCCTGTAGGCAGCCTCATCCGACAGCACCGCCAGCTCTGGCCGAAACTCCTCTATCTGCTTTTCCAAAAGCTCATCACTGCGGTTGGCCACCAGCACGGACACATGGAACAAATCAGGATGCTCACGCACCACGTCCAGGGTCTGGGTGCCGATGGAACCGGTTGAGCCCAAAACAATCAAATTTTTCATCAATCGTTACCTCAAAGCCACAAACTGCACGAAATAGTAAACAAATGGCACCGTATAAATAACGCTGTCAAACCTGTCCCAGATGCCGCCATGCCCCGGAATCACATGTCCTGAATCCTTGATGCCGGTATAGCGCTTCATCACGGACTCCACCAGGTCCCCCAGGGTGGCGATAATGCAGATGCACAGCCCCAAAACAGCCATCACCCGCACATCAAAGCCAAAAAACACGCCCAGCCCTGCCACGGAAGCGGTAGTGCCAAGCAGTCCCCCGATAAAGCCCTCCACCGTCTTGCCCGGGCTTATAGCTGGACAAAGCTTATGCCGCCCCAGGAAGGAACCGGCAAAATACGCGAAGGTATCACTGGCCCATGTGCCAATCAACGCTGTCCAGATCAGGGCACACCCAGGCTCCAGCACCCCCAGGGAGGTTGCCACAGGCTCCATGCCATGCTCCATCACCCTCAGCCCTATCAGATGGGCAAAGGACAACCCCAGATACAGCACGCCTGCTATTGACACCGCCGCCGACGGCACACTGAAAGAGCCATGCAACAGAACTGTCATCAGAAACAGCACCAGAGCCGCTCCCATGGACAGCATCACCAACAGTCCGGTATCCAGGCCACCGTAGGCCCCATAACACATAGCGGCTACAAAAATACCACCTGTCAACAGTGCCGGACGATAGCCCTTCTTGTCAAAGGCATTGCAATACTCAAACCAGGCCCCCAGCGCCAGCAGAAGGCCGCAGACGGCAAACAGGGTGCCGCCCGTCTGAATGACAAAGGCGGCCAGGCCTATCCCCACAATGCCTGTAATTATCCTAACTAACATGCAAACAACCTCTCATACACAAAACAACACAATACACTGCTACTTGGCCGACAGGCCGCCAAAACGCCTGTCACGATGGGCATAATCATACAGCGCCCTGCCAAACTCCTCCGGCGTAAAATCCGGCCAGTTGGTATCCGTAAACCAGAACTCCGCATAAGCAGTCTGCCACAGCAGGAAGTTGCTGAGGCGCATATCCCCGCTGGTGCGGATGACCAGATCCACAGGTGGCAGCCCGCAGGTATCCAGCTGCTGCTCCAGCTGCTCCGCCGTAATCTCCTCCGGTTTTACCAGCCCCCTGACAGACCGCTCCGCCAGCTCCTGCACGGCACGCACCAGCTCATCCTGTCCGCCATAGTTTACGGCAACAGTAAACCGCAAGCCGTTATTTTCCCCTGTCCTGTGCCGCGCATCTGCTATCTGCTTCTGCAGTCCCTCGGACAGCTCCCAGGTACGTCCGATAAAATCAATCCTTACATTATCCTCATCCATCTCATCTATCTCTTTGGCGAGATATTCAGAAAAAAGATTCATCAAGAAATCAACCTCTGCATGAGGCCGTTTCCAATTTTCAGTAGAAAATGCATATACCGTCAGAGCTTTCAGCCCTACGTCATTACATGCCCTAACAATTTCCTTCAATGTCTTTACCCCGGCCTTATGACCGGCAGTACGAATCAGCCCCTGGCCAGTAGCCCATCTGCCATTGCCATCCATTATAATAGCCACATGCTGTGGCAGCTGATCCTCAGTCAATTCCTCAAGATAAGATTTGTCCGAAGCATCATCATTTTTCTGCATACCGGAAAACAGCTTTTTCCACACGATGATACCCTCCCGTATTAAGAAAATAAGCCCCTCCAAAGCTAATTAGAGGGGCATGTGGTTCTCTCCGGCGCGTCAGGGGCGAATAAAGCACCAGCACCGCCGCGCCAAAAAATTCATCAAGGAGCTACGATAGCACCTACAGGGCAACCTGCTGCGCAAGCACCACACTCAACGCAAGTATCCTCGCTAATCTCATAATGAGACTCACCCTCGCTGATAGCCTCTACAGGGCAAGTACCAGCACAAGAACCGCAAGAAATACACTCATCACCAATCTTGTAAGCCATTCCCAGACACCTCCTTCAGCAGCCGAGCTGCCAATGTAATCTCCAAAACACCACCATCAGACAGCTTCTGCCTGATGACATAATACCCATTATCCTCCAGAGGAAAAAAGCTCTTCGTCGGATAAGTGATAACTGAATTATACCTTATATGTGCCTCATTTAGCAAGTTTTTAGCCAAATCCAACGGCATGCCCACTACATCAGGCACCAAACCTTCCCCAATCATAGCAAAGTCCTTTTCAGCCTTGCTGCACCGCGGCAGCAATCAAACCTCCATGATTTCCTTTTCCTTGGCATCCTTCAGGGTATCAACAGTCTTGATGTACTTGTCAACCAGCTTCTGAACGGACTCCTGCCCCTTCTTGGACTCGTCCTCGGTAATCTCCTTTGCCTTTTCCAGCTTCTTGATGGCATCGTTGCCGTCACGACGGATATTGCGGATGGCAACCTTTGCCTCCTCAGCCTTCTTGCCCACGGTCTTCACCAGCTCCTGACGGCGCTCCTGGGTCAGCTGCGGAATGGACAGGCGGATGGCAGTGCCGTCAGAGTTAGGGGACAAGCCAAGGTCAGACTTCATGATAGCCTTCTCAATATCATGCATCAGGCTCTTTTCCCAAGGCGTAATCATAATCATGCGCGGCTCCGGCACAGACACCTTTGCCACCTGGTTTACAGGGGTAGGGGTACCGTAATAATCAACCATCACCTTGTCCAGAAGGGACGGAGTGGCACGACCGGCACGCAGGGAACCAAACTCCCTCTTCAGTGCCGCGATAGACTTTTCCAGACGCTCTTCATTGCTAGCAATAATTTCCTTAACCAAAATCAATTACCTCCTACGGTAGTGCCGATAACCTCACCGACAGCTGCCCGGTAAATATTTTCATAATCTTCGATGTTAAACACAACCAATGGAATATCGTTATCCATGCACAGGCTGGTTGCCGTGCTGTCCATGATGGCCAGGCGGCGGGCCAGTATTTCAGAATAACTCAGCTCGTCAAATTTCTTGGCAGCAGGGTTTTTGTTAGGATCAGAGTCATAAATACCGTCGGTGCCCTTTTTCCCCATGAGGATAACATCAGCCTTTATCTCCGCCGCCCTGAGAGCAGCAGTGGTATCCGTGGAAAAATAAGGATTGCCGGTACCGGCGCCAAAAATAACCACCCGGCCCTTCTCCATGTGCCTGATGGCCTTGCCGCGGATATAAGGCTCTGCCACCTGACGCATCTCAATGGCAGTCTGCACCCGGGACGGAACCCCTGCCTGCTGCAGACCATCCTGCATAGCCAGCGCATTCATGCAGGTAGCCAGCATGCCCATGTAGTCGGCCTGCGCCCTGTCCATGCCCTTGGCACTGCCGGAAAGCCCGCGCCAGATATTGCCGCCGCCCACGACGATGGCCACATCAATACCTTCCTCATGCACACGCTTAATCTGCTTGGCTATCGTTTCAACCACAGCAGGATTAATGCCAAAGCCCTGGTCGCCTGCCAGAGACTCACCACTAAGTTTCAGAACAACGCGCTTGTATTTAGCTGCTCCCACTCAAATCCCTCCTAGTTATCGGAAATATCATACGCTTTTAATTATACGCTTTTAAAAAGAAGAGAACAATAGCTTGTCCTCTTCTTTATGAAAAACATGTAAAATTTCTTACTTAATCTGAGCTGCAACCTCTGCTGCGAAGTCCTCGTTCTTCTTCTCCAGGCCCTCACCCATCTCGAAGCGGGCAAAACGACGAACCTCTACGCCGCCCAGGATGTCCTTGATGGTCTTGTCGGAATCCTTGACAAACTCCTGCTCAACCAGGCATACTTCCTTGTAATACTTGTTGATACGGCCATCAACCATCTTCTCAACAATCTTCTCAGGCTTGCCTTCCTCAAGAGCCTGCTTGCGGAGAACCTCACGCTCATGAGCGAGAGCCTCTGCATCAACATCATCGCGGCCAATGCACTGCGGCTTTGCAGCAGCAATCTGCATAGCAACATCCTTGCCCAGCTCGTCCTCACCGCCGGACAGCTCAACGATAACGCCGATCTTGCCGCCCATGTGGATGTAGGTAGCCAGCTTGCCGCCCTCGGTGGTATAAACCTCAAAACGACGGAGGGACAGCTTCTCGCCGATGGAAGCAACAGCCTCGGTCATAACCTCGGCAACAGTCTTGCCATCCAGCTCAGATGCATTCAGGGCATCCATATCAGCAGGCCTGGTAGCGACGATATGCTCGGCAATCTTCTTTACCAGTGCCTGGAAATTCTCGTTCTTTGCCACGAAGTCAGTCTCGGAGTTAACCTCTACGATGCAGGCGGTGCTGCCGTTGGAAGCTGCTGCAACAACACCCTCGGAAGCGATACGGCCGGCCTTCTTGGCAGCCTTGGCAATGCCCTTCTCACGGAGATAATCAATAGCCTTGTCCTTGTCGCCCTCGCACTCAACCAGAGCCTTCTTGCAGTCCATCATGCCTGCGCCGGTAATCTCGCGCAGCTC
>CAMFES010000067.1 GCA_945949525.1 uncultured Veillonellaceae bacterium
GGCTGATGCCCAGCTCCTGAAAATGCCTCAGTGTCTCAATGTTGTAGCTAATGAGAGAAAAATCCGCCTCCACCGGCAGATCCGTCAGCTTTATGGCGGAGTAAAGGCTACCGATGTTGTGGACACTGATACCGACTGCTCCCATGTCCCTGACGCTTTCCAGCCATCTGTGGAAGGCATCAAGCTCCCCATCCCGGATGATGCGGGGGGTATTGAAGACCACCTTTGCCCCTGACTGCCTTGCCAGCTTTACTGCCATTTCATGCATAGGCAGGGTGATTGCCTCGTGGCGGTAGTTCTCTCCACCGAAAACAATGCGGTCAGCACCCCCGTCCAGAGCGGCAGACAGCTTTGCCAAATCATCTGCCACTACGGTAATGCCAATATTGCCATCACGTTCCCTGCCGCAGGAGCCTGCTGCCCTATGGAAATTGGCAATGCCTGCCCGGACAGCGGCAGCCGCCTCCCTGCCAGCCTTGGCCGCTTCCGCCTCAAGCTCTGCCAGCCGCATATTTTCCAGCTGTTCCACGCATTTTCGGCGCACCTCGTTCAGCTCGCTGACGGGCACCATGACATCACCGCTGATTTCAGCCTCTAACTCAGTCAGGGTGAAAATGCTGGTGCCCAGGCGGCCAATCTGTTTTTCCAGGGTTTCCACAGTCAGGGGACGCTTCATGGCCTCCTGGCCGATAAACTCCGTCTTTGCCTCTGCTGTATGGCCATCCTCATCTATGAGGCATAATGTAAGAGGCTCTCCCACTGCTGCCCTGACCTGCGCCTTTACGCCAAAGCGGCGCACCGGCGCACCAGTATTGTACATGACCTTGGCCGCATCCATCAGCTCTGCATCATAGACCTTGAAAGCTCTGTCCCCTGGGAAAACGCACCCCTTGATAGTCAGGACAACCGTATCCCCAACGGAGGCACTGGTCACTGACAAGAGGTTCTGCGGATTGAGACCGCCCTTTTTATCCTGCTGTTTCTGACACCTGTCATCCTTTTGCCGCTGATTATTCTTTTTCTTTTGGGCAGCTTTTTTTACAGAATTTTTGCCGGTCAGGCCTGTTACCAGCTGCATATCCTGCACGGTGGCAGTCACCCTGCCCCCCACCTTTACCCAGAAATCCACCTGGTCATTAAGATTCAGTCCGGCAGCCAGCTTGATGACAGCCTGGCCGCTGTCCCCGGTCAGAGGATAATACTCCTGCACCCGGCCCAGCATCAACCCCCGGTTGTTGGGACGCTTGTCGCTCATCATGTTGCGTCCCTGCTTCTTTTCCAAATATGCAGTGGTGAAATCCCTGTTAAAAATCTGAGCCAGTGCCCTTTTATCTTCCTCTGCCACAGCAAAATTACCTGACAGGTAGCTGTCCACCGCCCGGCGGTAACAGCCTACGGCCACTGCCACATACTCCGGCCTCTTCATCCGCCCCTCGATTTTCAGGGATGTCACCCCAGCCTCCAAAAGCTCCGGCAGCAGGTTGATGGTGTTCATATCCCGCGGACTAAGCAGGTATTTGCCTGCACTGTCCCCCAGGAGGTCATTGTCCTTTTCATCTACCAGCGTATAGGGCAGGCGACATGGCTGGGCACAGCGGCCACGGTTGCCGGAGCGCCCGCCGATCATGCTGCTCATCAGGCACTGACCGGAATAGCAGACACAGAGAGCGCCGTGAACGAAAACCTCTATCTCCGCCCTGGCGTTGGCGCAGATATGGCGCACCGCCTCAAGAGTAACCTCACGGGACAGCACCACCCGGCTAAAGCCCAGTGCCTCCAATGCCCTGACACCGTCCAGATTGTGTACCGTCATCTGGGTGCTGGCGTGCATGGGCAGCTCCGGCACAGTTTCCCGCACAATCCGGGCCGCCCCCAGGTCCTGCACCAGCACCGCATCCGCTCCTGCCTCATGGATAAAGCGCAGGTACTTTTTCAGCTCCGGCAGCTCCCGGCTGTCCATAATGGTATTGACGGTCACATGCACATGGACGCCCCGGAGATGGGCAAAGCGGATGGCCTCCTTCATGCCGTCCTCATCAAAATTGTCGGCATAGGCACGGGCCCCAAACATATTTCCTGCCAGATATACAGCATCTGCACCGCTTTCCACTGCGGCGGTCAGTGCCTCCCGGCTGCCAGCCGGTGCCAAAAGCTCAATCACAATAAAAACCTCCGTACAGGACTTCTGCCTGCTTTCATTATCATAACTACCTAAATAACCAGCTAATCAGCACTAGATGGCAGTTACCTCATCAACACCACATTACCATGAATAATACACTCTGCCGGCATCACATTGCCAGAAGCTGATCAGTGCCAGATTACAGCCAGCTCAATCCTCTTAACGCCTGCCTCGGACGCCATTTTTCGCCCTGTCCCTCATACGGCGGGATCGGCTGTTGCGCCCCTTATGCTCTGCGCCCTTGCGGTTTGCGTAGCGGCTCTTGGCCTTCTTGGCCTGTTCCTTCTCAGCGGCGGCCCGCTTGGCCGCCAGCTCACGTTCCCTTTTTTCCCGCTTCAGCCTGGCTGCCAGGCTGCGGCCGGATACATCCTTCTGGATGTGATTCTTGATACCTGCCTCAATGCGCCGCAGCTGGGAATACTGCCGGGCGTTGACAAAGGTGATGGCTACCCCCTGCTGGCCTGCCCTGCCGGTACGGCCGATGCGGTGAATGTAGCTTTCCGTGTCCCGTGGCATATCGTAGTTGAATACATGGGTGACGCCTTCAATATCCAGTCCCCTGGCGGCAATATCCGTAGTCACCAGAATCTGTAGCTTGGCCTCTCGGAACTTTCTCAACACATTGGTGCGCTGCAGCTGGGACAGCTCCCCATGCAGCTCATCTGCCAGATACCCCCGCCTGGCCAGTGCCATGGCAACCTGGGACACACGGCTTCGGGTAGAGCAGAATACCATGGCCAGATAAGGGTTCTGCTCATTAATCAGCTCGCAGAGCTTGTCCAGCTTGGAGTCCTCCACCGTGTCCACGATGCGCTGCTGAATGTTGTCCAACGTGATATTTTCTGTCTTGATAATAACGTGCTGAAAATCCGTCATGTAGCGGTGAGCCAGCGCCTTGATTTTATCCGGCATGGTGGCAGAAAACAGCATTATCTGCCTGTCCCTGGCCATGGTGGACAAAATCTGCTCCACATCCTCCAGAAAGCCCCGGCGCAGCATCTCGTCTGCCTCGTCCAGCACAATCCTGTTGGTGGCGGCAAAATTGATGGTCCTGCGCCGCATGTGGTCTAAAATCCTGCCCGGCGTGCCGATAATCACATGAGGCTCCCTGCCCAGTTTCTGCTTTTGCCTCTCTATATCCTGGCCGCCGTATATGGCCAATGAGCGCACGCCATCAGCCTTGCCCAGCTGGGCTGCCACCTTGGCAATCTGCAAGGTCAGCTCACGGGTAGGTGTCAGAATCAAAGTCTGTATGTTGTCTGCCTGTACCTTGATCTTATCGTACAGAGGCAGTAGAAATGCCAGGGTCTTGCCTGTACCTGTCTGGGCCTGTACAATTGTGTCCCTGCCGTTCCTGAGGGCAGGAATGGCTTCTGCCTGCACCGGCGTCGGCTCCTTGATGCCCATACGCGCCAGTATGGTACAAAGCCCTTCGGAAACGCTCAGTTCATTAAATGAAGTGATTTTCTTCTCCATAATCTATCCTCTTATTACAATATTCTATAAGTGATATGGCTATCCCAACGAAAACCCGCTCTCGCTCTTGGGATAGCAGAACCCTATATCCGCAATTATTTTCGGTCTAAATCCTCGTATGCGTTGTTGTCGTCGGTCGGCATGGAACCACCATGCCTTCCTCCTCCGCCTAGCATACAATGATTTATCCTCGAAACTAATTTGCGTCAATAGAGTTCTGCTATCCCCTGTGCCTCGCGCTTCTAAGCTCCTGCTTCGCTTACGCTCGCACTCACTAAGAAGCAAGGCGCAACAAGGTTTTTCTTTTGGGTATAGCCATATCACTTTTGCTTCGTGCAAACCTGAAAAGCTTAACGAAATAACGATGTTTGCAGATTTGAGTACTTACAAATCTGCACGAACGGCAAGCGGTGTGGATATAGCCTAAGAAAACCTTTGTTGTGCCTCGGTGCTTAACAATTTGCAAGCCGCAGGCGCAGCAAGAGTTTAGCACCGCTAGGCACAACGAGGAGCGAGAGCGTGTTTTCGTGGCTATATCCATGCCGCTTGCCCGTACACATACGTATACATAATGAATTGAAATGAGCCGATGGCATACGTCATCGACTCATTTTACTGCTATAGAATACTAGAAGCCTACTCTGCTCCGTACATCCTGGCCAGCCTTGCCTGTACTTCCTCGTCAGCCAGGAAGTCATCATAGCTGGTGAGCTTGTCAAATACCCCTTCAGGAGTCAGCTCAATGATGCGGTCCGCAATAGTCTGTACAAACTGATGGTCGTGGGAAACGAACAGCAGGGTGCCCTTGAAAGCAATCAGTCCGTCATTCAGTGCCGTAATTGACTCCAAATCAAGATGGTTGGTAGGCTCATCCATAAGAAGCACATTGGCTCCGCTGAGCATCATCTTGGACAGCATACAGCGTACCTTCTCGCCACCAGAGATAACGGATGCCTTTTTCAGGCTTTCCTCGCCGCTGAACAGCATGCGCCCCAAGAAGCCGCGGACGAAGGACTCATCCGGGTCCTTTGAATACTGGCGCAGCCAGTCAGTAAGGCTCAGCTCGCACCCCTCGAAATACTGGGTATTGTCGTTTGGCAGATAAGCCTGGGTGGTGGTAACGCCCCACTTGAAGGAACCCTCGTCCGGCTCCATCTCACCCATCAAAATCTGGAACAGGGCGGTCTTGCCCGCGCTGTTCGGGCCGGTAAAGGCAATTTTCTCGCCCTTCTTCACGGTAAAGGAAACGTTGTTCAGCACCTTTTCCCCGTCAATAGTCTTGGAAATGCCCTCCACCAAAAGCAGCTGGTCGCCGGCCTCCCGATCAGGGGTGAAGGCAATGTACGGATAACGGCGGGAGGAAGGCTTGATGTCCTCCAGTGTAATCTTGTCCAAAAGCTTCTTTCTGGAAGTTGCCTGCTTGGACTTGGAAGCGTTGGCTGCAAAGCGGGCAATAAAGGTCTGCAATTCCTTGATTTTTTCTTCCTTCTTCTTGTTGGCATCCTTAGCCAGCTGCAATGCCAGCTGACTGGAATGATACCAGAAGTCATAGTTGCCCACATAGAGCTGGATTTTGCCAAAGTCCACATCCGCAATATGAGTGCATACCTGATTTAAGAAATGACGGTCATGGGAAACCACGATAACTGTATTCTCAAAACCTGCCAGGAAGTCCTCCAGCCAGTTGATGGAAGCCAAATCAAGATGGTTGGTAGGCTCGTCCAGGAGCAGAATGTCTGGATTGCCAAAGAGAGCCTGGGCCAAAAGCACACGCACCTTCAGGGCAGGGTCCAGCTCGGACATCTTCTGATAGTGGTATTCCTCACCGATGCCCAGACCGTTCAGGAGCTTGGCCGCATCGGATTCGGCATCCCAGCCGTTCAGCTCCGCAAACTCAGCCTCCAGCTCACCGGCACGAATGCCATCCTCATCGCTAAAATCAGGCTTGGCGTAGATGGCATCTTTTTCATCCATGATATCCACCAGATGCTGGTTGCCCATGATAACGGTGCGAAGCACCTCGTACTCGTCATAAGCATAGTGATCCTGCTTCAGTACGGACATGCGCTCCCCAGGCGTAATGTCAATAGATCCTTTGGTTGGCTCAATATCGCCGCTCAAAAGCTTCAAAAAAGTGGATTTTCCGGCACCGTTGGCACCAATAACGCCATAGCAGTTGCCCGGCGTAAACTTAATAGATACATCCTTAAAGAGAACCCGCTTGCCAAATTGCAGTGTTACACCGCTAGTTGAAATCATTGTTACTTATACCTCGCAAATTCAAAAATAATCATTAATTATCTCATTTAATCTACTAATCGACACAGTGATGCTACATGATCATGAATCAAGAATTCCCTTGTAATAGTCATTTAAAATACTCTGTCCGTAGCCTACCCCCGGCACAGCCCAGCGGCCGTTCAAATCCTGCCATCTTTCCAGAGTCTTCTCCCCGTAGGAATTGCGCACCAAATCATAGCGCGGGTCCACGATATTGTCATCAGGCTTTTCCGTAGAAGCGTATGCCAGAAGGTGCTGGATATGCGCTTTTACACCAAGGCGCGGCGTAGCAAAATAAGCTCCCCGCACTGTAGCGCTGGTAGTTCCCAGCCCGCAGTAGTTGTTCTGAGCCGGCACCACCGTACCGCCATATCTGAAATAGCCTGTTTCCTTTAAGGCCTGGGCAAAGGCAATATCAGGACGGATGCCTGTGCGGCTTCCCTCTTCATAGTAATATGCCACCAGCTCCTGCGGAGTGACATTCAGCTTGGGATAAGGATTGTTCCTGAGCAAATAGCGCACGCACTGCTCCTGAGTGGCCACTGCGCCGCCCATAATCATATTATCATCACTGCTCATAGTCACCACCGGCTTTGGCGGCTGGAACTGCTCCGGATGAAGAATCCTCTGAATGCGCTCCTGCAGGCTCAGCTCCTTTTGCTCAGCGGCTGCTGCCGGAGCTGCCTCATCGACAGCTTCCCTTTTTTCCATGCCGTCCCTGGCCCTCAATGGTCTGTGCCGGTCGGTATTTACTATAGTTTGGCTCTGTACGGACCTATCATCCACAACAGCTGAAGCCGCTGCATCGGCATTGCCGTTTCCAGCGCAAAGCAAAATTCCCAGACTACAAGCAAAAACTGATAATAACCTCTTACCTCTCAAAATCACTGCCCCCAAAAGAAATCAAAACGCAAAACTATATACAACGCCAAATATCATATCATGAAAATGACCTGCGTGCAAGATATCAGGTATCATCTGCCGTATCCATGGACTTGTCCAGTATATCTCTGCCCAGCACGGTAACAGAATAGTACAGGCCCACGAAAAACGGCAGGTACTCTGCAATAAATCGCCAGGCCACGGCCAGCACGCCTACAGTACCGGCCGGTACGCTGTCAGCAAACAGCAGCACAAAGCCTCCCTCCGCAATGCCGGAGCCACCCGGCGTAGGAGAAAAATACAGCAGAATGTTCAGGAACATCATGCGTCCCATGACCGTCAGCCAGTCTACATCTGCCCCCAGCCCCAGCATGAGGCATGGCACTACCATATAGATAAAAATCAGGCTCAGGCCGGATTCAAAGAAAACCCGCACCATAGACCTTGGCGAAGAAGCCAAAAGCTGAATACCTGTCTTACAGTCCCTGTACACCTGCAAAAAATGCTTTCTTAGCTTATGGGAAGCTATCCTCTTTGATATTCTGACCGCCCCATAATCAAAGGCATTGTTGCGGATGCCATACACCAAAATGCCCAGCGACAGCAGGATAACCGTCCCCACCATTACCATAACATCATTGGATACCCCCGGCAGAATGCCCGCATCATGCAGGAATACAAAGGGCAGGCAGCAGGCCAGGAACAATATTGACACAATTGTGCGCACCATGGCCAGCACCGCTGCCTTGCCGGCAGGTATGCCTGCCTTTTGGAGAAACATAACCTGGGCGATAGCCCCTGCCGCCGCCCCCGGACCCAGCATTGCCAAAAAATAATTGCCAAATACCACCTGCACTGACTGCTTCAAGGTAATCCTTTCACCGGATATCTTGACCATGTGCATCAGCCTTGTGCCATCCAGCACCAGACCTGCCCCGATGGCCATAACGGCCAGCAGCACTGACCAGGGCTTGAATACATGCAGATTGGCAATCGTATTGATGTCCACCGTAAAATATATTACCGCTCCTGAAATCACCAGAACGAACATTATTAAGATAAAAAGCCGCGCACAGACTTTATTCATGGGTTAACTCCTTAAAAGATATAAGGCTGATATCCTGTTTCCTGAGGTAATCCATCACCTGCCCGGAAGTTACAGAAGCCAGCTCATCTTCCCAGTGATACTGCCAATCATAGACACTGCCCAGCACCCCGGCATCCGCTCCCGGATGCACCATAATCTCCGATGTTCCTTCCGGCAGTGCTTTTAATATATTCATAAAGTATTTTTCTGCCATGTGGCCACCTGCCAGCATACCAAAAAAGTTGTCAGGCATAGCTATATTATAGCATTTTGCCTGCCTGCGTGCCAGCATGGCACACACGGTCAGACCGCATTTTGCCACCCGGCGGAAAGCTCCAGACGGATAACCTCCGCTGAAGAAAAAGTTTTCTCCGGGATAGCGCATACGGTGTATGCCGTATTTTTTCATCAGCTCAAGGCAAATCTCCGTAACGCCGGGCAGTGTATGCAGATGCTGATGGCTATCCAGATGGGTGATGTTCAGCCCCAGGGACATAACACTGGCTATCTGCGCCTCGCACTCGGCATAGAGCTGTGCCTTGTCAATTTTCCCCTGCACATAGTTCCGGATAAAAACCACGTGGTCTGCATGAAACCGCCCGTCCGGACCCAGCAGGGTAGCTACCTTTTCCCGCGGCAGCAGAGGCTTTTCTGCCACCAGCGTCAGATGTATGCCTATGCCCAGCCCCGGATTTTCCCTGGCCATCTGACAGGCTTCCTCCACTGCCACACCTGTAGGCATCAAGGAAGTGCTTCTGATGCAGCCCTCTCGATAACCGCGCAGCACAGCCTTGTTCACTTCAGTATGCAGGCCAAAATCATCGGCGTTTACAATCAATCTTTTCAAATTTCTTTCACCTGTTATCTCTTTATGTGCTACAAAGCACTATGATACAACTTCTTCGTGTGCCGCATAGGCACTGTGGTTGTGTATGGACTCAAAATTCTCACACTCCAGGGAGAACCACTGCAGCCCCTGCAGTTCCCGCAGCGCCAGCACGCCATCCCGCAGGATATCCTCTACAAATTTTGGATTTTCATAGGCTTTTTCCGTAACGAACTTCTCATCCTCCCGCTTCAGCAGTGGATAAATCTGGCAGGAGGCCTGCTTTTCCATCAACTCTACCAAATCTTCAATGAAGATACACTCATATTCCGGATTGAACCTGACCTGCACATCCATGACACCTCGCTGATTGTGAGCGCCATAGCTGGAGATTTCCTTGCTGCAAGGACAAAGTGACGTATAGGGCAGCCTTACCCCCAGCGTAAAGCGCAGGCCGCTCCCCTGCTCCATATCACCGGCAAAGAAGCAGTCCACATCCAGCACCGACTGCCTGCCGCTGACAGGTGCTGTCCTGTCTACAAAATACTTGAAATCTATACGGATGGAGGCTGACTCTGCCTGAAGCTTTTCCAGTGCCTCCTGCAGAATTTCTGCCAGCTCCGGCTCTGCTACAGGCTTTTTCGTCCACGGATGCAGTATCTCCAGAAAACGGCTCATGTGAGTGCCCTTGTATTCCATGGGCAGGGCTACGGTAAAGCAGACCCTGGCCACTGCCTGCTGATAGCCGCCCTCCTTGGTTTTGATGAGAAACGGCAGGCAGGCTTCCTTGATGCCTACCCTCTGAATGGCTATGCCCCGCTGGTCTATGCTGTTCTGAACATCCTTCATCCTACCCCTCCTAAAATTTTGTAAATCGTAACGTAATATGCCTTTAGCATGACAGTACCCACGAAAACCCGCTCTCGCTCTGAGTTGTGCCTCGCGTTACTAACATGCACATAACTTCTCCTATGTATAGCTTAGCTATATTTTATTACTGTGTTATATTTTCGTACTCTACCGGGTCTTTTACGCCTGCTTCGGCGAAGCCCTTCAGGCGCAGCTTGCAGCTGTCGCAGACGCCGCAGGCCTTTTCGCCGCCCTTGTAGCAGCTGTGGGTGAACTGCAGCGGTGCCCCCAGCTTGCTGGCAAGCTGCACGATTTCTTTCTTGGTAAGCTCCTGCAAAGGCGTTTCAATCCGGATATGCCTGCCATCAGCAGCCCCTGCCTTGGTGGCGTAGTCTGCCAGTGCCTGGAATTTCTCAATGAACTCAGGGCGGCAGTCAGGATAGCCGGAATAATCCACCGCATTAACACCGATGAAGATGTGATCTGCCCCAATAACCTCTGCATAGCCCAGGGCATAGCTCAAAAAGGTAAGGTTCCTGGCTGGTACGTAGGTAACAGGAATATCGTTGTCCTCATGCACTAACTCCCCATTCGGCACCTGGATATGGTCATCCGTCAGGGCTGAACCGCCAATCTGATCCATGTTTGTTTCTATAATCAAATGCTTTTTTACCTGATAAAATTCAGCTACTTTTTTCGCACCTTCCAGCTCAATGCTGTGGCGCTGATGGTAGTTGAAACTGATAGGGTAAAGCTCGTAGCCCTGTTCCTTGGCTACTGCCATGCAGGTGGTGGAATCCAGCCCGC
>CAMFES010000068.1 GCA_945949525.1 uncultured Veillonellaceae bacterium
AGTTCAAGCTGATTTATCAAGGCATACGGGATGTTTTCCGTGTGCGAAGTTTGAGCAAATAATATTACAGCGGCTATATTTTTTGATGCACCATCGTTAAATACGGTGACGAATCAGCCGACGGAAAATTGTAACTCTGAAAGGCAGGTTAGCATTGATTGGATTGCAAAATATCCTTTTAAGATTAATGATGATAAAAAGATGCCAGATTTTAACAAATATGAGGCCAAGGTTGATGGTATAAAGCTAAAAATTAATGATTATACCGGGAAGCATTTTCTAGGACGGTTAATGCTTAGCAAGGTTGCAGGAGAACAGAATAGTTTTTTGCAGTGGAAGCATGGAAAAGGAAGCACAGCAAATGATAGTGAAGTGCTATTTATGGAGAATGGGTATCTGACTTATGTTCAGCCAAAGGAAAGTGAAGACAGTATAGCGGAAATTGCAAACTCATTGGCCGATTTTCAAGGTTGGCTGGCGGAGAGAAATATTAAATTTCTGTATGTAAACGCTGGGTCTAAGGTAAATCCCGATGATAGGCAGTTGTTGAAACAATTTGCTGTATTGGAGTATACAAATGAAAATGGCGATACATTACAAAAACATCTATCAGACAAAGGCGTTGCCTATGTTGATATGAGGAGGGAGATGAAGGAGGCTGGCTTGGATTGGTATTCGGCTTATTATAGAACTGACCATCACTGGACGACTGCGACTGGCATGTGGGCGGCAGGAGTGATAGCTGAAAAGCTGGATGCTGAATATGGCTTTGTTTTTGATAAGAAAATATTTGATGGAAAAAAATATTTTTCAGATTCATATACATGGAAGGGGGGGCAGTGGAATTCGGCTCATTCAACATCAGGTTATGACTGTCCAAGGGAGGAATATACATATTACCTGCCTGCATTTCCAACGCTTTTTTCTGTAGAGATACCAACTCGTGGTATTGAACGGCAGGGAGAGTACAAAGATACGTTGATAGATATGCAAAAAGTAATGGACGGAAAACAATACAGCGATGCTGATTTAGCGAAAGTGCCGGATGCTTATCATAATGCAATGTGGCGTAATGATGCTGTGGGCATCTTTAAGAATCTTCTGCCTGTGGAAAATGACAAGAAGTTGTTGGTTTTACAGGATTCCTTCGGCTGGTATTTGACGACATATCTGGCTTGCGGTGTGAAGGAGGTTCATGTGATACATCCTATGGCATTTGATGGTTCTATCCACGCTTATATTGAGGAGTTTAAGCCTGATACGGTAATCGTTTTATACTGCGAGAGAAATATCAAAAAAATTAATTGGGCAACTCATAAATCTGCTTTTGATTTTAGATAAAAGCAGAAAGTATGTGGATTTCGCCAACAAGATTGCCAAAATGATGGCAAAGTTAGCTATAGATAAGCTGAAATATCCCCTTCCATTGATGTGGAAGGGGATATATAATTTATATGGTAAATCCACATGATGAGGCCGTAAAGAGGTTTTTAAAAGGATGCAAGTCTGGGGGTGTCATTTATGAGAGAAGTAAATAGGGTTCCATCTATCAATGATGCTATGACGGATGATGAACTGAAAAAGGCATTTGCAGAGCTTAGGAATAGTACGGAGGAGGCAGTTTGTAGGCCAAAAGAAAATCCTGAAAATATAGTTGTATCGTAATTTGAAGGAAACGCTGAATATTTTAGTGGAGTACCCGGAACTTTTTTCAGGCGCTCATAGCCATGTCCTGGTTATGGATTTGGAATACGCGGATCGATAATGTGAATATATGGTGCAGGCAATAGCTGACGTGTAATTGAACTACTCCCTCCTAACGCTTAGCGTTTGAGGAGGGAGATTCCTACTTCTACGAGAACAGCCTTCTGCCTTAGCAAAAGGACTTACACACTCTCCGTGGGCGTTAATTTCCGTAGTTCCTACGGTATTTTTATGCTTTGAAGCTTATGCAGCTATTATTTCTTTTGCTTTAGCCAGAATATTCCTGGCTGCATTCACATCTCTATCGTGATGATGCCCGCATACCGGACAATCCCATGCACGAATAGCAAGATTTTTTGTATCTTTATTCTGATAGCCGCATTTACAGCATTTTTGAGAACTTGGGTAGAATCTAGGAACCCTTACCACTCTGCAGCCATGGGGCACTGCCTTGTATTCAAGCATCCTGAAAAACTCCGACCATGATACATCAGAAATAGCTTGTGCCAGTTGATGGTTTTTCAGCATATTCCTGACCTGCAAGTCCTCTATACCGATCAGTTGGTTTTCCTTGACCAGTCTAGTGGAGACTTTGTTCAGATAGTCCTTGCGGATATTTGCTATCTTTTCGTGTATCCTGGCAACGATGATTCTCTGCTTATTGCGATTATTACTGCCTTTTGCTTTACGTGAAAGCTTCCGCTGCTCCCTTGCCAGTTTTTTGCTGTATTTCTTCAATGTTTTCGGATTAGCAGCAACATCACCATTAGAATCGGAGTAGAAATCCTTAATTCCCACATCTATGCCTATTTCTCCGCCATTATTAGGAAAAATTTCTACTTCTTCCTCAACACACAGGGAAACAAAATACTTGCCTGTGGCCTTGCGTGACACAGTGACATTCAAAATTCTGCCTGTGAAATTCCTGGAAAGTTTTATTTTTACTAAGCCTATTTTGGGAAGCTTCAGCTTGCCATTCGTGATTGCAATATTGTTATTAACGCACTGGGAACGATAGCTGAGGCAATGATTGTGCTTTGATTTATATCTCGGATAGCCTGCTTTTTTGGCAAAAAAGTTTTTAAATCCCTTATCCAAATCCTTTAACGCCTGCTGCAGCGAGGTACTATCCACCACATTCAGCCATACATAGTCCGGCTCACATTTTAACTCAGTCAGCATTTTGCTAGTCTGCTTGTAAGTCACGCTTGTTTTTGAATTTGTCCATGCTTCTTTACGAATAGTCAAAAACCTGTTATACACAAACCTGGCGCATCCCAGTGTCTGATTGATTAGCTGTTGCTGTTGTTTAGTGGGATATATTCGATACTGATAGCCTTTTTGCTGTAACACATCGTTCACCTCCTGTCACTTACTATTATATCACCACTATGTTCTATTGTCCACCTCAATTACTTGCGTAAATTCGGTGGACGTGGCATTCATCTCCCTCCTGTAGAGGCAGGGAGTCTTCTGCCACATTAAGATAAACGGTGTCAGGAGATTGCCTGCACCTTATTTTTTTACAAAAAATTAACAAAACTTCCCCAAAAGATTTTACATAAAAATCGTATGATAAAGTCATATTTATGACGAGGAGGGATTTCATGCAGATTAAAAGGATGGGGAGCAGGCTGTGGCTGATGGGAGTTTTGCTGGCGGCGGTACTGTCCCTGGCCGGATGCGGCACGACCATCGGCGGGACAGGTGAGCTGCCTAGTCAGGAGCAGCTGGCGGGGCTGAAGAAGCTGGGCGAAATTCATGTGATTGCCAGGGAGGATGGCTCTGGTACGCGCAGCACCTTTGCGGAGCTGGCAGGCTTTGCCGGAGGCGGCAGGGGGCCGGATTTGACGCGGCAGGATGCCGTGATAGCTGTCAATGCGGAGGCTGTCATTGACGAGGCTGGCAAAAATCCTGCGTCTATAGGTTATGTGTCAAGGAGCGCGGCAGAGTCTGCCGCAGATGTGAAAATACTTGCGGTGAACGGCTCTAACGGAGAGGCAGGCAGGGGAAGCTATCCTCTGCGACGGAGTTTTTATCTGGCCTATAGTGGCGAGCTGAACGAGCTGGAGCAGGATTTTCTGACCTATGTAGCTGGTGCAGGGCAGGAGATTGTGGGGCGTTCCTTCGGAGCTGTTGCCAAGGCGGACAGGTTTGTGTCCAATCAGGCGGCCGGTGAGCTTAGGATAATCGGCTCCACCTCGGTGGCACCGCTGATTTCGGAGTTGGCAGGAGCTTATGAGCAAATCAATCCTCATGCTGTTATAAAGGTGGTGCCATCGGATACATCTGACGGCCTGACCAGGGCTATGCGCGGTGAGTGCAGTTTCGGCATGGCCTCCAGGGAGCTGAAGGATTATGAAAAGGAGCTTCTGAATTACAGGCTGATTGCCCATGATGATATTGTGGTCATAGTAAACAAGGCTAATCCGTTGAACAGCATAACCATTGAGCAGCTGAAGAAAATCTATATGGGCAGGGCTGTAAGCTGGCAGGATTTGTACCAAAAATAAACAAAATACCAATGTGATACGGAGGAGAAAACATGGAAGGAATGCAGATTGCATTTGGTTTGCTGGGGGGACTGGCAGTCTTTATCTACGGCATGAACATGATGAGCGAATGCCTGCAGAAAGCGGCCGGGGAGAAAATGAAGAGCATTTTGGCGATGCTGACGCGCAATCCTTTTCTGGGGGTGCTGGCAGGTGCGCTGACTACGGCGGTACTGCAGAGCAGCAGTGCCACCACGGTTATGGCTATCGGCTTCGTCAGCGCAGGCCTCATGAGCCTGCCCCAGGCGATTTCGATTATTCTGGGTGCCAACATCGGTACCACTATGACGGCGCAGATTATAGCCTTTAAAATCAGCGATTACATTTACCTGATTGTCTTTTTGGGCTTTGCCATGTCCTTTGTCAGCAAGTCGGAAAAGATAAAAAACATTGGTCAGACGATTTTTGCCTTTGGTCTTTTGTTCCTGGGCATTGAAACCATGGGACATGTGATGAAGCCGCTGGCGTCCAGCCCTGTGTTCACCAATATGATTGCGGAGGTAAGCGATATTCCGGTGCTGGGTGTGCTGGTAGGTACACTGATGACGCTGGTGGTGCAGAGCAGTAGTGCCACCATAGCAGTTCTGCAGAATTTTGCGGCGCAGGCCGGGCCTGATGGCGTAACCAGCATCCTTGGCCTGGCCGGGGCGATTCCTGTGCTTTTAGGTGATAACATCGGTACTACTATAACTGCCCTGTTCGCAGCCGTGGGCCAGTCGAAAAATGCCAAGCGCACAGCGGTGGCTCACTGCGTGTTCAACATTTCCGGCTGCCTGCTGTTTATCTGGTTTATCAATCCTTATGCGGCGTTTATTCAGAGCATTTCCCCATCCGGGCCGGAGGTGGAGGTCATCTCCCGCCAGATTGCCAATGCCCACACGATTTTCAACATAACCATGACCTGTGTATGGGTGGGGTTGATTGACAGGGTTATGGTGCCTATCGTTATGCGGATTGTGCCAGAGGGGGAGGCTAAGGTTTCCGAGAATCCTATGGAGCCTCAGTATCTGGACAGCAACCTCATCAACCAGCCATCTGCTGCCCTGCAGCTGGTGGCAAAGGAAGTTGTGCATTGCAGTGACATTGTGCAGGGGCTGATTGGCAGCACCCGTGAGCTTTTGAAAAAGGATGATGCCGGTCTGCTGGCTAATATCTATGAGCAGGAAGCAGCTGCTAAAAATCTGCATGAGAAGATTACGGATTATCTGGCGGATTTGTTCTCCGCCGGTGTGCTGACGGAGGAGCAGGCTACACAGACGGCAGGTCTAATGTATGTGCTGAGCGATGTGGACAGGATTGCCATCCTCTGCGGCGATGCGGCGCGGGCTGTGCAGGAGAAGATAGACAAGAAGTACAAGTTCTCCAAGGAAGCCAGGAAGGATCTGGAAAAGAGCCTGCAGCTGGTGGAGGAAATGTATCACAATGCCCTGAGTGTTATGGAAACCGGCAGCAAGGAGGATGTGAAGGCGATTTTCAAGCAGAAGGTTATTATCCGGGATCTGGATATCGCCATGCGCAAGGCACACATGTCCCGCGTCAGCAAGGGCAAGTGCGCGGCGAACCTGACTGTGCCATACAACAAGCTGCTGCATATTATTGACCGCATGGGCAACAATTGCGTGAATATTGCGGATACTGCCCTGAAAAAAGTAAATCTGCAGTATTTTACTGCCCTTGAAGCATGAAATTGGGCTTATGCTTTTAGTGCATAGTTGACTAGTACATAGTTGATTAGTGCATAATTGACGAACCCGGTATGGCTGTACCAACGAAAACGCGCTCTCGCTCCTAGTTGTGCCTCGCGTTACTAACATTCATCTATCGCCTTTGGCTCTGATGAATGAAGTAACGAGGCGCAACAAGGGTTTTCTTATGGTACATGTCATACCGGGTTCTCGCTTCCTGCCTGTATGTAAAAATCATTAACTATATTTCAGGTGATTTATGTGCTGCTACTGCGGAAGGCGGTGGGGGTGGTGCGGAAGCTTTTCTTGAATTCACGGGAGAAGGCGGAGTAATCCGTAAAGCCGCACTGATAGCACAGCTCCGTAATGGGAGTGTCAGTGGAGGCAAGGAGGCTTTTGGCCAGCAGGAGCCTTTTGCTGCTGATGTACTGATGGATGCTGAAGCCGGTGTCGGCCTTGAACTTGCGCATCATGTAGAATTTGCTGAGATATACATTTTCTGCCAGGGCGTCAATGGAAAGGTCTTCTGTCAGATGGCTGTTGATGTAGGTCAGCAGCTGCTGGATTTTCTTGTCGCAGGAAACGCTGGCCAGCTCCAGCTCATTATCCAGGATGGCCCGGTTCAGGAGTATCATAAATTCCATGAATAGCACCTCTGTGTACAGCTCGTTGCCGTAGCCCTCCTGATGGGCAACTGTTTCCAGCTTGTCCATGTGAAACAGCAGGTCGTGGCTTTTGCCGGGGGGAGCATGCATGACGCTGGAGGCCTCCCTGGCCGCCTGAAAGCATCTGCCCAGGTCGCATTTGCCCTGCCCGCACTTGGCGAGAAAATCAGGGGAAACATAGATGACAATCCTCTCATAGCTTTTGCCCGGCACGGTGACAGGGCGGTGGATTTCACCGGCGCTGACGAAAAGGATGTCCCGCGGCTTTAGTGGATAGGTTTTTCCTTCGATGATGTAGGAGGCTTCGCCACCCAGAAACAAAATAATCTTGTGAAAATCGTGGTAGTGGAAGGGAATTTCCTGCAGGGAGGTATCCGTCAGCCGGAATACTCTGAAGCCCTGCAGGAGATAGCCCTTTTTATCGTATTCAGTCATAAGCATCGCTCCTGTTCTTTTTATGCAGGCATGGGTGGAAATCTGTCGATGGTTGTAAACATTATAGGACACTTTTTGCAATATTAACAGCATTTTTTATATATTCAATGTAAATTTTGCCTGTTATAATGTACACAACATGAGATGTGAAAGGGGAAATCAAAAATGCTGCAGATGGATATTTTTAATTTTCATAGAGTTGAGTATATCGTTGTTGACACCGGGATGGCGGTTTTTGACCGGGAAGGTATTGCAAGGCTGGCCAGCTATCGTCAGGGCGTAGGGGCTGATAGGGTTCTGCTGGTGGACAAGTCCCTGGGGCAACTGGTGGCGGCGGCAGACGGCAAAGGCTGCTGGCAGATGGTGTCCGCCTATGACTGCCAGGTGGCCAGGGTGGCACTGGGCGGCATAGAGCTGCCGGAGGGTATGTACCATAGCGAGCTGCGTGTGACGGATTATTTTGTGAGCAAGCTGCTGGCCAAGGAGGGCGGCCTGAAGATGGCCAGCTGAGGGAAAGTGCATACTGCGGTATTGCGGTATTGCGGTATGCGATGGATGCTTACCTTTGTAATTTTTGTAAATTTTATAAGTTTTGTGAAACGCTGTAAGGATGGCTATGAGCCTTTGCCTTGCAGCGTTTTTTGTGTGGCAAAACGACAATCGCTATAAAACATATAAAAAAAGTATAAAATTTTATAGTAAACATATTGACAAAGTATGAGAATGAAGCTATACTATCAACAACATCTGATTTGCATATCAAAATGATAGGTAAATGGGTGCCGGGAGTTGTTTTCTCCTCCGGGCTGGGATATTCATAAGAGGTTACGAAAACTGCACGCAGGATGATGAAGGCAGGAGTGACAAGGCAGCGAAAAACACAGGGCTGCCGGGGCGGTCTGCCAAAGCGTGAAGTAAAATACAAAATGGCTTGCGGGCCGTTTTCGGAGCTTCTTATGTTCCTATAGTGAGAAGGGGGAAGGCAGCTCCCAGGAATTATAAACTATTTATTTGGCGGGTGCAGACAGCAATTATCATTTTATTATTTTTCTGCAGCCTCGCCGGGAAAGGACGGTGCTGAGTATGGCAGCATTAACAGCAGAGCCCCATGAGCTTCTGGTTCAGAAGAAGGGCTTTTTGAAAAATGAGGATTGGTGGGCCGTGTGGCTGGGACTTTTGATTTTCAGCCTGGGGGCAGGGCAGATTGCAGGCGTTGACCTTTTGGGCTGGGTGGCCAAGTTTGGCGTCTGGTCAGATGTGACCAAGGCGGTTGCACCTAACAGCAAGGCCTTTGCCTTTTTGGGAGCAGGTGGCTCCCTGATACTGACCTACGGCTTCCTGTTGGCATTGACTACCCTGGGAGCATGGTTCATGGGCAATTCCGTGAAGCGGTTTGCGGCAGGCTTTACGGTATTGTTCTGGGTGACTGTAGCGGCCAACACCCTGGGCAATTACGCTTATCTGGCAGCTACGCCTAATACTCTTGAGAAGTTCGGCATTTCCTGGTCACTGGGCCTTGGTGAGCTTGGCTTCGTTATTGCTTTGGCAGTGGGGCTGATTATCGGCAACTTCTTCCCGAAGGCGGCAGCCTTCCTGTCCGTGGCGGCAAAGCCTGAGTGGTATATCAAGACAGGTATTGTCATTCTGGGCATGACCATCGGCATCAAGACCGTAGGTGCTATGGGACTGGCCAGCACCGTTATCTTCCGCGGCATCTGCGCGGTAGTGGAGGCGTATCTGATTTATTGGCCGGTGGTGTATCTTCTGTCCCGCAAGGTGTTCAAGTTCACCCCTGAGTGGGCTGCACCGATGGCCTCCGGCATTTCCATCTGCGGCGTGGCAGCAGCCATTGCTACCGGCAGTGCCATCCGTGCCAGGGCAATTGTGCCGACGATTCTTTCTTCCGTAATTATTGTTTTCGTGGCTGTGGAGCTTTTGGTTCTGCCGTGGGTGGCCAGCACCTTCTTCGCTGATGACCCTCTGGTGGCAGGCGCGTGGATGGGCCTGGCTGTCAAGAGTGACGGCGGTGCCATTGCTTCCGGTGCCATTACTGATTCCCTTATCCGTGCCAAGGCACTGGCTGAGTACGGCATCAATTATCAGGAGGGCTGGGTGCTGATGGCAACCACCACCGCCAAGGTATTTATTGATGTGTTTATCGGTATCTGGGCCTTTGTGCTGGCAGTTGTCTGGTCCGTATTCCCTGTGCTGTCCGGCCGCAAGAAGGGTGAGAGCTACAAGGTTTCCGTCAGGGAAATCGGCGACCGCTTCCCGAAGTTCATCCTGGGCTTCCTGGCTACATTCCTGATTCTGTTCACCTGGGGTCTGTCTGATGAGTCCATTGTCAAGGCGGCTACCGCAGGTGCCGGTCAGGCAAATCTGCTCCGCGCGATTTTCTTCGGCCTGTGCTTCTTCTCCATCGGTTTGATTACCGATGTGCGCAAGCTGTGGGCAGAGGGACTGGGACGCATTGTGGGTGTTTATTCCATCGCCCTTTTCGGCTTCATTCTCTGGGTAGGCCTGGGCATTTCCTATCTGTTCTACCACGGCATTCTGCCGCCGGTGGTTGCAGGGTAATAGGCTGAGATAGCCGTATATGGATAAAATAATGTTAAAAGTGCTTTTGTAGATGATATTTGTGATGTAAAAGATATAAAAGTGGGAGGTAATTATTATGGCAAATCCGGCAATTACTTATGAGGATTTTAATGCAGAGGAAGGTGCAGCTCATGAGGAGCATATTGAAATCATCCGTCAGGAGGCTGAATGGTTTGACCTGACGCCGATTGAAAAGAAGCTGTGCGGCGCTTCCCTGGGACTGGGGCTTGCGCTGCTGGCAGTATTCCTGGTGGCTTTCCGCCTGTAATATCCAATATTTCAGTTTTTCGTAGAGTACAATTGATTGATACACTGGCGAATAACAGAGTATCGGTTTATTGCTTTGCTGTATCTGTTCAGACATAAGGAGGGACAGGTTGCGGCATGTACCCAAAGAAAACCTTTGTTGCGCCTCGTTACTTCATTCATCAGAGCCGCAGGCGATAGATGAATGTTAGTAACGCGAGGCACAACTAAGAGCGAGAGCGGGTTTTTGTGGGTACTGCTGCTACCTGTCCTTTTTTAGTGTCTGAACAGAATTCACGAACAAAAAACTTATACATTTATATCACGAAAGTAACAATTTAGCACAACGATAAACTGAAATCCCCCAATATTGACAGCTTTTTATGATTTCTGCTATCATGTAATGGGTGCTTAGCGAGGATTTTCAGTTTTTGTCGCTAGG
>CAMFES010000069.1 GCA_945949525.1 uncultured Veillonellaceae bacterium
TTTTCTATAGGTATTGCCCCTGCTCACCCCTTTTTTATGTCTGAACAGAGTCCACGAACTAACAAATCAATTCAATTCATATTGTCACCAAAGTATCGTACAAGCACGACGACAAACTGAAATTTTCATAAACTTTGCATCCAAATCTTCTTTCTGAATACCACCACGGTCACCAGCAGACGCACGGCCTCCTCCAGCGACAAAATGAAGTAGACGTATGGTATGGGCAGGTTCAGCACAAAGGCCGCCAGGTATCCCAGCGGTACGCCGAAAATCCAGGTGCCCATCAGATCAATCCACATGATCAGCTTTGTCTTGCCACCGCTGCGGACGATGCCGCCCCCAAGAATCATGTTCAGCACCTTGATAGGCGCCACCAGGGCAAAGGCAAGCAGGATATCGCTGGCAATATTTTTGGTGACATCTTCCACTGCGTAAATATCCACATAGAAGGATTTGGTGGCTATCAGCAGGACGGAAAGCAGGATTGCGCCACAGAGGCCGTACCAGACCAGCTTTTTAGCGTTGCCATAAGCCTCATCATAATCCTTTTTGCCCAGGGATTTGCCTATCAGGATGCCTGCCGCCTGGGAAAGTCCGCTCAGTGCGCCAATCATCAGTCCCTGAATTGGAGTGGTCAGGGTCATGGCGGCACAGGCGATGGTGCCCATGTGGCCGTAGATGGAGGCGTAGACATTTTCCCCCAGGCTCCACATAAATTCCGTAACCAGTATAGGAAGCAGCATCCAAAGGTACTGCCGGTAGCCCTCCGTACCCAGGCTGAGGGAAAAGTGAAAGCTGGCGCCGGTTTTGCGGTAGCTTATCACAAAGGCACCAAGAATCAGCAGAAAATTGGCCAGCTGTGCCATGACGGTGGCAATGGCGGCACCATCCACGCCCATAGGGGCAAAACCCAGCTTGCCGAAGATGAGGATGTAGTTGAGGCCGGTGTTGACGATAGCTGCCACGATGCTGGCATAGAGGGGCAGGGCTGCCCTTTCCATGCAGCGGAGCATGGTGGAGAGCAGGATGGCTCCCGCCATAGGCAGGAAGGTAAAGGCAATCAGCCGGAGATAGGAAGCGGCAACACTGCACATGGCGGCATCCTCCGTATAGATGCTCATGATGTGCCCGGGTACGCCCAGGCAGGCGGCGGTAAAGCACAGGGCCAGCAGGAGGGATGCAGCCAGATTAACAGAAAGGCTTCTGTCAACCTGCACCTGCTCCTTCTTTCCCATGTACTGGGCAATCATGATGCCGGCAACCACGGCGATAGCGGACACCACCACCTGATAGATGGAGGAAAACTTGCCCGCCAGCCCTACAGCGGCAATGCTGATACTTCCCAGCTGGCCAATCATAATCTGGTCGATAATGCTGAATGAGGATTGCAGCATGCATTGCAGTGCCACCGGGACAGCAATGCCGAGAACTGTCCTTATAAAGGCATGGTTTGTACCCATTGAAAATCACTCCCTTAATTTTATGGCTATATTTTAAATCAAGAGATGATAAAACACAATAGGTTAAACGTATAACCCTTTATAAAATTCAATTTAATTGTTTAGATATTTTACAGGGTGCGGTGCTGCCACGCAGTATCAGCTGCACGGGCAGCATGCCGGGCTGCCGGAAGGGAGTGCCCTGCTTCAGCTTCCTGAGTGCCAGCAGGGCACTGGCGGCACGGCTGGCAGGGTCTTGCCGCAGGGTGGTCAGGGCAGGCACAAGCTGCTGGCAGATAGGCGTATCGTCAAAGCCTATGATTGATACATCACCAGGTACGGCCATGCCTTTGGATTGCACAAACTGCATAAAGTCGATGGCGTAATAATCAGATACGGCAAAAATGGCAGTATGCTCCCTGATAAAATGAAAATGCTGTTCATAAAATGTGCGGCGCAGTTCCTTCTGCATGGGAATAATCAGCAAGTCCGTATTTTCTGTCCCGAAGCCGTCCCGGAAGCCTCGTATGCGCTGGGCATCCATGCAGATCTCATTGTCCGACAGGCACAGTGCCCGCCTGTGGCCCAGTGAACTGAAATGCCTGCCCGCCTGCAGTCCGCCGTCGTAGTTGTCGATGGTCAGGTTGCAGAGCCTTGCCGCGGCAGCGTTGTCAGAATCGTTAATGCTGTCGATTTCGTTAGCGGCATTAGTATCGTTAATTTCATCAGCAGCGTTTTCAAAGAAGCCGTCATAGACCACGAAGGGGATGTGCATGAACTGCCGGAGCTCCTTGTATTCTTCTTCGCAGAAGCCGATGATGACCATACCCTCCATGTTCCACATGGAAGCGAATTTTACGATATCAGAAAGCCGGGTAGTGGTCTTCACCATCATGAAGTAACCGGCTTTTTCGATTTCGATGGACAGGGCGTTCAGGGAAGCTGCCACGAAGGGATCCTCCAGCACATGACCTTCATATTTGCCATGATTGTTGATGACGATGCCGATGATGCGGGAATCGTTCTGGGCCAGCAGCAGCCCTGCCATGCTGGGGATGTACTGACGCTCCTCCAGCAGCTTCTGCACCCTCTTGACCGTGGCATCGGAAATCTTTTTTGTTTTGCCGTGAATGACATTGGACACTGTTGCCGTGCTGACGCCCAGCTCTTTGGCGATGTCCACGATACGTACTCTCTGCATATTTTTACCGCCTTTCGGATCTTTTACAATGGTCTGTTTTAATTTATAATAGCTTGTTTTCGCTTAGCAGCTGGTTTGATTTTTATTTTGATTTTATTTTATGAGAAGGAACAATTTTCTGCAAGGGGCGGTTGTGGGGGCGGAATTCATTGACACAACTGCTCTATACATGCTATGATATATGAGTATACTAATGAGATGAAATATTCTGCACTCTAGGCAAATGTTGCCTGAGTCCTTTTTTGATGCATATCAGGAAAGGGATTTTAAGTTGTTTTAGGGAGCTGTCCTGCAAGATGCAGGGCATGGCTTTGGTATAAGGGTTGCCTGGCATTGCAGCCGGGCGGCTTCATAGAAAAACGAGGGGAGACTGCTGTATGTCAGCTGTTGTAGTTTTAGGCACCCAGTGGGGTGACGAAGGTAAGGGTAAAATCGTAGATTATCTGGCACAGAAGGCTGAAACCGTTGTCCGCTATCAGGGCGGCAGCAATGCCGGTCACACTGTTGCCGTTGATGGCACGGAGTACAAGCTGCGCCTGATGCCGTCCGGCATTCTTTACAAGGGTACCTTGTGCGTGGTGGGCAATGGCGTTGCTTTTAACCCAAAGGTTATGCTGCAGGAAATGGACGGCATGATTGAGAAGGGCATTGATGTCAGCGGCATCCGCATCAGCAACCGCGCCCATGTGGTTCTGCCGTATCACTGTGAGATGGACGGCTATATTGAGGAGCTGAAGGGCGACAACAAGGTAGGCACAACCAAGAATGGTATCGGCCCGTGCTATGCCGACCGTGATCATCGCATCGGCATCCGTGTTTGCGATTTCATCGACAAGGAAGAATTTGCCAAGCGGCTGAAGGAAAACCTGGAGCTGAAAAATCAGGAGATTGTGAAGCTGTATGGCAAGGAACCGATGAATTATGAGTCCATGCTGAAGGAGTATGAGGGCTATGCAGACCGCCTGCGCCCTTATGTGTGCGATACTATCGCCCTGCTTCATGACGAAATCAAGGCTGACAGGAAAATCCTCTTTGAGGGCGCCCAGGCAACCATGCTGGATATTGATTACGGTACATATCCGTATGTTACCGCCTCTCATCCTGTTTCCGGCGGTATCGGTGTAGGTGCAGGCGTTGCACCTCGTGATATCGACAAGGTAGTAGGCGTGGTGAAGGCGTACTGCACCCGTGTAGGCGAGGGCCCGTTCCCGACGGAGCAGCTCAATGAGATTGGTGATAAAATCCGCGATGCCGGCCATGAGTATGGCACTGTAACAGGCCGTCCGCGCCGCACCGGCTGGCTGGATGCCTGCATTGTGCGCTACGCAGGCATGCTGTCCGGCATTGACTATATGGCTATCACCCGTCTTGATATCCTTGACTGCATGGATGAAATCAAGATGTGCGTAGCCTACAAGTACAAGGGTGAAATCCTCAACGAGATTCCGGCATCCCTGAAAGTGCTGGCAGAGGTTGAGCCTGTCTATGAAACCTTTGAGGGCTGGAAGACCGATATCAGCGGTATCCGCACCTATGAGGAGCTGCCTGAAAAGGCACGCATCTACCTGGAGCGCATGGCGGAGGTGACCGGCATTGACCTGGGCATTGTGTCCGTAGGGCCGAACCGCGACCAGACCATCGTTCTTGCTAAAGATTTGTTCTGATATTCAGGTTGTTTGGTGCATGACGGAGCAATGACTGTACCCTCGAAAACCCGCTCTCGCTCTTAGTTGTGCCTCGCGTTACTAACATTCATCTGTCGCCTGCGGCTCTGATGAATGAAGTAACGAGGCGCAACAAAGGTTTTCTTAGGGTACATGTCATTGCTTGTTCGTGAAATAACGGACAAGCATCAGCGTTAAGTTTAGGGGTTATCATCTTGAGTAAAAAGATGGTAGCCCCTTTTTTATACAGTGCATGTCTATTATGCGTATATGGCATGTATACCATGTGTGTATTGTGTGAATTGTATTTTATATGTGTGTTTTATGCGTATTATTCGTAATGTGAATATTATGTGTATTGTGTATTTATGTGTATTAGGAGAAGTAGATTATTATGCTGGAATTAAAAAATGTCACCTACACAGTTGCAGATGGCAATGCTGGCAAAAATATTATTGACCACATGAATCTGGTTATCCCTGATGGCAAATTTGTGGTCATCACAGGGCCTAACGGCGGTGGCAAGTCCACCCTGGCCAAAACCATCATGGGTATCAATCCCATTACTGAGGGGCAGCTGATTTTTGACGGCGAGGATATTACGGAGAAAAATATCACGGAGAGGGCGAGGCTGGGCATCAGCTTTGCTTTTCAGCAGCCGGTGCATTTCAAGGGCATCAAGGTGATTGACCTTTTGCGGCTGGCCACCGGTGCCAACCTGTCCGTGGGCAAGGCCTGTGAGTACCTTTCCCGGGTGGGCCTGTGCGCCAAGGAGTACATTCAGCGCGAGGTGAACTCATCCTTGTCCGGCGGCGAGCTGAAGCGCATTGAGATTGCTACTGTGCTGGCCCGGGGGACGAAGTTTTCCATATTTGACGAGCCGGAGGCAGGTATTGATATCTGGAGCTTTCAGAATCTTATTCAGGTCTTTGAAAACATCCGTGAAACTGTGCAGGGCACGGTGCTGATTATTTCCCATCAGGAGCGTATTTTGAACATCGCTGATGAGATTGTGATGATTGAGAACGGCAGGGTGGCAAAGCAGGGGCCGAAGGATGAAATCCTGCCGGAGCTTTTGGGGACAGCCTCTGCCGTCAATGCCGCCTGCAGCAAGCTGGCACCAGAGAGGGGGAGCGCTATATGCTAGACAAAATCCAGATGCAGATGCTGACCGAGGTGGCTGATTTGCACGGCGTGCCGGAGGGGGCGTACAACATCCGCGTCAATGGCGAGAAGGCAGGGCGCAACACCACTGCCAATATTGATATTGCCACCAAGACTGACGGCAAGAGCGGCATTGATATCCGCATCAAGCCGGGCACCAGGAACGAGAGCGTGCATATCCCGGTGGTGCTGAGTGAAAGCGGCATCAAGGAAACAGTGTACAATGACTTTTATATTGGCGAGGATTCTGACGTGGTTATCGTGGCGGGCTGCGGCATTCACAACTGCGGCAACCAGGACTCCCAGCATGATGGCGTGCATCGCTTCTTTGTGGGCAAAAACGCCAGGATCCGCTACGTGGAAAAGCACTACGGGGAGGGGGACGGCAGCGGCAAGCGCATACTGAACCCTGTTACCGAGGTGTATCAGGAGGCCGGAAGCTATGTGGACATGGAGATGGTGCAGATAAAAGGCGTGGACAGCACCAACCGCATCACCAGGGCGGAGCTGGCAGAGGGCGCCACCATGATTGTTCATGAGCGGCTCATGACCCATGGGGAGCAGGTGGCCACCAGTGTGTATGAGGTGGCTCTGAACGGCGAAGGCTCCAGCACAGATGTTATTTCCCGTTCCGTGGCAAAGGATAGCTCCGAGCAGGTTTTTGAGGCAGCCATTGTAGGCAACAGCGTATGCAGCGGTCATGCGGAGTGCGATGCCATTATCATGGACAAGGCCCATGTGGTGGCTGTGCCGAAGCTGGATGCCAGGAATGTGGATGCGGCATTGATTCATGAGGCGGCTATCGGCAAGATTGCCGGAGACCAGCTCATCAAGCTAATGTCCCTGGGCCTTACAGAGGCAGAGGCGGAGGAGCAGATTATTGGCGGCTTCCTGAGATAGAGGCGGCTTTGATGCAATATAAAACAGCAGGTGTGCCATCGGTAGCGCGGCACGCCTGCTGTTTTTTTGCACGAGAAAAGGGTGGAAAATCTTCCACCCTGCCCGACGGTTATATGACGTACGCCGCAATCAATAATAAGTGCGGGAAAACGGCGAGGCCATCTCTTTAACCTGAGAATAGTATAGTATTTTGTTCCTGGATTGTCAAGAAAAATGTATAACAATAATAATTATTTTTTTGGAGTTTTTTATTGAAGTGGTCGATTTTTGGTATTATTGTATGTGTGTAATGTACACAATAGGTCTAAAGTGATAATTTTCACTTTTAAATTGTTCAATGAATTTTGGTGTGGTCATTTGCGGTCAGGTGTTGTAGAATATAATCATGTTTGTGTGAGGAGGCTGATGTTATGGGTGAGCAGAAGGAAACAGAAATGAATGAGAAGGTGTTGGCCCACCTGCATAATTTTTATCACGAAAATCCCTATGTAAAGCTGCTGGGGATTCAGGTGGAGAAGGTGGAGCAGGGCAGGGTAACATTGTCCATGGAGGCCGCAGAGAAGCTGTCCAATTTTTATCATATCGCCCACGGGGGCGCACTGATGAGCCTGGCGGATACGGCCATGGGGGCCACCTGCCTGTCCGTGAACAAGAAGGTCGTTACCCAGTCCATGAATACCCATTTTATCAAGGCGGCGGCCGAGGGTACAAGGCTGTGGGCAACGGGGCATATCCTGCACAACGGCAGGAAGACACTGGTCTGCGAAACGGAAATCAGGGACGAGGAAGGTGTGATTCTCTGCAAGGCAACGGCTAATTTTTTTGTAATCGGCCTGTGCGTGGAGGATTAGCAGTTATAAACAGGGATATGAAAAAAGGGTGGATTCCCCATGGGGAATCCACCCTTTTTCACTATAGCGCCTGACGCCCGGAGGCTGTCAGGTGCTTGCTTTTGCTTTTATATTTGCCGTTGCCGTCTGCCGTTTTACTGCACGTTCATGGAAAGGTCAATGAACTTGTTGGCAATCTTCACCTTCTGCAGAACCTCTTCGGTTACGGTATCACCCTCGTTTACCAGCACTACGCCGGAATCAGTGGTGAGCTTGCGGGTAACGGTCTTGCCCAGCAGGAAGCGGCGGTGGCGCTCCTCAGTGGCCTTGTCAGCCATCTGGATGGAAGGGTCAGCTGCCTTTGCTTCGGCCTTTGGCTCAGCCTTCGGAGCTGTCTTTGCCTCCGGCTTTGCTTCAGCCTTTGGTGCGGCCTTCGGCTCAGCAGGCTTTGCTTCCTTTGGCTCTGCCTTTGGAGCAGCCTTCTGTGGCTCCGCCTTCGGCTCTTCAGGGGCTGGTTCCTCGGCCTTGACCGGGGCTTTTGGCTCCTCTACGGCCGCTGCAGGTGCTTTCGGTGCTACGATTTCAGTTTTTTTTTCCAGGTCGGAATCAATAACCGTTACCTGCTTGCCGAAAATGGAAATCTGGTCGGAGCTTATCTCGGACAGGCTTCCGTCGCGGCCCTCTATCTCACACTTTTCAATCTTGCCGTTGTCGCCGACATAGATTTCTACCACCTTGCCCTGGATTGTACCGGACTTGGTAATGGCCTTGGTGCCGATAATCTTGATATTGGCGTCCATCATGGCCTCGTAGTCACCGGCATCCTCCAGTGTCAGGATGTTTTCACTGTTGGTTACGGTAACGGCATCCTCGCCGATGGCGATAACGGAGGAGTACGGCAGCAGCTTTACGCCCCTGTACCAGTCCTCATCCTCGATGGTGATTGCGGCAATAGTGCCATTCTTGGCATCAATGAGCAGAGTCTTGCTCATACCCAGCTCGCGGCCCTCGGTAATGCTGATTACCGGCAAGCCAATGATTTCAACACTTTTTTTCATGGGAATTCCTCCTGAGAATTTTTTATTTAGCGAGACTTTCTGCTGTTGTAGATAGACTCGATTTGTGACATGTATTTTTTGGGAATCTCCTTGAAGGAGATTGCGCCAAGGCCGGCTGTTTGCAGGACACCTCTGGTAATCACCAGATAGCTCAGCGTATCCTCAAACTGCCGTCTGATGGAGCTGCTTTCCAGCATGGCCGGTATGTCCATGGCACTGCGGATGCTGTCAATAGCGGCATCGTAGTTGCCCAGCTCCTTGTGAATGTTGGCGATGGAAACCACGATAAACGGCGCATAGCTGTCGCTGCGATAGCGCTCCAGGGCCGTCTGATAGGCGGCAAGAGCCACCTGGTGCTGCTTTTGCATACCCTGTTCAAAAGCAAAGTCCAGCAGCTGGTCCATAGTGGTCATGGAGGACAGGATATCATCCAGTTCGCTATCCAGTTCGTCGTCAGGTTCTGCTTCCTCTGCTTCCGCTGCCGTTTCTGCTTCGGCCTCAGCTTCAGATTCAGCCTCTTCCAAGGCCTCATCAGCGTCTACGGCAGCTTCCATCTCTTCCCGGATATGGTCGGCGGTTACAGCAGCTTCTACATCCTCATAGGCCTCACCAGCGTCTACGGCTGCTTCCGCTTCCTCATAGGCCTCACCAGCAGCTACGGTTGCTTCTGTTTCCTCATGAGCATCATCGGCTTCTGCTTCTTTCTGGACATCGTCATCGGCTGCAGCTGCTTCTGCTTCCTCGCGGATATCAGCTGTTTCCTCGGCAGTTACATCTGTTTCCTGTCCGGAGCTTGCGCACAGGGCGGCTTCTGTCTCCGCTTCAGTTATTTCACCGGCCTCGGCAGGCGAAAGCGTGCCGCCTCCCGCCAAATGTATTTTTCTGTGTAACAAGTATTTATTATAGCAGGTTGTACCAAAGGCTGCAAAGAGAATCATTGCTCCTGCAGTGTAGTAGTAGGAATTTGTCAGGAAAGGCGTCACCGATATGATGACGAAATTTATCACAATGGCACAAACACCACATAAAACCAAGGATGATAAAGGCAGCTCACAGCCAAAGTGCCCTGCCAGCTTGTGAATGGACACAATCAGCATGGCCATTACGGCTGCGGCAACAATGAAAAATATCACAATACAATCACCACGATTTTACAATTTTCCTGTCCATTATACCATGAAACAGGGGAAATTTTTATTTTTTCAATTAATTTTTTGATTTGTATTGTTTTAGACTTGCAAATCTTGAACAATCCCTGTAAAATAATACAGCGAGACTGAATTTCGCTGGCGGTTTTTGGCAATATACATAAATTTTCAGATTTTTAGAAGTTTTTTTCCTGAAAAGCAGGGAATTTTTGTATTGATGTCGAATTTAACAATCAGCGAAAGTATAATAATATTATATTTAGTATATCACAAATCTAAGAAATGAGGGGTAAAAATGCGCGAAGAAAATTTCACTATCATCAATTCCCAGGGGCTGCATGCTCGTCCGGCAGGCCAGATTGCCAAGGAGGCAAGAGCTTTCCAGTCCAAGATTACTCTGTCTGTTGCCGCTACCGGCAAGAAGTCTGATGCCAAGAGCCTGATGGGTATTATGACCCTGCAGGCAAAGAAGGGTACTGTTCTGACAGTTTCCGCAGATGGTCCTGATGAGGATGCAGCTATTGAGAAGTTTGGTGGCATGATTAAGTCCGGCTTTGGTGAGGACTAATTGAAGCGAGTATCAGATTTCGGGAGGACGGATTAATTATGCCAGAAAAAGTGCAAGGAATGGGAGCAATTCCAGGCGTTGCCATTGGTAAAATCATGAAGGCCGGCCAGGCTCTGGATGGTCATTTGGCGGCGTACAAACCGGGAACGGTTGTGGAAGAACTGGAAAAGCTGAATGCAGCTGTTGCTGAGGTTGCAGATGTTCTGGAGAAAAGCGTGGAGCAGATGAGAGCTGCCGGCCATGACGAGCAGGCAAATATCATGGAAGCTCACATGTTTTTGGCCCAGGACCCTATGCTTACTGACGGCATGACTGCCAAGATTGAGGAGATGGGCAATGCCCCGG
>CAMFES010000070.1 GCA_945949525.1 uncultured Veillonellaceae bacterium
CACCCTCGCTTTATATGTTATAGTATTTTGGCAATTTTGTCAAAAATTATTTAGACTTATTTATGTATAAATTTTGCTTATTGTTCTTTGACTGCATTATTGTATTCACGCGAAAATGTTCAATTCCTGCCGCAAAGCAGCACCGGGCGCATGAATAAAGGAGCCGCCCTGCCGAACAGGGCGGCTGTGTCTGCAGCAGGCTTATCAGCCCTGCTTGGCAAAATCAGCTACAGCCTGCGGCATGGCAGTCTTATCCACCACGCTGCTGTGGCGCACCTGGGCATTTTTCAATGCGGCCAGCCCCGCAGGAATCGGGAAGCTGTTCATGGACTGCAGCTTGTCCAGAAGCTGGAACTCATCCAGTCCCTCGATGGACTGTCCCAGGGCGGTCAGGACGCTTTCATTAAACTTGTACGGACTGGCGGTAGATACCACCACCATCGGCTCTGCGTTGCCGGCCATCATATAGCTGTGGGCACTGTCCCAGGCCACAGCCGTATGAGTATCCGCAATATACTTGCTTTCTCCATAAACAGAATTTATTGTATCCATAGTTTTTTTGTCATCAGCCCAGTCACAGCCAAAGACAGACTGAATCTTTGCCAGCACCTCTGCACCTACGTCATATCTGCCGGTTTCCGCCAACGACTTCATCCATCCTGCCACCAGTGATGCATCATTGGTCACATGGTACAGAAGCCGTTCCAGATTGCTGGAAATCAGGATGTCCATGGAAGGACTGATGGTCTTGAAGAAATCGCGGTTTCTGTCATAGACGCCCGTTCTGAGGAAATCGGTAAGTACGTTGTTGGTGTTGGAGGCGCAGATGAGCTTCTTCACCGGAAGTCCCATGCGCAGGGCGTAGTAGCCTGCCAGAATATCACCAAAATTGCCGGTAGGTACGGTAAAGCTGATTTCATCTCCTGCACGAATGACACCGGCCTTCATCATGTCTGCATAAGCACTGAAATAGTATACAATCTGAGGTACCAGGCGACCCCAGTTGATGGAATTGGCAGAGGACAGGGAAACTCCGGCCTCGTTCAAAGCAGCATTGAACTCCTTATCGCTGAAGATGGCCTTGACGCCGCTCTGGGCATCGTCAAAATTGCCCCTGACAGCAGTTACAGCTACGTTGCTCCCCTGCTGTGTAACCATCTGCAGCTTCTGAATGCGGCTGACACCGTTTTCAGGATAGAATACTATAATCTTCGTCTGCTCCACATCCCTGAAGCCTTCCAGGGCGGCCTTGCCGGTATCGCCGGAGGTGGCCACCAGAATCAGCACCTGATTTTTTTCGCCTGTCTTTTTCAGTGCTGTGGACAGGAGCTGCGGCAGAAGCTGCAGGGCCATGTCCTTAAAGGCGCTGGTCGGGCCGTGCCACAGCTCCAGTACGGAAACATCCTCCATGATGTTCAGGGGAGCAACGGCCGCATCATCAAACTTGCCGTCACCATAGGCCCTGTCTACGCAGCCCTTTATTTCTTCCTCGGTATAATCAGTCAGAAAACGTCCCAGCACCCTGGCAGCACGTTCCTGATAGGACAGGCCGATAAGGCCCTTGATGAACTCCATGTCCACCTGAGGCAGCTCCTCCGGTACAAACAGTCCGCCATCATCAGCCAGTCCTGCAATAATAGCCTGGGCAGATGTCATTCTCTGGTTGTTTCCTCTTGTGCTGATGTAATTCATATCAATTCTTCACTCCTATATGGTATATGGTTTTATTATATGAAAAAATAACTTTCAGGCAGCTATCTGATAAGATTCGCCACAACGGCATTAACGGCCCTTATCAGGTCCTCCGGGCGCAGTATCAGCTGCTGTCCGCGGGTTCCGGCACTGATGGCAATCCTTTCATGCTGGTGGCAGGATTCGTTCAGATATACGGGATAATCTTTCTTTGCTCCCAGTGGCGAACAGCCGCCCCGCACGTAGCCGGTCAATCCCAGTACCTCCTTGAGATGCACCATCTCCACGCGCTTGTTTCCGGATACGGCGGCCAAAGCCTTCAAATCCAGCTCCCCGTCCCCCGGAATGCAGGCCATGAGGACGCCATTCCTGTCACCACGGCACACCAGTGTCTTGAATACCGTCTTTACATCCATACCGGCGGCCTCCGCTACATGAACGGCGCTTAAATCATCCAGATCAACCGCGTATTCCTTGATTTCATAGCCGATTTTCAGCCTGTCCAGAATACGGGCGGCATTAGTTTTCTTATTCTTCATACTGTAACATATTGTCCTTCCTTAGAAAACATAAATCCATGCTAGTATAACACAAATTATTTTTATTGTCTATAATTCCCCACAAAAAATGCGGGAGGAAATGAACTGTGTTCTAAAAAAACAGCACATCCTCTCCGCATTTTTTAGTGCATGCCCTGCACCTGCCTTCCCGCATATCCTGCTCTACCTCTGGCAGATATAGAAGGCTAATTCTGCCTCTGGCATGTATTACTGCGCTTCATTGCCGTAGGCGGATATTTCCGGCAGGTTTTCACCGCCCAGCAGGCTGTAGCTGTCACCATTGTTGTCAGCCGCCCCCGGATAGTTTGCTGCCCGTACCGCTTCATCATCATTGTTGCGTATTGAGGCTGCAGTCTGCCTTGCCACGGCGGCCCGGTCTACCAGACCGCCCACCACCTTCTCCAGCTTGGATTTATTTTCAGCCCACTGCTTCTGCAGGCCGCTCAGCTTTTCATTGTATTTTGCCAGCCTGTTGTTCCATACGGCGGCATTGAAGGCCGGGCGACGCTTGCCCTCCTTCCGCGCCTCCTCTGCCCGCGCCTTGGCATCATTCATATTGTCACTGTGGGAAGCCACATCATAGTAGCTTTCCATCATGCTCAGGGATATCTCCTTGCGCTCCCGCAGGAGCTCGTTCAGATAGCCTCCGGCAATGGGCACATTCAGCTCATCTATCCGCTTGTAGGATTCCTCAAAGATTTTTCTTGCCTCAAAAACCCAGTCCAAATCATTCTCCGGATGCTCAGCCTTCAGCTCATCCAGCTTTTCCTGGGTAGACGTCAAAATAAAGCGGACCTTTTCCTTGTAGCGGACATAATCACGGTCGTTCTGCTTTATAAGCTCGTCAGCGTACCTGCCGTAATTCTCAATGTCATACAGCCGCCAGCTGCCGTCCTCCTGACGCTGCAGCTTCAAATTTATAATATACGTATCCCCGAAGTTCGGCTCATACACCCGCACCCCCGCCGTGACGCGGATAGGCCCCTCATCCTCCTGAATGGCTACCTCTTCCTTGGCAGCCTCCTCGCTTTCCTCACCGGTCATGTAGTCGTTAATTTTGGTCAGGACATAGCTCAGCAGCTTGTCAGTGAGGGTTTCATCCTTTTTGTCCTCTTCTCCCGGTGGCGGGTCCCTGTACACATACTCCAGGCTGCGGAAGCTGACCGTCTTCAGGCCGATTTTGTCCTGAAAGCTGGACTCGGCAGTAATCTTGTCAGGCTCCGGCCACTTGCCGGTCTGCACATAGGTCAGGAATTCCTCCTTGCAGAGCCTGCCAAAGCTGCCATCCTTCAGACTGGCATAAACAGGCTCACCCTGGGGAACCAGCTCCGAAAGCTTCTGGCTGCCACCCTGAAAAATGGCATCCAGGTCAACCCGGCGCTGCAAATCCTCCACGTTGCCGGTCTGTATATCCTTCTGCATGGCCCGCAGCGAATAGGTCGGCGTAAAAATATAAAACTTAAAGTAGAAGGCCCCCGCCGCAATGCCTATCAAAAGCTCCAGCACAACTCCCAAAATCACAGCTTTTCTGACCGTCATTTCCTCACCCACTTCTCACATCATTGTGTTGTATATTCGTGCAGAAAAAAAACCTGCACGGAAAACATCCCTGTTTTCTCTGTACAGAGCCTATTATATCATAATTTTAGAAATTTTTGTAATAATTTTGTTTTTTCACACATTGACATACATCAACACCTGTGCTTGTGCCGGTCATCGCGTTCTGCAGATTGATGCTTACACCTGGGCGCGCCCTGGCTGCCAGCGCTTTTCATAGCCGACAAACATCATGCCGGCGCTGATGGCCAGACCCACATACAACGGGTCTACAGGCAGCTCTGTCAAAAGCCCAAGGGCAACCGTAACCACCGTGCTGACTAGAATGGAGGCAAAGGCCCACTTTTTTGCTACACTGCGGGGACAGAAAATGGCGAAGGTCAGGGGCAGGAATACGCCACAGCCCCTCATGGACATGGAGAGAAAGCTCCAGAACAGCACCTGTGAATCCAGGTTGATGATAGCAATCAGGCAGGCCAACGCCATAACGGCCACTACAACACCCCGCAGGGTGTACAAAAGCTTTTTGCCGCTGCCCAGCTCCACGGCCCTGCCGATAATATCACGGGTAAGCATTGTGCCAATCCCCAGCGCCAGACCGCCGATTGAGCCAACGAGGCTCAGCATGATGCCCCCCAAGGCAATACCGGCCAGCCAGACAGGCTGATGCTCCAGAAGATATACAGGCAGTACCAGCACGGGAAGCACATCGGGATTGACAGCATGCATGTACATGCCGATGGCGATGGAAGGCAGTCCCACAGGAATGACTATGGCGGCGGCGGCAAAGGCGCCGATGGAGGCCACCCTGGGACTGGAGGCAGAAAAAAAGCTCTGGATGTAGGTCTGGGTGCAGACAACGCCTACAATCATGGAAAAGAGCTTGGAAATGCCGCCGCCTACGCCAATATTAAACATATTCCACCAGTGTTCCGGCGGCAGGAGGGCCGGCAGCTCCGGCATGGACATGAGACCGGAAAAGGCGCTGATGCCTGCGACAAAAAGGCTCAGCCAGATAACCAGCATCTTCAGTATGCCGCCTACACCGGCACTTTTCATGCCGCCAAAAAACACATAGGCTGCCACCAAAGCCACCAAAATAAAGGCTGAGGCTGCCACCCCGGTATTCAGCACTGCCGAAACAATCTGTATCCCCGGCAGGCAGCTGGACACAATGCTGAACAGGATGCCCAGGGAGGAAATAATACCGGCGGCCTCGGCGGCATTATTGCCGTAGTTTCTTTTCAGGTACTGGGGAATAGTTTCCAGCCCTGTGGCCCGAAGGCGCCCGGCATAAAACAGCCCCATCAGTATAAAGGCGATGCCGGAGCCCAGGGTGAACCACCAGGCAGACAGTCCCATGCTGTAGGCCATCTGGGCAGTACCGACGGTAGCACCGCCTCCCACTACCGTTCCTGCAATGCTTCCCGCTACCAGCGGCACACCGGCGCTGCGGCCGCCAAGGCTGTACCCCTCGGCGGATTTCACGGAGCGGGCCGCAAAGATGCCGCCGCCAATCACGAATGCCAATGTCAAAATCATTATAATCAGATGCTCTGCTGTCAAATTCATATCAATGCCTTCTTTCACACCGCATTATAAAACTTTCAAAGCTGTTTTTCAATAATTGCGGCATATTATTCATGTATACATTATCTTCTGCCGCAATTTCTGCTATAATGAGTCTGCATACTATATACGTGAGGTGTCAAAGATGCTAAAAATTGCTATTGCCCAGATGGAGGTTACTGCCGGACATCCTGACGAAAATACCGCCAGGATGCTGGACATGATTCAGGAGGCAAAGGATGACGGAGCCAACCTGATTATTTTTCCGGAGATGGCCATTCCCGGCTATCTTCTGGGAGATACCTGGGAGCAGACTGCTTTTATAAAAGACTGCGAGGAATGCGGGCAGGATATCATTGCCGCATCCCAGGGAATTGCCATTATATTTGGCAATGTTGCCGCCGACTGGCACAAAAAGAACCCTGACGGCAGGGTGCGCAAATACAACGCCCTGTTTACGGCCTGCAACGGCAGGCTTGTACAGCCCCAGAGCATGCCGTATCCCTTCGTCATCAAGACCCTGATGCCGAATTATCGCGAGTTTGATGATACCCGTCATTTTTTCAGCCTGCGTCAGCTGGCCGCGGAGCTGGGCATCGGCGTCCATGAGCTGATAAGCCCGGTGGAGCTGTCCATCGGCGGCAGGAAATGCTCCGTAGGCGGTTTTCTCTGCGAGGATGGCTGGAGCGATGATTACGATACAGCGCCGGTGGAGATTCTCACAGCCAAGGGCGTGGATCTGCTGGTAGACATATCCTCCTCACCATATACCCTTGGCAAAAACGGTAAACGGCACCGGGTATTCGGCAGGCAGGCCAAGGAGGCCGGAGTGCCGCTTTTTTATGTAAACAATATCGGCATTCAGAACAACGGTAAGACCGTCTATACCTTTGACGGCTCCAGTACCCTCTACAATAGTCAGGGCTTCATGGTGGACTGCCTGCCGAAATACGTCCAGCAGCTGAAATGCTACGAGCTGGAGAAAGTAGACAGCCTGCCGCGGTATCAGCGGAAAAAAACGGAGCCTGCGGGACATATCTTTGAGGCTGTTTCCTACGGAGTGAAAAAATTCCTGGCCGATATTCACATGGACAGGGTTGTTGTGGGCATCTCAGGGGGCATTGATTCAGCTGTGGCGGCCGCTCTCTATACCCATATTCTAGGGCCGGAGAAGGTTTTGCTGGTAAATATGCCCAGCGTGTACAATTCAGCCACCACCAAGGGACTTGCCCAGCAGCTGGCAGTCAACCTTGGCTGCAATTATGCTGTCATACCAATTCAGGAATCAGTTGACCACACCATCAGCCAGCTGGAAAGCATACCGGTAACATTACTAAAGGACGGAAGCACCTTCAACCTCCAGGTGTCCTCCTTTGTGGCTGAGAACATTCAGGCCAGGGACAGAAGTGCGCGGGTGCTGGCCGGAGCGGCGGCGGCCTTTGGAGGCGGCTTTACCTGCAACGCCAACAAGGCAGAAACCACCGTGGGCTATTCCACCCTCTATGGCGACCAGTCAGGCTTTCTCTGCGCCCTGGCTGACCTGTGGAAATATCAGGTCTATGAGCTGGCCCGTTATCTTAATGACAGGGTTTATGGCCGAGAGGTCATACCACAGGCCACCATTGACATAGTGCCAAGCGCCGAGCTGTCAGGCGCCCAGAATGTAGACGAGGGCCTGGGAGATCCTATCAGGTATCCTTACCACGACTATCTTTTCCGCAGCTTCGTGGAATACTGGCAGAAGGCAACCCCTGCCGATATCCTGCAGTGGTACAGGGATGGTGTGCTGGAGGAAAAAATTGGCTGCCAGCAGGGGCTGGTGGGAGAATATTTCCCTACAGCCGAGGACTTTATTGCGGATTTGGAACGCTGGTGGCGTCAGTTCAGCGGCATGGCAATAGCAAAGAGAATTCAGGCTCCCCCTATTGTGGCTGTCAGCCGACGTGCTTACGGCTTTGACCATCGGGAGGCCCAGAACGGCATCTACTACACCCGCGCCTACAGGCGGCTGAAGGCTGAGCTGCTGCGGAAGCAGCCTGACAGGCAGGAAGACAGATAAGCCTACATGCCTGAAGGCTCGATGGCGAAAAAATATATACAGGCACACAAAAACTGCTGACACGCAAGCATCCTGTCGATGGCGCATCAGCAGTTTTTTCGTTCCGTAAATACGGGATATGTCAGTCCTTCAGGGACTTGTAATACAGCATACAGTGGCAGAACCCTTCGTATTCAGGGTCTGCGATCTGGTCACGGAATTCCTTGCACATGCACTTGTTATCTTCTATCTTTTCCAGCCGGCAAGGACAATAGCCATCCTTTTTCTCCAAACCATCCTTTATCATCTTGACAACATTTTCATCGGGATTCAGGGATATTTTCATGATGAACACCTCCGTTTTCAGAAACATGCTATGTAATTTTACAATGTAGGCATGAACAGCTGCATATCAAGCTTTGCCAAGCAATTATTTCAGACCTCCATGATGATAGGCAGAATCATAGGGCGGCGGCGGGTACACTCAAAAATGAAGCGCCCCAGGGCATCACGCATAGCGGACTTCAAGGCTGCCCATTCGGTGATTCCCTCCTCCTCGCAGTGAACCAGGGCATCCTCCACCCGTGTCTTGACCTCCTCCATCAGCTCCTCGGACTCGCGTACATACACGAAGCCACGGGAAACAATGTCCGGTCCTGCCACCACGGTGCCACTGGTCTTGTCCATGGTCACCACGATGATGATGATACCGTCCTGGGAAAGCTGGCGGCGGTCACGCAGCACGATGTTGCCTACATCGCCTACACCAAGGCCGTCAATCAGCACGCGCCCGGAGGTCACCCTGCCTGCCACATACCCTTTTTCTTTAGTAAACTCAAGAATCTGGCCGTTTTCACCGATAAAAATATTTTCCTTCGGCATCCCCAGCTCTGCAGCCAGCTTTGCATGCTTCACCAGATGGCGATATTCGCCATGAACCGGTATAAAGAACCTCGGACGCACCAGGTTGTGCATCAGCTTCAGCTCCTCCTGGCTGGCGTGGCCGGACACATGAATGCCGTTCTCGCGGCCGTAGACCACGTTGGCACCCAGCTTCAGAAGATTGTCGATGGTGCGGGAAACCAGCTTCTCATTACCCGGAATCGGCGTAGCTGAAATGATGATGGTATCTCCAGGCACAATGCCTACCTTGCGGTGATCAGACTGGGACATGCGGGTAAGAGCAGACATCGGCTCTCCCTGACTGCCGGTGGTAATAATCACCATCTGATCCATAGGATAGTTGCCTATATTGTCAATGTCAATAAGCGTTCCCTCCGGCGCTTCAATGTAGCCAAGCTCCAAAGAGATGTTGACCACATTAACCATGCTGCGTCCCAGCACGGCAACCTTGCGCTTGTAACGCACCGCGGTGTTTATAATCTGCTGGATGCGATGCACGTTGGAGGAGAAGGTAGCAATGATAATGCGGGAACGGGCATTGTGGAAGGCCTTGTCAAAGGAAGCCCCCACGGTGCTTTCACTAGGCGTATGTCCTGCACGCTCGGCGTTGGTGCTGTCAGCCATCATCAGCAGTACGCCCTTGTTGCCCAAATCGGAAAAGCGCCTGAAATCAGTCATCTTCCCATCAATCGGCGTATAGTCCAGCTTGAAGTCACCAGTATGAATAATCGTTCCCATCGGTGTGGTGACAGCCAGGCCTACAGCATCAGGAATACTGTGATTTACCCGGATAAAATTCACATGAAAGCAGCCTGCCTTGATGGTATCACCCTGCATTACGGCACGAAGATTGCTGGAATCAACGCCGTTCTCCTGCAGCCTGCCCTCCAGAATCCCCAGGGTCAGGCGCGTACCGTAAACAGGAACATTAATCTGCTTTAATACGTAAGGCAGGGCACCGATATGATCCTCATGTCCGTGGGTCAGCACGATGGCCTTCACCTTATCCTTGTTCTCAACCAGATACGAAATATCCGGTATAACCAGGTCAATACCAAGCATTTCCTCATCAGGGAACATAAGGCCTGCATCAATAAGCAAAATCTCGTCACCATACCGTACCACGGTCATGTTCTTGCCAATCTCACCTAATCCACCCAGAGGAATAATCTGTAATTTTTGTTTTTCTTTTGCCAAAAATCACACCTCCATATATTTTATTTTTAGTGTAACACAAAATCTATCTAAGTCGAACCGCTCAATTAACTATACTTTACGTGTAAAATGCTCAAAAAAACACGCAACAAAACCCAGTGTGACAACCGTTCCGCACACCAGACACAAAAAATTCATAAATCGACCCGTTCTGCTCATTACAATAGATTATATCATATTATCGGCCATATTGCAAAGAAATCATTTCCTGCACTGCCGCTATGGTACTTTATTGCGAAAATGGCACAAAAAAGGCGCATGAAAGTCTCCCTCCACACGCCTCGTAGAAATTCTCCATTTCCTATTAAACTTTGTCCGGCCTTCTCAGCTTCATCACCCTGTCAAGAATGATATACGCCAGCTCCTTCTTGCTCATCAGCGGCAGTTCTTCGATGGAACCATCACGCTTCAGAAGCTTGATGAGGTTGGTGTCCACGTTAAAGCCTGCCTGGGGCTTTGATACATCATTGGCCACAATCATGTCAAGGTTCTTCTTTTCCAGCTTTCCCTTGGCATATTGCAGGAGGTTCCGGGTTTCTGCCGCAAAGCCCACCAGCGTCTGATGGGGTTGCTTCATCTCCCCCAGCTCCTTCAATATATCCGGGTTCTTTTCCAGCACCAGGG
>CAMFES010000071.1 GCA_945949525.1 uncultured Veillonellaceae bacterium
CTTTGGCCAGATATGCCCATGCCTTCTCGGCATTCTTCAGGCAGTCCTTGGCAAAGGCCTTGTCGTAGTCTGCATACACGCGTCCTGCCATAGCCATGGAGGCACCATACATGGCGGTGCTGGCGGTACAGGTGCTGTACAGATAACGCTGCTGGGTATCCGTATCCGGGGACTTGTCAAAGCCCGGCCACTGGGCGCCGGAAATCTTGTGGAAGGTGCTGCCGTCGCTGCGCTGCATCTTCTTCATGAATTCCAGCTCAAACCTTACCTCGCTGAGAGCATCAGGCATGTTTTCCTCCTGCACCCCCTCCGGAAAGAAAAGCTGGCCCTTGAAGAACTTGTCAGGATTTGCCTCGTAGGCCATCATCAGCTCCGCGCTGGCAATGGCCGCCGTGGTGGTGTACTTGCCATAGTCACCGGCATCATACCAGCCGCCGCTGACATCCACCACGTCACCCTTCTGGTTTAAGCTGTCAGTAAAGTAAACCTGTGCCTCCTTGTCCTGGGCATGGCCGCTGACAATCTTCAGACCTGTCAGCCTGTCGTGCATCGGCGTATTGCTGCGGGACAGGGTATATGACCGCCAGTTCTGCAGGGCCGGCACCGCATAGACGTTACTGCCGATGGCAAACTCAGCCGACTCCTCGCCGCCTGCCACCAGCTTGTAGGTTCCCGCTGTCTTAAAATCGGAAAAATCCGCCTTGGAAACATACTCGCCGGACATTTCATCGTAGGCCTTGTCAGTCAGCCTGCCCTGATATACGGTCTTGCCGGTAGCTGCATCCACGATGGAAAAATCCTTGCTGTCCCCCTGCAAGGAAATCATAGCCACCTTGCTGTAGTCCTCCAGATAGCCCACCTGATCTACATGAATCCCCTCCGATGCCGCCATGGCCACACCGGCATCAGCTCCCAACGGCAGCAGCAGGCCGATGCCCAGAGCCGCCATAATCGGCATTTTTCTTGTAAATTTCATTTACTCCTTCTCCTTTGCCTTGTATTACCTCTACTATCCTCTCTTGCTGAATTTCCCTGGACTGGAAAATTCCCCACTCAAAAGCACTAAATCTCTCTATGCCTTAACAATACCATACTGCAAATCAATAATAAACACTTTAAAATTACCCTAAAACATCGTGCCAATAAAATATACAGTGCCACGTAACATTGTTACACAGCACTGTATGCCCTACGTCTTTATGAAGCTGTACAGCTATTTGTGAAAATGGCTCCTGAATTCCTCGGTGGCGATATAATGCTTGATAAAATCCAAAAACCTCTTATCCATGTCACTCAGCTGCTTATCCTTGCCCCAGTAAAGGCAGATATTTACCTTCAAGGGCGGCGTCAGCTGCCGTCTGACAAAAATCGTCTCCTCGTTGGTGACAAAATCCGGCAGCACGGAAATGCCCAGGCGGTTGCCCACCAGCTGCTTGATGGTCTTGAGCTGGGTGGTACACAGCAGGATATCCGGTATATACCCCCGCTCCACGCAGCGCTCATACACATGCTGATACTGGTAGGTGTTGGACTGCTGCATGATAAAATGCTCGTTTTTCAAATCATCAAAGCTGATTTCCTCCCTGCGTGAAAGAGGCAGCTCCGGGCTGACGCACAGGCTCATGTTGTCCGTCATAATCAACAGGCGGTTGCTGACCTCCTCAGCCCCGCTGGAAAAAATAATGCCAAAATCCAGCTCACCGGCATCCGCCTTTTCCATGACCTCCGTAGAATCACCATACTCCCGCACATCCAGATTCATATCCGGATACATGGCCTTGAAGCTGGTGAACAAATCCGGAAAAAGATAGGCCTCCACCATAGGGGGAATCCCGAAATGCACAGTGCCCTGCTTTTCCAGCTGAAACCGCTCCATGTCCCGATAGGTGTCCTCCACCGACTTCATAATCTGCTCCGCATGCAGCAGGAAGGCCTTGCCCTCATTGGTAAGGGTCACATGCTTCTGGCGCCTGTCAATCAGGGTCAGCTTCAGCTCCGTTTCCAGGGACTTTATCGCCTTGGTGACGGAGGGCTGGGAAACGTGCAGCTCCTCTGCCGTCCGCGTAAAATTCTTCAGCCTGCTGAGCGTGCAGAAATATTCCAATTGCCTGAAATCCATCCTGCCACCCCCTACATTACCAGCATCGTAAAGGTAGTATTGTGGAAGGTATTCTTTTCCTTGTGGCTGCCTGCCGTGCGTCCCGGGCAAATCTCCCCAAAGGAATAGAAGCCGGACATGCTCATGCCCTCCGGTATCATGTGGACATACCCCTCGGTCTCCAGCTCAATATCGTTGGCATAGCTCATAAGCCGGGAAGCGCAGGAGGTAATAATGACCGTGGAAAAGCTGTAATCCGGATTCTTTCTTACCTCCGACAGGGCCTTTCTGGCCACAGCTGCCACCGAATCGTGAATGTCCTCCCTGCTGATGATGCCAATCTGCACATTGGCCCCCATAGGCACCTTGCCCAAAAACATGCCGCCGCCGGTTTCTTTATCCACAAAGGCCAGCTGGCGCATCATCTCTATTTCCTCGCCGTCCTCTGTCCTGTAGCGGATGCGGAAGGGGGTACTCACATAATCGCACACATTGATATCCGTGTTGATGCTGATGCCGGCCTTGGCTATAGCCTCGGCCAGGGGTACCCCGTCCAGCTTCATGACCATGTTGCCCTGCAGCTCCGTCACAGTTCCCTCGTAATCCAGGGTGCTGGCCACATTAAAGCCGTAGTGGATAATCTCCCTGGCCCTGCCTGTAACCACAATCAAGGCCAGGGCATACTGCCTGACCTGGTTGCCGCAAACCACGCGGCAATCCCCCATCACAAAGCTGTCAGAGGCCAGGCCGCCATAAACGGCAGTCCCCTTGCTCAGCTCATCCAGCGTGTCCACGAAATCCTCCCCTACCATGTCAAGGGTCGGATTGCCATAGGCCAGCACCAGCTTTACATCATCATCATCCAAACCGGCCGTCAGCCTGTTATACAGGGCGGTTATCTCCTCTCTGACGTTGCCCGTCGTCAGCTCATTGGTACAGCCCACCTGAAAGCCGCATTCCGCCGAGGTGAGAATCTGCAGGGAAATCCCTTCCTTCCTGAATCCCTCCATGGTAAACATGGCTACGGCCGTCGTGCCGATAATCGGCAGGCCGAACCTGTCCTGCAGCCTGTCTGCCAGCTCCTGCAAATCCGTATCAGGATGAGCAAAAAGCAGACCGGCGCTGTGCGCCTCCAGACGGAAATCCCCAAACTGTGATACCAGCTCCTCTATTGCCACATCCAAATCATCTATTTCATCAGTAAATAACGCTACTGACTTCATCGCTCTCACTCCACATTGTATCTATACTTCCCAAATAAACTCCCAGAGCCCCCGGCACCCCACTGCAGACAGCTATAGCCACATACCTGCCTGCATGCCGGACAGCCCAGGAGGCCTCAGCCTACCTCCACTGGGCAATCAGCTTTTCAAGGGCATCATAATCAAAATCGTCCCCTGCCGTCTTCATCTGCTCCAAGAGCTGACGCTGCTCATCCGTCACCTTGAACTTGGACATTTTTTTCAGCAGGCTGCCAAAGCCATCCAGGTCATAGTCCCCCAGTGCCTCGTTCATCTTGCCGATGGTGTCCTCCAGCTCCTGACGGGAGGCCTCCTCCAGCTGGGTGTCATTCTGATGCTTCAAAAGCTCATCCACAAACCGGTCGCTGATAAAGGCCAGCACCGCGCTGTACTTGGCCAGCAGCTTGTCCAGATTCTTGATGATAAACTCATAGTCCCCCTGCTTGCCGGCCTTTTCATGGGCCTTGGCCATGGCGGACAGCTCATTCTGACCTATCAGGGCCGCCACGCTCTTCAGGGCATGCACCTCGATGGTGTAGTTCTTCAAATCCTTTTTCTCCGCCAGCTCGCCCAAAAGGCGGATTTTCTTCCTGCCGTCCGTATAAACCTGGCGCAGTATATCCTTGTCCACATCGTCCATGCGGGTGGTAAAAGGCTTCTCCAGCAGTACAAGCTTGCTGGAATCAATGAATTTCTGCAGACAGGCATCCAGCGCCTTGGCCTCTAACGGCTTCGGCAAAAAGCCCTGAAACCCGTACTCCAGGTACTGTTCACGCACGCCGCTGATAGCGTTGGCCGTCAGGGCAATCACCACGCTGTTCCTCTGCTCCGGAATCTCACGCAGCTTGTAGAGAGCCTCCACGCCATCCATCACCGGCATCATGTGATCCATAAAAATGATGTCGAACAGCTCCTTGTTCAAAAGGTTCAGGGCCTCCATGGCGCTTTCCGCCGTGTAGACCTGCACCTTGTACGGCGTCAGCATGCCCTCCGCCACCTTGAGGTTGACCCTGTTGTCATCCACCACCAGCACCTTGACATTCTCCGTGGTAAAGGTATACTGGAACAGCTTGTCCTGGCCGGAATTTTCCGCATGGTTGACCTTGCCCATAGGCCGCCAGTCCTCCACCTCGTTGACCATGGTCCAGGAGAAGGTACTGCCCTTGCCATATACGCTGTCAACCGTAATGGCCCCCCCCATGGATTCACACAGCTTGCGGCTGATGGCCAGCCCCAGCCCGGTGCCCTCCACGGAACGGTTGCGCTTGGTGTCCACCTGCTCAAAGCTGGAAAACAGCTTCACCAAATCCTTTGGCTTGATGCCGATGCCGGTATCCTCCACGCTGCCGTAGAGCCTTACGCTCCTGCCATCCCCCAGCTTTTCATAGGTCAGGCGCAGGGTGATGGTTCCCTCCTCCGTAAACTTCACCGCGTTGTTCAGAAGGTTTACCATGACCTGCTTAATCCTGATTTCATCGCCGATCATGGTATAAGGGATGTTCTCATCCACCTCCAGCACCAGGCTGACCTTTTTCCCCTTGAGGCGGATGTTAATCATGGTGGAAACATCAATGATAATCGAGGACATCTGGAAAGGCATGTTTATCAAGTCCATCTTGCCCGCCTCGATCTTGGAAAAGTCCAGGATATCGTTGATGATGGTCAGCAGGGAGGCCGATGCATTCTTGATCATGATGGCGTTCTCCCTGGCAAATGAATCCGTGGTATCGCGGATAATAAACTCGGACATGCCGTTGATGGCGTTCATAGGCGTGCGTATCTCATGGGACATATTGGCCAAAAAGCTGGTCTTGGCCCTGTCAGCACTCTCGGCACGCTCCTTGGCTGTAATGATATCCGTGATATCCACCATGATAATCATGACCCCGGCGATTTCCTTCTGGTCATTGATGGCAGGACGGATGTAGATATCAAAGGTTTCCTCCATGCCGTGTACCACCATCTTGTCCATGTACTGGATATTTTTGCCCTCATCCCTGGCCTCCACGCACATGGCCTCCAGATGACGCCGCCCGATGCGGTCAATCAGCCCGTCAAACACATCAATAACAGGCACGCCCTGATTAATCTGCTCCTGTGAAAGGGAGGAACGCTGATAGTAGGGTGCCGTAGCCATGACCGTGTTCAGCTCGGTATCCAGCATGATGGATATATTCGGAGAATTCTGCAGCAGCATGGCATTATAAAACACCTGCTGTCCCCTGGTCTTTTCACTGAATTCACGAAACTTAATAGCCTGTTCATTCATTACGGAAAGAATATTGTTCTCCTTCTGCAGGCGCTTCACCTCACGATTGGCCTTCTTCAGCTCCAGCTTCAGGTTCTTCAGCTCATTTTCCCGTTCCTGCGCAATCACTGCATCCATTTCACTCACACTCAGCCCTCCCGCTCATTCTGCCTATCCCACAAAAATTCCTAGCCGATGTAGCTGGCCACTACCTCCAGAAGCTCCGCCTTGTCAAATGGCTTCGTCACTATATCCTTCACCCCGGCGGCCTCTGCCCGCTCCCTGGTGGCCGGTTCATCATCCGCTGTCAGGAACACCACGGGAATATCCGCTGTATCAGGCTTCTCCCGCAGCTTTTCCAGCACCTCAAAGCCATCCATCTCCGGCATCATGATATCCAGAAGAATCAGCTCCGGCCTGTTTTTCTCCAGGAATTTAAAGGCCCGCTCCCCTGACGGCACCAGCACAGGCCTGCAGTCCTCCCTTTCCTTCAGCACCCTGTCCGCCATCTTCAGATTGATTGCACTGTCATCTACTACAAGTATTTTTTTCATATCCATAGTCCATCACTGCTCCCTCAGCTCAAAGTCCTTGTCCCCATCAATAATCTCAAGCATGACATTGGCAAAAATCGGGTCAAACTGAGTTCCCATGCCCTTTTCGATTTCATGGCGCACCATGGCCTGGGTCATCCGCTGGCGATAAGCACGGATGGAGGTCATGGAGTCGTAGGCATCAGCTACACTGATAATCCTGACAGAATCAGGGATATCCATGCCCCGCTTGCCATCAGGATAGCCCAGCCCGTCATATCGCTCATGATGCCAGCGGGCCGCCTCGTAAACCCCCGGCACGGCGGTAATCCCCTGCAAAATATCCGCTCCCAGCACAGGGTGAGCCTTGACAATGGCATATTCCTTTTCCGTCAGCCTGTCAGGTTTGTTGATAATCTCATCAGGAATGCCTATCTTGCCTATGTCGTGCAGCAGGGCGGCGTACTTTATAGAAGTAATCTGTTCCTCGTCACAGCCCAGCTTTTTGGCAATCATCACAGCATACCTGGCCACACGCTCGGAGTGTCCCTTGGTGTATTTATCCTTAGCATCAATGGTACGTCCCAGGGCATCCACCACCTGATCCAGGAGAGTGGCTATGCGCTGGTTCTTCTCCTTATCCGCCTTGGTTCTCATGTATACCTCGTGCTGAAGGTTGGTCTGAAGCCTGGACAGCTGCAGCATGCGGTTGATGCGCATCATTACTATCTCCATACGCAGCGGCTTTATCAGGTACTCGGAGGCTCCCTCCGAGATGCCCTGCAGCATGGATTCGTGGGTATGCTCCGACACCATAATCGCCACCGGAATATCCATAAAGGCCTCGTTCCTTTTCAGCTCCCGCAGGGCTTCATGATTGTCCTGCCCGTCATCGCTGATATCCAGCAAAATCACGTCCGGCAACGCTCCGCCATGAAGATAATAAAACATCTGCTCGCTATTCTCCACAACATCCACCTGGAACTGATCCCTGAAGGCCTGCCGCACACTATCCTGACAATCCTTGTCCGAATCCACCACCAGAATCTTCAGCCGCTCCAGCTGGCTGCTGTTCCCCTTGTTGCGGATGGACATGGCGCTGTCAATCTGCCGCAGGACATTCTCATAGTAAGCAATAAAATGATAATGATTGCGATGAATAAACTCCTCATCCCCATCCTTTGCGGCCAGCTCAATCTGCTTGGCCCAGGCCGAAAGCTCCTCCGCCCCAATGTAGGCCGCAGAGCTTTTCAGCGTATGAGCCTTGATGCGGTACTTGGGCCAGTTGTTTTCCAGATACATAGCCTTCAAGGCATCCAGCTGATTTTCCTCCACAAAGGAAGCCAAAATATCCAAATAAAAATCTTCATCATCCATGCATCGCTCCAACCCCAGCTCCAGATTCAAAAAATCCAGCCGAGCCAGAAGCTCCGCATTGGCAAATCCATGCTTCTCCTGGTTCATGCTAATCACCATCCCAAAAATCCTGAAAAACCGTCACAATGCTTAGTGACTATTGTTCTGAATTATTTATAACCACTTACAAATTACCTATTTATTATAATAACCTATATCTATTGGAGATTCAAGCATGTTTTTGCAAATAACGCATTTTATCATCATGTCCTGCCTTTTATGTCATGGGTTGACAAAGCAACCGCAGCTGACATATAATATACTTAACATATTTTTTTAATATGTTTTATAGGATTTCCTTGACAGAATGCCCTGCAGGCTGTCACAATTAATATATAGAATATCGGATATCCAAAATATCATGAAAAGGAGGCATGTTTTATGAACCAAAACACTGAAATTTCCCAGGAAAACTCGTTTTTCGATGCCTTTGACGCAGTGATCGACCGCCGCAATACCGGCTGCCTGAAGTACGATTCTGCGGCAGGACGCGGCTACCCCGCTGACATTCAGCCCTTCTGGATAGCAGACATGGATTTTCAGGCTCCGCCCCAGGTGCTGGAGGAACTGACCAGGCGAGCTGCCCACGGCATTTTCGGCTATACGGCTCCCTGGCCGGAATACCATGCCACCCTGGCCGCATGGTTCAGGAAGCATCACGGCTGGCAGGTAAAAGGTGAAGAGCTGACCATCACCCCCGGCGTAGTCTTTGCCCTGGCCGCCGCAGTCAGGGCCTTTACCGAGCCTGGCGACGGCGTAATCATCCAGCAGCCTGTATACTACCCTTTTTCCGAGGTCATCAAGACAAATGGACGCAGACTGGTCAACAGCTCCCTGGTCTGCAGTGAAGGACGCTACCATATTGACTTTGCTGATTTTGAGAAAAAGCTTGTGGAGAGCAGGGCAAGGCTTTTTATCCTGTGCAGCCCCCACAATCCTGTGGGCAGGGTGTGGAGCAGGCAGGAGCTTCTGCAGCTGGCCGATATCTGCCTGAGGCACGACGTGCTGATTGTAGCTGACGAAATCCATCACGAGTTCACCCGTCCCGGCATCAGGCACACCGTACTGGCCAGCCTTTCGGAAGAAATCTCGCGGCGTACCATTACCTGTACGGCGCCAAGCAAAACCTTCAATCTGGCGGGACTGCAGGTTTCCAACATATTCATCCAGGATACCCGCCTGCGCCGCCGCTTCCGCCAGGAGGTCAGCGCGGCAGGCTATGGCCATCCCAACGCACTGGGCCTGTTTGCCTGTCAGGCCGCATACGCCCATGGGGAAAAATGGCTGGACAGCCTGCGCCTCTATCTGGAAAGAAACTATCAGCGCACCAGGGAATTCCTGCAAAGGGAGCTGCCAACGGTACGGCTTGTGGAGCCGGAGGGCACATACCTTTTATGGCTGGATTTTCGCGCCTTCGGCCTGACGGATGAGCAGCTGGATGACATCATCATCCACAAGGCGAAACTCTGGCTGGACAGCGGCCATATTTTTGGTGACGGAGGCTCCGGCTTCCAGCGGTTGAATATGGCCTGCCCGTGGTCAACCCTTGAGGCTGGCCTGAAATCCCTCGCCACTGCCTTTAAGACCATGTAAAAATATCCGGCAAAGCCGCATAAGGAGCCATATAGGAAACCATATTAAAAGCAAAATAAGAAGCAAGGTACGCTAAGTAAGCTAAGTAAGCTAAGTAAACTAAAAGCCTGAAATCCAGCTATGATATGTACCCTCTTTACCAGACAATTCAGTAATGAGAGTACATATCAGCCAGGTTTCAGGCTTTTCCTATGCAATATATAAAATTATTTTACGGCAGGGTCTTCATGTCCGCCAGCGGCCAGAATACAACCATCGCCTTCCCCTTGATTAAATCAAACGGGACAAAGCCCACGTCAGGAAAACGGCTGTCTTCAGAGTTGTTGCGGTTATCCCCCATCACAAAAATATGTCCCGGCGGAATTGTAACCTTCGGATAATCTCCCCGGCATTTGCTGAGAATATAGTTCTCCGTCTGCAGCTCATCATTGACGAACACGTTGCCGTCCTTGATTTCTATGGTATCCCCCGGAACTGCGATAACCCGCTTGATAAAATCACGGCTCTTATCCTTCGGATACTGGAAAATCAGAATTTCCCCCTTCTCCGGATCACGAAGGTGATAAATAAATCTATTGACAATCAGCCGCTGCTGGTTTTCCAGGGTAGGCCGCATGGAAGGTCCGTCCACCAGATAAGGCTCCACAATAAAATTGCGAATAATCATCGCCAGCACAACGGCGATGACAATCGAAATAACCCAATCCTTGATTTCTTCCCCTAAATTATCCATACCAACACCTCTACATTCTATATTATACGTTCTATATCATACATTATATATATACATTATATGTTTCACATTATCTGTTATTACGCCACGTTATATATTATAATAGCACAATATCCCGGCATTATCAGACATTTTTCATAAACTGCCCGCAACGAAAAATAGAGGCTGACCAATAAGGCAGCCTCTACAATTACCGGAATTAACG
>CAMFES010000072.1 GCA_945949525.1 uncultured Veillonellaceae bacterium
GCAAAATATTAGTGGAGATTATGGAAAAATTTTCTCAAAAATCCCTGCCAGCCCAACTTCACCTGCTGCTGACGCCCTGAAACAAGGCTGTTTGCCAGTGCTTCCACACACCTTGCCGCCATTGAATCGGGATATGCCGCCATCAGCGGCACCTGCCGCCTTACCGCCTTCATAAGGCTTGTATCGTCAAACACAAAGCCAAGGGATTTCAGCTCCATGTGCAAAAACCTTTCCGCCGTGCAAATCAGCTTGTTGGCCGTTTCCGAGCTTTCAACAATATCGTAGACACGGTTCACCACCAGACGGATCGGCTGGGTAGCCTCCAGCTGACGGTAGGATTTCAGCACGGCATAGCCGTCTGTCAGGGCTGTAGGCTCCGGCGTGATAACCAGCACCACCTCGTCGGAGGCCATGATAAAATCCAGCACGTTTTTGCCCACGCCCGCCCCGGTATCCACCAGAATAATATCCGCCCATTCATCGCAGGCAGCCAGCTTGTTGAAAATAACCTGACGCTGCATCACCGACATCTCACCGGCATGCTCCATGCCGGACCCGCCGGAAATATAGCTCACCCCGTAGGGCCCCCTGACGAGAACATCCTCAAGCTGAATATCCTCCCTGGCCAGGGACAAAAGGGTGTACTTCGAGCTGGTTCCCAGCAGCACATCCACATTGGCCGTGCCCAAATCCGCATCAATGACAATAACCCTCTTCCCCTTTTTGCCGAGAGCTATGGCCAGATTGACCGTCAGATTTGTCTTGCCTACGCCCCCCTTGCCACTGGTAACAGCAATCACCCTGGCTCCGGACCTTGACGCCTCTCCCCCCGGCCGGGCACTGATGCCCGGCTGTTCAGCCGCGCCATCTGAATTTTTTCGTTCAACCAGCTTTCTAAGCCTGGTAGCCTGATCCTCCATAGTCCTTACCTCAGCAGCAGCTCCGCCAGCCTCTCCACGCTGGCAGGCTCAATATCATCCGGCACGCTTTGCCCGTTTGTCACGTAGGAAAGCGCCACCTTACGCCTATGCAATATATTCAGAATTATCCCATGGGTCCCGGTTTCATCAACCTTTGTGAATATCACCCTGTCAGGCTGGCAGATGGAAAAATTCTCCAAAAGCTCTATGCCGTCACTGGTTTTGGTGGTTGCACTCATCACCAGATGCTTCTCAATGTCCGCATCAATGCTCAGGAGGCCGCTCAGCTCCTTCATCTGATACTCGTTGTACTGGCTTCTCCCGGCCGTATCAATCAGTATGAGCTGCTTGTCCTTGTGCTTTTCAATCGCCCTCCGCAGGGCATCGGGATTGTAGACTATCTCCAGCGGCAGACCCAGAATATCCGAATAGGTCTTCAGCTGCTCCACAGCCGAAATCCTGTAGGTATCCGCCGTAATCAGAGCCACCCTTGCCCCCTGCTCCAGCACAAACCGGGCCGCAATCTTTGCCAGCGTGGTGGTCTTGCCCACCCCCGTAGGCCCTATCAAAGCAACCACCTTCGGCCTGTTGGAATACAGGGTAATGCCATTGGCCACCCTTATTGCCTTGCGGATGTACTTCTCCAGGGCACCAGCCGCCTTGATAGAATTTCGCGGGGCAAGTATCTCCGTACCATTCAGCTTGGAAATCATGTCCTGCATCACCCTGTCCGTGACCTCCTGGGCCTGCATGGCGCTCTGCAGGGTAGGCACGGCATCTTCCTTCCCCTTGTTCCTGCTCATCTCCATCAGCATGGACTTCATTTCCTCCAGCTGATTCTGCAGGTCCTTTATTTCCTCGTCCTTCTCGCTGATATCATTCCTGTTGATATTATCATCCTCATCGCTGTCAACATTATTTGCATTGTCATTCTTTTCATCGTCGGCGGCCTTTGCGCTCTCGGATGCCTCTTCAGTGTCAGCATCCCTTTCCCTGCCGGAGGCAGCCTCTGCCGCAGCTGCAGCCTCGTCAGCCTGGCCGGACTCCCTTTCCGAGGATACAGCGGCAGCTGCCCTTTCAGCCGGCACGTCACCACCGCCCGCTTCAGCCTGTTTTCCGTCCTCCTCCGCCACGTCAGGCACAGCAGGCACATCCTCCTGCCCGGCTTCCCCGGCGGCAGACAGCTCCTGAACATGATTCACGCTGGCCAGCACCTCGCTAAAGGTCTGAGCCTGCGCCTCCCGGGCCATGGCCTGAGCAACCGCCTCCCGGGTACCTGCTGTCTGATACTGGCTGACCGCCGTCCTCGGCGTAAAATTCGCCAGCGTAGCCGATATAGGAGAAGCCTGCTCCTCATAGCCGGAGGTGGCCTGCTGCCCCTGCCAGGTGCCTGATGCCCTGGCCGCCGCCCTGCTGCTTCTGGCCGCCTCCGCCGCCTGCAGGACGGCCTCATTAACCGGCACAGCCGCCGGTGACGGCTTGGATGCCTCATCCTCCACAGCCGCAATCACCTCCACAATCTCCTTGCTGTGAAAGCCCAGAATGCCACCCTTTTTCGTCTTGCTCGTATGAAGTATCACCGCATCCACTCCCAGCTCCGCCTTGACATTAGCCATGGCCTCCTTCAGTGTCGGTGCCTTAAAACTCTTGATAAGCATTTACAGCTTCACCACCCCAATAATCTGAATCTCCACAGACTGGTCTATCTCTGCATGTGACAGGACAATAATGCCCGGCACAGAACGCTCAACCAGCTTCCTGAAATACAACCTCACCGTCGGGCTGGTCAGGGCAATCGGCTGATACCCCATGTCCGTCAGCTTCTGCAGCTCCCTGCCCAGCGAGTTCAGGAGCTTCTGCATGGTATCAGGATCCATGCTCACATAGGAGCCCCGCTCCGTGCGCTGGACTGCCCCGGCAATCTTGTTCTCGATAGCCGGATCCAGCGTGATGCATGTGAGCTGGTTATTCTGCACATACTGCTGGGTAATCTGCCTTGCCAGTGCATGACGCACATACTCCGTCAATATCTCAGTATCCTTGGTGGCCTGTGCATAATCTGCCAGTACCTCCAGAATTGTAGCCATATCCCTGATGGAAATGCGCTCCCGGAGGAGATTTGCCAGCACCTTCTGGATATCGCCCACGCCCAGGAGGTCCGGAACAACCTCGTCCACCAGGGACTGATTGGTTTTCTTGGCGTTGTCGATGAGATTCTGGGTTTCCTGACGGCCAAGAATCTCAGCAGCATGAGCCTTGATGACCTCCGTAAGATGGGTGGCCAGCACAGAAACCGCATCCACCACCGTGTAGCCGTTCAGCTCCGCCTGCTCGCGGGAAGCCTCCGGAATCCACAGGGCAGGCAGCCCAAAGGCCGGCTCAATGGTTTCAATGCCTTGAATTTCCTCAAAAACAGTACCTGAGTTCATGGCCAGGAAGTGATCCAGCAAAAGCTCACCCTTGGCTATCTCAATCCCCTTCAGCTTGATGATATAAGCATTAGGCTTGATCTGTATGTTGTCGCGAATGCGGATGGTAGGCACCACCAGGCCAAGCTCCAGGGCGCACTGACGACGTATCATCACGATGCGGTCCAGAAGGTCGCCCCCCTGCCCGGTGTCCACCAGCGGAATCAGGCTGTAGCCGATTTCCAGCTCCATGGGGTCAACCTGCAGAAGAGAAACAATATTCTCCGGCTTGGTGGCCTCGCTTTTGGTTTTCTCCTTCTTTTCCACCACGGCGGTTTCCTCCACCTTCTTGTCACCGGCTGCAATCTGCCTGCCGATGATACCACAGGCAACGGCCAGAATCATGAAAGGCAGCCCCGGCAGTCCCGGCACGCAGGCCATAGCGCCCAGCACGCCGCAGACAATATAGAATACACGCGGCTTCGCTCCCAGCTGATGGATAAGGTCATACCCAAGGTTGCTTTCAGAAGCCGCCCTGGTAACGATAATACCGGTAGCCGTAGAAATCAGCAGAGCCGGAATCTGGTTTACCAGACCCTCACCTACGGTCAACAGCGTATAGTTCTGCAGCGCCTGCTCCACGGTCATGTTGCGCTGCACCATGCCGATGACGAAGCCGCCGATGATATTGATGAAAATAATGATGATGGCCGCGATGGCATCACCCTTGACGAACTTGCTGGCACCGTCCATAGCGCCGTAGAAGTCCGCCTCACGCTGAATCTTCTTTCTGCGCTCGCTGGCCTCCGCGTCCGTAATGGCCCCCTGATTCAAATCCGCATCAATGGCCATCTGCTTACCTGGCATAGCATCCAGCGTAAAGCGGGCCGATACCTCGGCAACGCGCTCTGCACCCTTGGTAATAACCATAAACTGGATGATAATCAGGATGACGAAAATAATAAAGCCAACCACTGCGTTACCGCCTACAACGAAGTTGCCGAAGGAGCTGATAAGCTCACCGGCATAGCCCTCCAGCAAAATCAGGCGGGTTGAGGAAACATTCAGTGCCAGCCGGAACAGGGTGGTTATCAGAAGCAGGGACGGGAACACCGACAAATCCAGTGCCTCCACGTTGTAAATGGCACTCATTACCACCACCAGCGCCAGCGTAATGTTCATGCAAAGCAGCAAATCCAGCAGCATGGTAGGCAACGGAATAATCATCATAACAACGATTGTTACGATGCCCACCGCAATCATTACGTCACTATATTTCTTTACAAAGCCAACCTTTTCGGCGGCCATAACCGGTGCAGCCATAATCTATCTCCTGCTCTCTATCAGGCAAACCGCCTTCTATGGCGATGCCTGAGTTTATATACATAAGCCAGAACCTCGGCCACTGCCTTGAACAGCTCCTGTGGGATGCTTCCACCCACATCCACGGCTGCATACAGGGCCCGTGCCAACGGCTTGTTTTCCACAATCGGCACGCTGTTCTCCCGTGCCAGCTCCTTAATCTTCTGAGCCACAGCATCCTGCCCCTTGGCCAGCACCACCGGGGCCGGCATCCCGGCCTCATACTTCAGCGCCACCGCAAAATGGGTAGGGTTGGTAATGATGACATCCGCCTTTGGCACTTCCTTCATCATTCTGGACATGGCCATCTGGCGCTGCTTCTGACGAATCTTGCCCTTTATCTGCGGGTCACCCTCCTGCTGCTTGAACTCCTCCTTGACCTCCTGCTTGCTCATCTTCAGATCCTGGGTGTTCTGCCACTTCTGATAGATGAGGTCAAGGACAGCCATCACCATGAACAGGCCGATAATCTTGAAGGCAAGGTTAAAAACCACATCGGAAATCTGGGCAGCCCCCGCAAAAATATCCACAAAAATCAGCTTTGGCATCTGCCACAGCTCATCGGACAGGTTCATGTACACCAATGAGCCGATGATGGCAATCTTCACCAGTGATTTTGCCAGCTCCACCAGGGAGCGCTTGGAAAAAATCCTGCCAAAGCCACTGATGGGATTCAGCCTGCCGGGATTGAAGCTCAGCTTTTCCGTAGAAAAGTTGAACCCCACCTGAGCCACATTCATGGCCAGGCCAATCACCATGATAAACAGCATCAGCGGAATAGAGGTCTTGGCCAGCAGAATCACGATGCTGATGAAGAGCTGCATGATGGTTTCCTCATTCACATCAAAATTCAGGTTGCCAAAGATGTACACCGCATAATTCATAATCTCATCTACAGCATCGCCCCCCAGCATCCTCAGCACGAAGAAGCCGGCCAGCATGACAAAGGCCGCATTGATTTCCTGGCTTCGGCCCACCTGGCCTTTTTTCAGGGCATCCGCCCTTCTCTTGGCCGTAGGCTCCTCGGTCTTCTCACCGGCAAAGAGCTGCAGGTCAAAGGCAAAATCCACTTTGCCGCAGCCGCCACTCTCCGGCGGAACAGTTCTTTTATTGTAATGCTCTAAGGGCAATGGAAATATTTCCATACATCTCATTGAACAACACATCCAAAAACATCACATAAAAAGGCATGATAATTCCCACTGTGAATATTCCGATAATAATCTGCATGGGAATACCCACCACAAATATATTCATCTGGGGCATGGTTCTCGCCAGTACGCCCAGGGACACATTCGTCAAAAGGATGGCAAAGGTCAGGGGCATGGCAATCTTCATGCCGGTGACAAATATGCCCGCCGTAAAATCCACCATCAGGTTGGCCAGGCTGCTGACATCAGCATTCATCCCCAGCACCGGCACGGAATCAAAGCTCCCCACCAACGCTCCCAGCAGCATGTGATGGCCATTAGTCACCACGAAGATAATCAATGTCAGATAGTACAAAAAGCTGCCGATAAGCGGATTCTGCTGGTTGGAGGTAGGGTCCATCTCATTCACCACGGCAAAGCCGGCCTGCATATCCATAACCTTACCTGCCATGTTGATAGCCATCAGAACCGTATAAGCCACAAAGCCAATCAGCCAGCCGATAAAAAGCTCCGAAAGCACCGCCAGCGTATAGCCAAAAATAGAAGCAGGCGCCTCTACGGCCATCCTCTGGTCCAGCACCGGAAACAGCACCAGCGTTATGACAAAGGCGATTCCGGCCCTAAAATACATGGGAATATTCTGGCTGCCCCAGAAGGGAGCAATAATAAACAGGCCGCTTACCCTTGTCATCACCAGCAGGAACACCGCCGCGTGATTCTGCAGCAAATCATAAAAATCCACAGCGCCACCTCATACACCATCACCACAGCACATCAGCCGATATAGTACGGCAGGTTTACCAGCACATTGGTCACATACTCCACCATCAGCCTCAGCATCCAGGGGCCAAAAATCAGAATCGCCACAAACACTGCCACAATCTTCGGTATAAAGGCCAGCGTCTGCTCCTGAATGGAGGTAGTGGCCTGGAACACGCTGACCGCCAGACCCACCAAAAGCCCCAGTCCCAGCATGGGTGCCGAAATCAAAAGCACCATTCTGAGGGCCTCCTGGGCCATCTGTATAACCAAATCTCCAGACATAATCCTTCACCTCTGCCCTGTCACTTGAAGCTGACAATCAGCGACTTAATCAAAAGATGCCACCCGTCCACCATGACAAAAAGCAATATCTTGAAGGGCAGTGAAATCATTACCGGCGGCAGCATCATCATACCCATGGACATCAGGGTACTGGCCACAATCATATCGATGACGATAAAGGGCACATAAATCATAAAGCCTATCTGGAAGGCCGTCTTCAGCTCGCTAATCATGTAGGCGGGAATCAGGGTGAAGGTGGAAACCTCCTCCGGCCCGTTAGGCCGCGGCCCGTCTGCCAGATTGACAAACAGCGCCAGATCCGCCTCCCTGGTCTGCCTGAACATAAACTCCCTGATTGGCTCAACCGTATTCTCTATGGCCTGCTCCTGGGTTATCTGCCCGGCCAGATATGGCTGCAGCCCGTTCTCATTGGCCTGGCTCCAGTAAGGTGCCATGATGTAGAAGGTCAGAAACAGCGACAAGCCGATGATAACCATGTTCGGCGGGGCAGTCTGCGTCGATAATGCATTGCGTAAAAAACCAAGCACCACAACAATTCTGATAAAGGCCGTGGTCATTATCAGAATGGAGGGTGCTATGGACAAAATCGTCAGGACAGCCATCAGCTGCAGCGTTACCGCCACATCCTGAGGATTCTCCGCCGCCCCGACATCAATATTCACGTTTGGAATCAGCGGTGCAGCCGAAGCGGAATCCGCCGCCAAAAAAACTAACAAAAGACCCATTATGCAAGGGCAAAAAAGCCTCTGTATCCTGGTCACAATCTCCACAACTCCTTATCCCCTGCGATTCAGGCCTTCCCGGAACAAAGACGGCACCCGCCTGGTAAGCTCCTCCAGCGTGGAAAGCTGACTGGCAAATGCCCCCGCATCTACCGGCTGTGCCACGGCCTGACGCCGCAGACGGTCTATCTCGTCAGCATCCTCAATCTCCCCCAGAAGGCTCACCTGATGCTCCGTCACGCCCAGCAGCACCACCTTGCCGCCAATCTCCACCACGCAGACGGACTTGTTCGGCCCCAGTGCCAGATGCTCCAGAATCCTGCCGCCGTTTGAGGCCGCCTGATGCTGAAAGCGCCCGCTTAAAAATCTGGACGCAAAATATGCCATGACAACCACAAAGGCAAAAACAGCCAGCAAGCTGATTAAATATGCCAATGTTGACCACCATGACATTTGAGAAGGTTTTGGATCAGTATTTTCATAACCGGCCAGATAACCGCCGCCCGAACCGGCTGTATCAGCAGCAGCCGCCAGGGAATCCGGCGGCACTGCTGAAAACACCAAAATTAAAATACATAGGACAGATGCCATGGAGCAAAAACGACTCCAGCTCTTCATCAGCCGACTGCTTTTCTAACAGCTTCCAGTACGCGGTCTGGCTGGAAAGGCTTTACGATGAAGTCCCTGGCACCCGCCTGGATAGCCTCAATAACCATTGCCTGCTGGCCCATAGCGGAGCACATTACGATCTTCGCATTAGGATCAACCTTCTTGATTTCCTTTACGGCACTGATGCCGTCCATCTCAGGCATGGTGATATCCATGGTAGTCAGGTCAGGCTTCAGCTCCTGATACTTCTCCAGAGCCTTCATGCCATTCTCAGCCTCACCAACAACCTCATATCCGTTCTTGGTCAGGATGTCCTTAACCATCATTCTCATGAATGCTGCATCATCAACGACCAATACTCTTACTGCCATTTGTCATCTCTCCTCGTCAGTATTTAATGTATCACAGGTAATATTCAGTCCATAATCATTTCCATTATACTTGAAACTCATCAAATTCTCAAGTATAAGTTTTCACGTCAGGCTAGAAAATACATGATTACAAAGCCTGTACCCGCTCCAGAGGACTTACAATCTCCGTAATCCTCACGCCGAAATTCTCGTCAATTACGACAACCTCGCCCTTGGCGGTAAGCTGTCCGTTGACGTGGATGTCCACCGGCTCACCGGCCAGCTTATCCAGCTCGATGATGGAGCCTGTAGAAAACTCCAGAATCTCCCGGATGGACTTCTTCGTGCGTCCCAGCTCTACCGTAACCTGCAGCGGCACATCCTTTATCAAGCTGATATTGGCTGCGTTGACCTCCACCGGCTCGTTGGTGAGCGGTGCAAACTGCGCCGACTGTACAGGTACCGACGGAGCCACCACATTGGTCTGGGCGTAGCCAGGTGCCGCATATACAGGCTGGGCCATCGGCGGAGCAGCGTACATAGGCTGCTGCGGCGGAGCCGCATACTGTGGCTGCATAGGCGGAGCCTGCGGTGCAGGGGCCGGGGCTGGTGCTGGTGCGGCAGGAGCAGGCGGCGGGGCCGCTGCCGGTGCTGGCGCTGGTGCAGGTGCAGGCTCAGGCTCCGGTTCCGGCTGTGCGCCGCCTCCCATCAGGAAGCTCACCATCTCCTTGGCCACATCCAGCGGCAGAATCTGCATGATTTCACTGTCGATGAGCCCCTCAACCTCCATGCGGAAGCTGATCTTGGCCACCGGATCATCATTTTTTACCAGCTCGGTAACCTTGTCCTCCGCACCCAAATCAATGAGATTTACCTTTGGCGGAGAAATATCAATCTTCTTATTGAACATGGTGGACAGGGATGTTGCCACCGTGCCCATCATCTGATTCATGGCCTCGCCCACGGCGCTCATGTGGATTTCATTAAGCTCCTCCTGTGGGTTAAGTCCGTCGCCGCCCATCATCAAATCTGCGATGATGCAGGCGTCAGAGGCCTGAATAGCCAAAATATTATTGCCGTTTATGCCAATTACATACCCAACCTCAACTATCAGATACGGCATCGGATACTGATTCTGGATAGTTGACATGGTATCCAGACTGACATCTGGCGTGGTAATGTTAACCTTATGCCCTAAAAGCACTGACAGCGTAGTAGCAGCACTGCCCATGGAGATATTGCCTATCTCACCCAGAGCGTCCTTTTCCATATCGGACAACAAATCATCCGACAGTGCGGAAGAATCAGCTGGTTCCTCAACTGGTGCCGGATCATCGGCAGCAGGCGCAGACGCACCGCCGTTCAGCAGCGCATCAATCTCCTCTTGCGTCAATTCAGCCATTAGTACCTTCATCT
>CAMFES010000073.1 GCA_945949525.1 uncultured Veillonellaceae bacterium
CGCATCTCAATAGCATCAACAGGCTTGCCAGGCAGCTGCTCCTTTACCTTGCCCAGGTTAAAGCTTACCTGTGGGCCGAGCAGAACAACGTCAGCATCAGCAGCCTTGGAAGCAGCCTCGTTCATAGGGAATGCATCGATGGAGCATTCAAAGCCCTCTTCAGCAGCGGCAGCTCTCATCTTCTTTACCAGCATGGAAGTGGACATACCTGCGGAACACAACAATACAATCTTCTTCATAAATAACCTCTCCTTTAACCTCTAGTTTGTTATTGCTTTTTCTTAACCTCTATGGTTTTATTTTAACATTACCATCATGCCTTTACAATACTTCTGCTGACGACTGAAATAACGTTTCAGGCAAAATCCCCTCAAACTGAAACATCATTTCAAAGAAAAAAGCACCAGCTCATTATATGTCATATTTATACATCTGTGCAACCGATATATTACCTGCGCCACATAACATTTGCTTTTCTACAATAGAAAAGACAGCCCATCCTTCCGCGGCACAAGGCCGCAGACAGAAACAGACTGCCTTCTCCCTCTATATAGCAATAACATAGAAGAGGCTATTGTATATTTTATCAGCCGTCAGCGGCAAATGCCCCGTCAGCCGATTTCAATCTCCCTGGAAAGGTTCTCACCATTGGTTTCAATTACCCGCTTGTACCAGTAGAAGGACTTCTTCGGCTTGCGATTCAGTGTACCCTCTCCCTTGTTGTTCTTGTCAACATAGATAAAGCCGTAACGCTTCTCCATCTCGCCGGTGCTGGCGGAAACGATATCAATCGGACCCCACGGGCAGTAGCCCATGAGAGCCACGCCATCCAGCTCTACGGCCTTCTTCATCTCGCTGATGTGGTTGGCAAAATACTCAATGCGGGCATCGTCATGAATCATGCCGTCAGCCTCCTCATGCTCATGAAGGCCGATGCCGTTCTCCACAATCATCAGCGGCATCTCATAGCGCTCCTGCAGTACATTCAGAGTATAGCGGAGCCCTACCGGGTCAATCTGCCAGCCCCAATCGTTGGCCTTGACAAACGGGTTCTTTACCTCCTTGCCAATATGGCGCTTGTCCTCGGAATCAAAGGCACTGGCAAAGCTCATGTAGTAGGAGAAGGCCAGATAGTCCACCTTGCCATCCTCCAGAAGCTTCAAATCCCCCGGCTCCATCTTGATATCGGTGCCAAAGCGCTCCCATTCCTTCAGAATGTAGCTAGGATAATGACCCCGGCACTGCACATCCGCAAAGACGAAGGTTCTGTTCATTTCCTTCAGGGCGGCCATCTGGTCCAGAGGTGCCGCACTGGCAGGATATACAGGGCATACCGCCATCATGCAGCCGATGTACATATCAGGATTAATCTTGTGTCCCTCGATTACGGCCATAGCGGAAGCCACAAACTCATGATGGGCAGCCTGATACATGGCCTGATACCTGTCCTCACCCTCCTGATAGCGAAGTCCGGAATCCTGGAAGGCATGATGGTCGCTCATGCCGCCGATAACCTCACGCTGATTGTTAATCTCGTTGAAGGTCATCCAGTATTTAACCTTGTGCTTGTAACGCTCAAAGCAGACCTTGGCGTAGCGCACAAAGAACTCAATCATCTTGCGGTTTCTCCAGCCGCCATACTCGTTGGCCAGATGCAATGGAATCTCAAAATGGGACAGGGTAACCACCGGCTCCATGCCGTATTTTCTCATCTCATCAAAGAGGTCATCATAGAACCTCAGGCCTTCCTCATTTGGCTCCAGCTCGTCCCCCTTCGGGAAAATTCTCGTCCAGGCGATGCTGGTGCGGAAGCACTTGAAGCCCATCTGTGCCAGAAGTGCAATATCCTCCTTGTAGCGATGATAAAAATCAATCGCCTCATGGTTTGGATAAATCTTGCCAGGAATCACCCCGTCCGTAATCTCACGGGGAATGCCCGGCCCCCCTGCCGTCATCACATCAGCAACGCTGGGGCCTTTGCCTCCTTCATTCCAGCCGCCCTCCAGCTGGTGCGCCGCAACTGCGCCGCCCCACAAAAATCCTTTTGGAAATGCCATAGCTTCTTCTCTCCTTAAATAAAACTACTCTCTAAAAAACTACTTCCTATAGTTTCTCAACTCATAGCAACATTGTAGCATTGCCGATAACCTCCCCACAACAAAGGGAGTGCCTTCTGCAATGACATTTCACAAAAAGCACTCCCAGCTTGAAACAAAGTTCCAGGTTGACAGATAACAGAATTTTAATAATGAAAATGGCTGCGGAGCCATTTCTCCCTTTCCCCTACAGCCTTGAAGCCCTTTCTGGACAGCAGTGCCGCAAAAATCACGTCAATCACGTACTGGGAGCCAATCCAGAATACCCGTGTCCACAGCTCCTCCAGCGTAGATGCCGTCACCACCGGCAGCACCACATCCGCCAGCTTGCCAAGGGTGGAATCAGGTGTACCGGTAATGAGAATAAACCTGCCGCCATGAGCCTTGAGATTTTTCGCCACATCTATCAGCATACGGTTTTCCCCTGTCCTGCTGATGACAAAACCGATATGCTTCCTGCTTTCTCTGGATGAGGTCAGATACATCTGGGATATGGACATGGGGAGCGTATAGCCCTTATCCGCCATGCTGAGATTCACGGCGGCCAGATTGGCAATATGCACATTGTCATCCGTTGCATAAAAATCCACATGGTCCGCCTCAATAATCTCCTTTACTGCCCTGACCACCAGCACAGGCTCCAGGTGAAGGTGGGTGTCCTTGATGGCACTCCTTTCCATGCAGGACACCTTCTCCATCAGAATACGCACTGTATCCTTGTTGGTAAACGTATCATCCTGCCGGTTTTCATTGACATATTCCATAATCTCTGTCAGGAACCGCACCTTGAACTCCGTATACCCCTCAAAGCCCATGCGCTTCGTAAAACGAACAATGGTGGATGCGCTGGTATATGTCAGCTGGGCCAGCTGCCTTGTGGACATGGCCGCAATACTGCGATAATTCTCAAGCAGAAAACCGGCTATCTCCTTCTCCGAATCAGAAAACCCCTCCTGTGCCTTCAGCGCCCTTATTAAACTGGACAAACTATCATCCCCTCCTGCAACAAAAGCCTACCCTCTTATATCCCCTGATTATTGTAACAAAACGTGTTAAAACTTGTCAAAATATACCATAAAACTTTAATTATCCGGCACAATCCCCCCATATCCGTATACCTCAACAGGCTGTGCCAAAACAGCAGTCTGTTCTTATGCAACAGCCTGTTTCGGCACAGCCTTTCTATAAGGGGATGGACTATGCTAAATCATTCATTGTCTTCTCTTCCTCAAGACAGTTACTATCAAGCCTCTTGACAAAAGGCAGATAAATCACTACCGACAGTGCAAGGTTTATCAGCTGAATCACTGCACCCTGCCAGCCATCCAGCAAAAGCCCCGCAATCACAGGCGGCGTTGTCCATGGCACCTGGATTGCCCCCATCGGTGAAAGAAAGCCTGCCAGCATGGCCGTGTAGGTGATGATGAAGGCGGCCACAGGCACCAGGATGAACGGCACCAGCAGCAAGCCGTTGAACACTACCGGCAGGCCGAAAATAATCGGCTCATTGATGTTGAACAGCCCCGGCACCGTAGCCATTTTAGTCAGGGAGGTAAGCTGCTCGGATTTGGCCACCATGTAGGAAGCAATAATCAGTCCCAGGGTCATGCCGCAGCCGCCGGACTTGACGAATACATCGGAAACCTGAATCGTCATGAGCTTGGCGGCAGGATTGCCCATCAAGGCCTGGCCTGCATCTAAAAGTGCCTGGTTATCCAGTGAGTTGGCAATCAGCATCGGGTTCACCACGCCGCCCACCACATTCGGGCCGTGGATGCCTGCCCAGAACAGTACGCTCTGCAGTCCCACGATGATGGAACCGCCTGCCAGCGTATCGGACAAGCTCTGCAGCGGTACCTGGATGGCGCTGAACAAAAGCTCAGGTGCGGAGGTGTTGGCAGCAAAATGACATACTCCCCACACCAGTGCGGCCAGGGTAAATACCAAAAAGCCAGGTGTCAGCGCCTCAAAAGCCCTCACTACGCCACCCGGCACAGAGTCAGGCATCTTGATGCCGATGTGGTTCTTGACACAGTAGCAGTAAATGCGGCTGGTGATATATGCTACAATCAATGCAGTAATAATACCGTTGGAACCAGCCCAGTTTTTGGAAATCACATTTCCTACCACCTGTCCGTCCTCCAGCACAATCTCCGGAGGCAGCACTATCACAAAGGCTGACAGGGCCAGCCCTGCGGCTGTCATGCCGTCAAGCCCTTCGTTGGAAACATACTTGTAGGCGTTGCACACCACGATAATCAGCGCCAGAATACTGAAGGTACCGCCGCTGACCGCAAACAGCGGTGCAGCCCAGTCCTTGCCAAACATGCCGCTCATCAGCTCATTCCAGCCGGGAATCGGCAGGCAGGCAATCAGCAGAAACAGCGAACCGCAGATGGTAAACGGCGTGGTCATGATGAAGCCGTCCTTGATGGCCACCACCGCCTTGATCTGCGCAAAGCGGTTCATAACCTCAAGAAATTTGTTAAACATTTCCTGTCTATTCATTTTATACCCCTCTACTCTAAAAAACATTTTATCTGCCGCCTGCCCCGGCCGGACATCAGGCCGGGGCAGGCAGGCAAATCCCCAATTTTACCTACAGCCTTCACCTATAACTTATATAGATTTCACCTGTAATTTCCCTGAAAATCAGAAGTGGAAATCCACCTGGGTGCGGAACAGCTTGCGGTCAAACTCACCCTGCGCATCGTGGTTCTTCTGCTGGGAGTAGAAGGTTTCCCACTCGATGTTCTTGTATGGCACATACTTTACGCCCAGCACCCAGCCCTTGGCATTGCCCGGCAGGGAGCCCCACTCATCATCATGGGAATAATCGCCGTGATGCCCGAAATCAAACCAGCGGCCATAGATGCCGAAGGAGCCTGTATCGCTCAGATTGGTGCCCTTGTAGTTCAGGCGCACCTCCTTGCTGGTGTTGCCGGAGTCAGCGTTGGTGCGGGTATAGGTGCCAATCAGCTCAACATTTTTGGCAACCTGTGCCTTGGCCTCTGCCGCCCACATATTGCTCATGCCCTGCTCCGACACACCGGCAGCATTCTTGCTCTCCGTGTTGTGGGCGTAGGTCAGGCTGGTTTCCACCGCATGCCCCAGCTTGCCTGTTACATTCAGGCCGGCAATGGTAATGTCACTGCCCTTGGCCATGGTCACCAGGTCACCCTGCCGTGGACGGAGATAAAAGGCCTTGGCATTCCAGCCCTCGGTAAAATCAGTATCCACGGAAATACCGTCAGCGGCATGGCCGAATGGCACGTTCTGGAAGCCCAGTCCCCACCACTTGGCACCGGTGGTAATATTGACCTTGCCTACCTTTCCCTCAACCCAGATGCGCTGGAAGGTACCATCCTGGTCATCGGAATCATTCTTCCCTTCACGCCAGGACTGATTGACTGTCCAGCCCTTTCTGGTTTCGCTCTGGAAGTGGGCATCCCAGCCAGGCGCTACCGCCATCTTGCCTTCCAGATTCATGTAGAAATGCTTGTTGTTGTCATTGCCTGCCCTGTCCTCAAGACTGTCGCTGTCATACTTGGCGCGGACAAAGCCGCTGAGCATTACATTGTCCAGCCGCTTCTCGATAGAATCCACTCTTGCATCGAGCCGCTCCAGCTCACTGCTGTACTCGGTCTTCAGCATTTCCACCAGACCCTTTGTCTTCAGGTCAGCTTCCTTGGAATTTTCCACCGCCCTGGCTACAATGGCCGCCATCTCGTAGCGGCTCATGGCACGGCCTCCCTCAAAGGTGCCATCAGGATTACCCTCTATAATGCCATCCTGCACCAGCATATCAATAGCCGCATAGGACCAGTGATCCTTCGGCACATCGGCAAGGCTTCCCTCTGCCGCCAGAGCCGTCCCGCTGATGCCTGCTGCCAGTGCCAAAGTAACTGCTGCGCTCAAAAACTTCTTTTTCATGAAATACTCCCCTTTTCTCTCAAACTGCAATATCCTCACTACTATGGCGAAAGGCTGACGCAGTAGGCTGCTACCCCGTTTCCAGTTCCCTGCCTCATTTCCTTCCGTCTGGATAAAGAATAGCACATCAGAAACTGCTTAGAAACAATTTGGAATCATAGTCGAACAATATTCGATGAAATTTTGTTCAGTGATGAAACAGTGTTGCAGCATATTTTTTTGCACGCTAAAACGGCAGCCATCTTGGGGAGGACGGGCTGCCGTTCTGCTTAACTAATAGGAAATAATAGGGTTAGTATATCACACGGCCAAATGGGATTATTTAGCCGGAGTGAACTTCATCCACTTGTACTCTGCCTGTACAGGGAAATTGGAATCATCCACAGGATTCAGCCACGCGTCAACGCCGCGGCCTGCCCACAGATTAGCCATAATCATGCTAGGGGTTACAGGAATATTATCAGTAGCCTTGTAAACCTCCTTGCCATCTACATACCAGGTAATGGAATCAGGCTGCCAGTCGAAGGCATATACATGGAAGCCCTCGGTGGCATCAAAGCCCAGATCACACAGATACTCATGGTTGCCCTGGCTGTTGGTAAAATAGTTGAACTGAGCCTTGGTAGTGTCCTTGCCCAGGAACTCGATATCAATCTCATCCCACTGGGTAGGAGGATTGTCGTAAGGACCGGTGTAAGTAAAGAAAGAAGAAACAATACCATCGCTCTTGGCCGGCTTCATGCAAACCTCGTACAGACCATAGTGATATCTGTTCTCGGTAGTGGTACGGAACTCTGCACCGGAGTAGTTGATGGTAGGGTCAGACCAGCCCGGGCCATCCTCCACATCAAGATTCAGCTGCATGCGCTTGCTGTTGAATGTGATATTGTCCTTGTACCAGTTGGTGTCAAACATTGCACCATTAGTCCAGCCATGGGCAGCAGTTGCCTCCTTTGGCATCTTCTTGGAAAAATCAAAGAAGAAACCACCCTCCGGTGCAACCTGCTCTACAGTAGCGCAATAAGGGCTGTCAGCAGCCTCAACGCTCATTGCAGGCAGAGTAACAGCGCTTACGCCCACTGCAAACAGGCCTGCCATAACACAGCTGGTCAATTTCTTGAAATTCATAAATACCCCTTACCTTTCTTCACGTCTTGATAAAAATCTAAAAATTTCCGAAACGTCCTCAAATATATCCGAAGCATACACCCCATATACATACACAAACTCTCATCCCATTACAGATGTGTGCATATCATTATCGTCTATCAGGCCAGCTTGTCCAGCTCGTGATAAACATCAATCAGCTCCTGCGCCACCAGCTTGAAAGCCTCTGCACTCATCAGCTGATCCTCTGCATGCATTACCAGCAGGCAGGCCACAGCCTCGCCCTCGGCCTCCCGGCCCAAAAGCTCCAGATGAGCATCATGCCCCTCGGCAAAATGCTTGTCGCCTCTCTTCACCAGGACATCCGCCTTGTCATAATCACGAGCCATGGCCGCATGAATTGCCTCTATATAGCAGCTTCTAGCCGTACCTACGGCAGAAATAATCTGGAATACCTGCACCTCTAACTCTTCATTTTCAACCATTGGTTACTCTCCTCTGCACCTATGTTATTGCTATTATCACTATTCTCATCTGAAAAGCACTCTGCCAATCCGGCAGCAGGCCGGCACCATTCCAGGTATTCTCCCGCTTCCATTCACTAAGAAGCCAGTTTTACGTACATACCTGTATATGGTGCATGGCCCTGCTGCTGATTAGCAATATGCGGCATCAGCCACCGTGCAACCATTAGAAGTGGAAGTCAACCTGCGCACGCCATACACGACGGGTAAAGTCAGGATTGCCCGTTACAGCCCCATGTACATCTGTTGCACTGGACCAGCCATAGCAAAGCTCACCCTCGACATTCTTGGCAAATACATACTTGCCGCCAAAGGTCCAGCCGGTAGAGCCATCCAGCCACAGACTGTCAGCAGTATCACCACACCAACGGCCATTCTCCTTGTAGTTATGCCATCTGCCATAGAGATGGAAAGAGCCTGGCTGATTGAGGTCAGTCCACTTATAGCTTACCTTGATGGCAGTTGCATTGCTCTGTTCATCTGCATTAGTGCGGGAATGATCCGCCCACAGGTAAAGGTTAGGTGCAAAATTCTGCATCAAGCTGACGCCAATCATCTGATTACCTTTATTCCATATCTTCGGCTTACCCGTAATAGGACCACCACCACCAAAAGGATTATAACCATACTCTTCATAACCAACTGTAGAACCGGAGCGTTCAACATTTGCCCTTGCATAATATGCCTGCAGCTGTGTGCCATGACCTACAGTACCCTTGATACCAGCACCGGCAATGGCCAGCTGGTTAACCTCTTTATGGTCCGGCTTCCAGTAGAAGGCAGTTGCCGCCAAATCGCTATCGTTCAGCTTGTAATCAAGAGTGATACCATCGGTTTCCTCGCCATACATCATTACCTGGAAACCAAGACCGCGCCACTTGCGACCGATATCCATGGACAGCTTATTGTTGAGCTTGCCCTCAATCCAGAGGCGAGGATAAAAATTAGAATCACCACGGCCTGCACCCTTGTATGCCAGATTCTTTGGATCTCTGCCATAATTAACCTCATCATGGAAATTGCGATAATTTCCGTACTTGTGGTTAATCTCCCACTCAGTACAAACACTCCAGTCATCATTTACCTTGTACTTTGCCTTGAGATCCAAGTAATAACGATCATTGTCATTCTGGTCAGAATAACCCTTTGAATTATTGTTCTCATAGCGAACCTGGCCAAAACCGCCAAACTCCATCTTGTCAACAAAGCTCTGCATCTTATTAATAGCGGCAGTATTCTTCTTGACCTGCTTCTCCACCTTCTTCAGGGTCTTCAGCTCGCCGGACAGCTCCTGACGCACGCCGTCAATCAGGGCATCATCAGCAAAGCTGCCGCCCTTGTAGGCGTTGGCAATAATCTGCGCCATCTCATAGCGGGTCATGGTTTCATCGCCCTTGAAGGAGCCGTCAGGATATCCCTCCAGCACGCCATCCTTGGAAAGAACCTCCAGGGCACTATACGCCCAGTGTCCCTTTGGTACATCGTTGAACGCAGCCTCGTTCAGAGCCGCATCCTCCTGTGCCTCTGCGGCCAGGGCGCTGGACGCGGATACGCCCATTGCCAGCCCCAGTGCCAATGCTAAAACCTTGCTCTTTTTCATCAGATCATTTCCTCCTGTTCCTTCTTTTCCTCTTCAATGAGGCTCATATCCATCTTCTTGACAAATGGCAGATAAATCACAATTGCCAGTGCCAGATTGATAATCTGGATTACTGCACCCTGCCAGCCGTCCAGCAGCAGTCCTGCAATAATAGGCGGAGTAGTCCATGGAACCTGTACAGCACCCATCGGGGACAGGAAGCCAATCATCATGGCAGTGTAGGTTACAAACAGTGCAACGATAGGAACAAGAATAAACGGAACCAGCATAAACGGATTGAATACGATAGGCAGACCGAAGATAATCGGCTCATTGATGTTGAAGATACCAGGAACGGTAGCCATCTTGGTCAGGGAAGTCAGCTGCTCGGACTTGGAAACCA
>CAMFES010000074.1 GCA_945949525.1 uncultured Veillonellaceae bacterium
CCACGAAGAACTTCTCCAGGCACTCCTTCACCACCAGCTCCCCCATCAGCTTGCCGAAGCCATATACATTCAGAGGGTCATAATCCTGGCAGTCCGCCTCCCAAGGCTCGGTTCCCTGCCCGGCAAAGACATAATCCGTGGAGATATACATCAGCTTGCAGTGAATATAGTTGCAGGCATCCACAATATTACTGGTGCCATTGCCATTCACATCCAGGGCTTTCGCCTTGTTTGCCTCATCCTCGGCACCATCCACATCTGTCCAGGCCGCACAGTGAATTACCGCATCAGGCTGCAGCTCAAAGATAATTTCCCTCACCTGCGTCCTGTCAAGAATATCCAGCTGATAGTAGGTAGCACTGCATACGGCACTGCCATCCTGTATGCCGCTGTACTGCTCGGAGCGGCCGGAGCCTATCGCCTCATGCCCCCTTGCCGCCAGCTCATTAACCACATCATGCCCCAGCTGACCATTGACTCCCGTAACAAAAACCTTCATAATATTTTGCTCCTGTCAACCAAACTTAAAGGTATCCTTCAACCCCAGCCATTTTTTGTCCTTATCAGATAAATTCAGCGGCACGCCATCCACCGTATATCCGGCAGAGTCGGCACTGCCCTGATAGGCTCCCCTCAGCTTTGGCCACTGAATGCCGATTTCCGGGTCGTTCCAGGCCAGGCCGCCCTCATCCCCCGGCCGATAGAAGTCCGTTACCTTGTAGCAGAACTCAGCCTCATCACTCAGCACCAGAAAGCCATGGGCAAAGCCCTCGGAAATATAGAACTGCTTCTTGTTTTCTGCTGTAAGCTCCACGCCATACCACTGGCCATAGGTGGCAGAGCCATGACGCAAATCCACCGCCACATCAAACACCTCGCCACGGATAACCCGCACCAGCTTGCCCTGGGGATGCTTCTTCTGAAAATGCAGGCCCCGCAATACCCCCTTGGTACTCATGCTCTGATTATCCTGCACAAATACCATGTCAAGACCAGCCTCATGCATATCCTGCTGGTTGTAGGTTTCTACAAAATATCCTCGATTGTCGCCAAACACTGTCGGCTCTATTACATAAAGTCCCTCAATAGGAGCCTTGGTAACTTTTATCTTGCCCACTGCCATATCTCCATTTCACACACACAAACCACAAATGCCAAGCCCGGATACAGGCCTCAAAGTTCTGGCTATAAATCATCCCCGGCATTTATATTACCGATTGCCATACATCCTGTCATAATACTGCTGATACTCGCCGTTTATAATATCCTGCCACCATTTTTTGTTGTCCAGATACCAGCGAATGGTTTTCTTGATGCCATCCGCAAACTTCGTTTCCGGCAGCCAGCCCAGCTCATTGTGAATCTTGGTCGGGTCAATGGCATAGCGCATATCATGCCCCTTGCGGTCCCCCACATGGGTAATCAGGGATTCAGGCTTGCCCAGCTCCTGACAGATGATTTTTACAATCTCTATGTTTTTCTTTTCATTATGACCACCTACATTGTAGACCTGGCCAACCCTGCCCTTGTGAATAATCAGGTCGATAGCCTTGCAATGGTCCTCCACGTAGAGCCAGTCGCGGACATTCAGCCCCTCGCCGTACACAGGCAGCGGCTTGTCTGCCAGAGCATTGGCAATCATCAGCGGGATAAGCTTCTCCGGAAAATGATAAGGGCCATAGTTGTTGCTGCAACGGCTAATGGTTACAGGCAGCCCATAGGTACGATGATATGCCATCACCAGAAGGTCAGCCCCGGCCTTGGAGCTGGAATATGGACTGCTGGTATGCAACGGCGTTTCCTCCGTAAAGAACAAATCCGGCCTGTCCAGCGGCAAATCCCCATACACCTCATCAGTAGAAACCTGATGATAACGCTGAATACCATATTTTCGGCAGGCATCCATCAGCACTGCTGTTCCCATAATATTTGTTTCCAGAAAAATCCCTGGATTTTCAATAGACCTGTCCACATGGGATTCCGCCGCAAAATTAACCACCATGTCAGGTTTTTCTTCCTCGAAAAGCCTCTCCACTGCCCCGCGGTCACAGATATCTGCCCTGACAAAGCGAAAATTCTCCTGTTCCAGTACAGGCTCAAGGGTGGACAGATTTCCTGCATAAGTCAGCTTGTCCAGGCAGACAATGCGATAATCCGGATGAGCCTTTAGCATATAAAACACAAAATTGCTGCCAATAAATCCTGCACCACCGGTCACGATAATGGTCATTACTATATAACTCCTCTAACTCATAATCTTGTTTATCCGCCCGCTTTATTCAGGCAGGCCGATATTTACATCTCACTGCAAAACATCTATAAACTTGCCGTCAATGACATCCTTCAGGTACTGACCGTACTGATTCTTTTTCAGAATCTCATAGGTAGCCATTACGTCATCCCTGCTTATCCAGCCATTGAGATAGGCAATCTCCTCCAGACAGGCAATTTTTCTGTGCTGATGTGTTTCCACCGTCTTGACAAAATTTGTCGCTTCTACAAGACTTTCATGGGTTCCCGTATCAAGCCAGGTATACCCCTGCCCTAGAAGCTCCACATTCAGCCGGCCCGCCTCCAGGTACAGCCTGTTTAAATCAGTAATCTCCAGCTCGCCACGAGCGGACGGCCTAAGACTCTTTGCCAGTTCCACAACCTGATTATCATAAAAATAAAGACCTGTCACACAATAATTGCTCTTGGGCTTTGCCGGTTTCTCCTCGATGCTGACAGCCCTGCCATTCTTGTCAAACTCCACGATACCGAAACGCTCCGGGTCATCCACATAGTAGCCAAAAACAGTAGCCCCACTGCCCTGTTCAGCCCTGTCAGCTGCATGCTTAAGCCTTTCGTTGATGCCATGCCCGGCAAAGATATTGTCCCCCAGCACCATGGCCACCGTGCCATCTCCAATAAAATCCGCACCTATAATAAAGGCCTGTGCCAGACCATCAGGGGACGGCTGCACTGCGTAGCTGAGGTTGAGCCCGAACTGACTGCCATCCTTCAACAGTGCCTCAAACCGCGGCGTATCCGCAGGCGTAGAAATAATCAGTATATCCCGGATGCCGGCATTCATCAGCACCGACAGGGGATAATAAATCATCGGCTTATCATATACTGGCAAAAGCTGCTTTGAAGTCACCGTTGTCAGCGGATAAAGCCGCGTCCCGGAACCCCCGGCCAGCACAATTCCTTTCATAACCTATCCCTCCCATTGCACCATATAAATTTATTATAGCATACCAATTTTTTACATACAAGAAAAGACCGCCCAGATGCAGGAAATGCACATGGGCGGCCGCAAAATCAGATTATATTTTCAGGGACAGCTTCTATCCCCGCTGAACACCATCAGGCATTCTCAGACTCGGCAAAGGCAGCAAGGATATTCTCCTCCTCTGCTTCCTCCTCATCCTTGTAAACAACCTTGATGTTTCTATAGCGGCTCATGCCGGTACCTGCCGGAATGAGCTTGCCGATAATAACATTCTCCTTCAGGCCAATCAGAGGGTCAACCTTGCCCTTGATGGCAGCATCCGTCAGGACACGGGTAGTTTCCTGGAAGGATGCAGCGGACAGGAAGGAATCAGTTGCCAGGGAAGCCTTGGTGATACCCAGAAGCACAGGCTTGGCCACTGCCGGCTCCAGACCTGCCTCAATAGCCTTGGTGTTGGCTGCCTCAAAGATGTTGATGTCAACCTGGTCGCCAGGCAGGAACTCGGTGCCGCCTGCTTCCTCAATCTTCACCTTGTGGAGCATCTGACGAACCATTACCTCAATATGCTTATCGTTGATGCCTACACCCTGGGACTGGTATACCTTCTGAACTTCGTATACGATGTAGCTCTGGGTGGCCTTCATGCCGCAGATATGAAGGATATCATGAGGATTGATGGAACCCTCGGTAATCTTGCCACCGGTCTGGATATGCTGACCGTCCTTGACTGCCAGATGGGAGCCAAACGGAATGATGTACTCCCTGGCCTCGCCGGACTCAGGCATAACATATACGGTGTAGAGATTGCCATTCTCCTTGACGGTAACAGTACCCTCAACCTCGGAAATAATGGCATTGTGCTTCGGCTTTCTGGCCTCGAACAACTCCTCGACACGCGGCAGACCCTGGGTAATATCGTCGCCGCCTGCGATACCGCCGGAATGGAAGGTACGCATGGTCAGCTGGGTACCAGGCTCACCGATGGACTGAGCTGCGATGATGCCGACAGCCTCGCCCACGTTGACCTCGGTGTTGTTGGCCAGGTCACGGCCATAGCACTTGATGCAGACGCCATACTGGGACTTACAGGTCAGCACGCTGCGGATGGATACGCTCTTTCTAACCTTGCAGATAGCATCGGCCAATGCCTTATCGACAGTATCATTGACAGAAGCAATCTTCTCGCCAGTTTCAGGATTGATAATATCCTCAGCCAGCACGCGGCCGATAATGCGATCCTGCAGAGGCTCAATAACGCGGTTGCCGTCAACAATCTCCTCAACGGAAATACCACGGACATTGTTGTTGCGTACACGTACCTCCTTGGCATCGCTTTCCAGCACAGCCTCAATGTACTCCTCAGTGAGCTTGACACCGGCAGGAATAACCTCCCTGCCACGGCTGTCAACGACGGAGGCAGTAACCTCCTTGCCCAGCATCTGGTTCATCATAGCCTCGCGGATGGAAGCACGGACATTTTCCTCCGGCGCACCCAGCTGTACAGTCTCCGTTACGGAGGAGCTGCCCACAACAGTATCGTTGTTGTCAGACTGTCCGCGGAGAACCAGCTCGGACACACCAGCCTCACCAATCACCTGCAGATCCTCGGCAGTCAGCTCGGCGCCAACCTCAAGAAGAACCTCGCCGGTTTCAGGACTGATAACATCCTGGGCAATCAGGCGGCCAACCAAAGAATCCTGCAGAACCTGAACGGCAGCGGCAGCGCTGTCAGCCAGCTTTGCACGCTCGCGCACAAGGTTGATGCCCACAACATCACAGTCATCCTCCCGAACAATTACATCCTGGGCAACGTCTACCAGACGGCGGGTCAGGTAACCGGAGTCGGCAGTACGCAGAGCGGTATCTGCCAGACCCTTTCTTGCACCATGGGAGGAAATAAAGTAATCGGATACGGACAAGCCTTCACGGAAGTTTGCCGTAATAGGAATTTCGATGGTCTTACCGGATGGATCCGCCATCAGGCCGCGCATGCCTGCCAGCTGGCGCATCTGGGACTTGTTACCACGGGCACCGGAGTCAGCCATCATGTAGATAGGATTGAACGGGTCATTAAGCTCGTAGTTGTCATACATCTCGTCAGCAACATCCTCAGTAGCCTTGTTCCAGACGCTGCAGACCTTCTTGTAGCGCTCGTCATCAGTAATAAGGCCACGGGAGAACTGCCGCTCAGTCTTGGTAACCTGAGCCTGTGCCGCCTCAAGGATATCCTTCTTCTTAGGCGGAACGGTAATATCGGAAATAGCAACTGTCATACCTGCAATACATGCATAGTGGTAGCCCAGATTCTTTACGCCATCAATAACCTCTGCGGTACGGCTGGCACCCAGGGTATCAAAACAACGCGCTACCAGCTTGCCCAGCTGCTTCTTCTTCATCAGCTCGCCCAGGGACCACTTGCCGGTTTCCTTGTCCTGAGAATAGGAGCGAACCTGCGGCGGCAGGATTTCGTTGAAAATCATACGACCCAGTGAAGTGGTAACAAGACCATAATCCCTGCTGGTACCATCCTCCTGCTTCTCAATGATGCGAACCTCAATCTGCGCCTGAATATCCAGCTCCTGATGCTGATAAGCCAGCAGTGCCTCGTTTATGCCGGTGAATACCTTGCCCTCACCCAGGGCACCCTCGCGGATTTTGGTCAGATAGTACGCACCCAGAATCATATCCTGAGATGGTACGATAATAGGGCTGCCATCCTTCGGGGCCAGAATATGGTTGGCCGCCAGCATCAGGACACGGGCCTCCGCCTGTGCCTCGGCAGACAGAGGCAGATGGATAGCCATCTGGTCGCCATCGAAGTCCGCGTTGTACGCAGAACATGCCAGAGGATGCAGCTTCAGGGCACGGCCCTCGGTGAGAACCGGCTCAAAGGCCTGAATACCCAGGCGATGCAGCGTCGGGGCACGGTTAAGAAGCACAGGATGCTCCTTGATAACATCCTCCAGTACATCCCATACCTCCTCCTCCGCGCGCTCAACCTTGCGCTTAGCGGACTTGATATTGTGGGCGATGCCCTCGCTGACCAGCTTCTTCATAACAAACGGCTTGAACAGCTCCAGTGCCATTTCCTTTGGCAAGCCGCACTGATGCAGCTTCAGCTCAGGGCCTACCACGATAACGGAACGGCCGGAGTAGTCAACACGCTTACCCAAAAGGTTCTGACGGAAACGTCCCTGCTTACCCTTCAACATATCGGAGAGGGACTTCAGCGGACGGTTGCCAGGGCCGGTAACAGGACGACCGCGGCGGCCATTGTCAATCAGGGCATCCACAGCCTCCTGCAGCATGCGCTTCTCGTTGCGGACGATGATATCAGGCGCACGCAGCTCCAAAAGGCGCTTCAAACGATTATTTCTGTTGATAACACGACGATACAGATCATTCAGGTCGGAGGTAGCAAAGCGGCCGCCATCCAGCTGTACCATCGGACGAAGCTCAGGCGGAATAACAGGCACTACATCCAGAATCATCCAGGACGGCTTGTTGCCGGAGCGCCTGAAAGCCTCTACCACCTCAAGGCGGCGGATAGCGCGGATGCGGCGCTGCTGGCTGGCCACATGCTTCAGCTCGTCAGTCAGCTCCTTGTGCAGCACATCCAGGCCGTTTTTCATGTCCTCGGTCTGCTGCTCCTCCGGCAGATCTGCCTCCAGCTCCACCAGAAGCTCCTTAATGGCCTCGGCACCCATGCCTACTACAAAATCACGGCCATAGTCCTCACGGGCCTTGCGATACTCCAGCTCGGTCAGAAGCTGCTTCTTGGAAAGCGGGGTATCCTTCGGGTCCAGCACAATGTAGGAAGCAAAGTACAGTACCTTTTCCATAGCGCGAGGCGGGATATCCAGAATCAGTCCCATGCGGCTAGGAATGCCCTTGAAATACCAGATGTGGGACACAGGAGCCGCCAGCTCGATATGTCCCATACGCTCACGGCGTACCTTGGAACGGGTGACCTCAACGCCGCAGCGGTCGCAGACGGTACCCTTATGGCGGATACGCTTATACTTGCCGCAATGACATTCCCAATCACGAGTTGGTCCAAAAATTTTCTCGCAGAAAAGACCATCCTTCTCCGGCTTCAGTGTACGATAGTTAATAGTCTCCGGCTTCAGTACCTCGCCGTGGGACCACTCACGAATCTTGTCAGGAGAGGCCAGGCCTATGCGCATTGAATCAAAGTTATTTACATCCAACAAGGAGGAGTCACTTCCCTTCCATTATTCTTCAGTATCATCATCGGACAGGAACATATCCATGTCGTCATCGTCATCAACAACAACAGCATCCTCGTCAAAATCATCGCCGCCAATATCGGCAATAATATCGCCATCGAAGCTGTCATCATCCTCATCCGGCTGGGCATCCTCGTCATAATCACTGCTGTAATCATCACGCTCACCGGCCCTGCCGCTGTCATCAACATCGTTCATATCCGCATCGCGGACAACATCCTTGATGTTGATGTCCTCGTCATCATCGTCCTGAACCATGATCTCGTTGGCATTTTCATCCTGCACCTTGATATCCAGGCCGATGGACTGCAGCTCCTTGATGAGTACCTTGAAGGACTCAGGAACGCCAGGCTCAGGGATATTCTCACCCTTGACGATGGACTCGTAGGTCTTGACACGGCCCACAACGTCATCGGACTTGACAGTGAGGATTTCCTGCAGGGTGTAGGCAGCACCATACGCCTCCAGTGCCCATACCTCCATCTCACCGAAACGCTGTCCGCCGAACTGGGCTTTACCACCCAATGGCTGCTGGGTTACCAGGGAGTAAGGGCCTACGGAGCGGGCATGAATCTTATCATCAACCAGATGATGCAGCTTCAGCATGTATACGCAGCCCACAGTTACCTTATTCTTGAACGGCTCACCGGTACGTCCGTCGTACAGCACGGTCTTGGCTGTAGGGTCCATGCCGGAAGCACGGATAGTATCAAACACATCGTTCTCACGGGCACCGTCAAATACCGGTGTAGCAATATGAATACCTGCCACATCCGGCTTCGGCATACCGTACTTGTCAAAGTCATAGCCAATGGCACGAAGGCGCTTCTCAACGGTAGGGTCACCCTGCTTAATCTGGGTGCCCAGATTGCGGATAGCCATGCCCAGATGGGTTTCCAGAATCTGACCGATGTTCATACGGGAAGGCACACCCAACGGATTCAGCACAATATCTACAGGAGTGCCATCCGGCAGGAACGGCATATCCTCCTCCCGCATGATACGGGAAACGACACCCTTGTTACCATGACGGCCGGACATCTTATCACCCACGGAAATCTTACGCTTCTGGGCGATGTAGACGCGAATCATCTGGTTTACGCCAGGGTTCAGCTCGTCATTGTTCTCGCGGCTGTAAATCTTTACATCCACGATGCGGCCTGCCTCGCCATGAGGCACACGGAGAGATGTATCACGCACCTCACGGGCCTTCTCACCGAAGATGGCACGCAGGAGGCGCTCCTCGGCAGACAGCTCGGTTTCACCCTTCGGGGTAACCTTGCCTACCAGAATATCACCGGTACGCACCTCGGCCCCCTTCCTGATGATACCCATCTCATCCAGATCCTTCAGGCTGTCATCAGACACGTTCGGGATGTCGCGGGTAATCTCCTCAGGCCCCAGCTTGGTATCACGAGCCTCGCAGTCATACTCCTCAATATGGATAGATGTATAAATATCCCGCTTAATCAGGTTCTCGCTCAGCAGGATAGCATCCTCGTAGTTGTAGCCCTCCCAAGGCATGTACGCTACGATGATGTTGTAGCCCAGGGCCAGCTCGCCGTGGTCAGTAGAAGGACCATCGGCAATCGGCTGCATCGCCTCAACCTCGTCACCCTTGAATACGATAGGGAGCTGGTTGATGCAGGTGCCCTGGTTGGAACGCAGGAACTTCTGCAGCTTGTACTCATCACGCTGTCCGTCAGAGGTGCGCACCACAATGTTATCAGCGGTAACGGTTTCAACCACGCCAGGACGCTTTGCCAGAATCATAACACCGGAGTCACAGGCAGCCTTGTACTCCATGCCGGTACCTACCAGAGGTGCCTGGGTACGCAGCAGAGGTACAGCCTGACGCTGCATGTTGGCACCCATCAATGCACGGTTGGCATCATCGTTTTCCAGGAATGGAATCATGGCTGTTGCGATGGATACCACCTGCTTTGGCGATACGTCCATGTAGTCTACCTTCTCACGGCGAACCTCGGTGGTTTCCTCGTGAA
>CAMFES010000075.1 GCA_945949525.1 uncultured Veillonellaceae bacterium
AGGATATCTGCCGTGATCCGAGAAATTCCCTGATTTTTGACAAGGCTCTCAGCGATGAGCTGCTGAAAAAGGCCGGGGCGCTGGGGACGGACCAGAAGCTGGTGCAGGACAAGGACGGCAGGGTGGCGCTGGTGAGCCTGACTGCCAAGCTTCTGCAGCTGGTGATTGCCAAGGCTGCCAATATTGTGCCGGGGGGCGGCGTGTGGATGAATACCCAGCGCCCTGAGTGGAACGATGCCAACAACGCTCTGGCCGGCTGGGGACTGTCCATGGTGACGGTCTGCTACATGGAGCGCATGCTGAATTTCCTGATTGACCTCTATGGGCGCAACAGTGAGGAAAGCTATGAGGTGCCGGTTCAGATTGCGGCCTGCATGGCGGATTTGAAGAAGCTGTATGCAGGCATGGGGGCAGAGGCTGATGTCTGTCGGGATGCGGCAAAGCGCAAGGCCTTTACGGATGCGGCAGGCGTTATTTTCCAGCAGGAGAGGGACGGCCTGTACAGGGATTATTACGGAACGGAAACGGTCAATTTGTCCGGCAGTGAGCTTAAGGAGTTCTACGGACTGGTTGAAGGGCTTGTGGCCGGGACTATTGCCTGCAACAAGCGTGCAGACGGGCTTTATCACACCTACAATACCCTGAAGCTGACTGCTGACGGCATGGAGATTGAGCATTTGCAGGAAATGCTGGAGGGACAGGTGGCGGTGCTGTCCAGCGGCCTTTTGACCTCCGGTGAGGCGGTGGAAATCTGCACTGCCCTCAGGCATAGCGGCATGTATGAGGAGAGGCAGAATTCCTATATGCTCTACCCGAATAAGAAGCTGCAGGGCTTTTTGGCAAAGAACCGCATCGCCCCTGACAGGGCGAAGGGGCTGGAGGCTTATCTGGAGCAGGATTGGGATGGCTTTTATCATTTCAATGCTTCCTGCCAGAATGAGGAAAAGCTGGATAAATGGCTGGCAGATCAGCCACAGCTGGAAAAGGCTGATAGGGAGAAGCTTTTTGCACTCTATGAGGAAGTCTTTAACCATCATGCCTTTACAGGCAGGTCCGGCACCTTCTATGCCTACGAGGGGCTGGGCAGTATCTACTGGCACATGGTAGCCAAGCTTCTGGTGGCAGTGCAGGAAAATGCCCTGCGTTCCCTGGCTGCCGGTGACGGTCAGGGTGAGAAGCTGAAGGCTCTGTATCAGGAAATCAAGGCAGGGCTGGGCGGCTCTGCCAAGTCCCCTGAGATATACGGGGCATTTCCTTTTGATGCTTATTCTCATACTCCTTATCACAAGGGAGCCTGCCAGCCGGGCATGACCGGGCAGGTAAAAGAGGAAATCCTCACCCGCTGGGGCGAGCTGGGCATCAGCATTGAGGCTGGCTGTGCCGTGTTCAGGCCGCAGCTGCTGTCTGATGCTGAGATGGGGGATGCCGGTCTGGGCTTTACCTGGTGCGGTGTGCCTGTGAGCTACCGCCTGGGCGCAAATAAGCTGACTGTCAATATGTCCGACGGCACTGTGCAGGAATTTGACGGCGGCGTGCTGCCGCGGGAGTACAGCGAGCTGCTGTTTAGCCGCAGCCATGCCATCAGTAGCATAACATATACCATATAAAAAAACGCGGTGCAATTCCCACCTAAAAAGAGGGAAAGCACCGCGTCTTTATCTTTATTTGCAATGCATAAAGCAGCCATAAAATGAGAAATGCGACTTGAAAAGTATGTGGGAATTATGTAGGATAATATACGGGATGGAGTGGTGAAAATGGAAAAGAGAAAATGTGGCAGGTGATTGGTATATGATATTGGTTTCGTCATGCCTGTTGGGCAACGATGTAAAGTATAATGGCGGCAACAACGGACATGAGCTGTTGATGAAATATGGGCAGTATCTGACGGCTGTGTGTCCGGAGTGCCTGGGAAGGCTGCCTATTCCCAGGCCACCGGCAGAGCTGCAGGGTGGTGATGGAGAGGCCGTGCTGGCTGGCAGGGCAAGGGTATGCAATAAGGAGGGACTGGATGTAACAGGCCATTTTTTGCAGGGGGCAGAGCAGGCTCTGGAGTTGGCAAGGAAGCACAACGTCAGGGTGGCTATTTTGAAAGCCAACAGCCCTTCCTGTGGCAATGTGCAGATTTATAATGGCAGGTTTGATGGCGGTAAAATACCGGGCAGCGGTGTAACGGCGGCTCTGCTGCGGAAAAATGGCATAACGGTGTATTCGGAGAAGGAGATTGATGAGGATTTACTGAAGCGTCTGATAAGTGCCGATGAAGCAGGCGGCAAATAACGCTATAAATAAGATTCACATCATGGCGCCATGTTCGTGTCCTCTGTGATTTGACATTGAACGGGATTTGTGCTATCCTATTTAAGCTGACATGCGGGCGTGGCGGAACTGGCAGACGCGCTGGACTTAGGATCCAGTGCCGCAAGGCGTGGAGGTTCGACCCCTCTCGTCCGCACCATATATTTTTTGTCTGTGTGCCTGCAGGCCCCGGCGTGGGCTGTGGGACAGGATATGTACAGCTTTATATGCAGAAATGCGATGAAGAAGAGGAGTACCTGTTGCCGGACAGCCTAGAGAGGGAAGCATGAGGGTGAAAGCTTCCACTGGCGGGGCAGGGAAGGTAGCTTTGGAGCAGCCGGGCTGAAGGGTAAGTTGTCAAGCTATTTATCGAGTTATGAATTTATCTGGTAGGTTCGGACGCCGGGTGGCGTTAAAACGGCAAGTGTGGGCGGCTTTTTTATCAGCTGTTCAAATTTAGGTGGTACCGCGGAAGATAATCTCTTTCGTCCTTTTTATGAGGGCGAAGGGGATTTTTTGTTTTATGTGAAGGAGTTTGAGATAGTATGGACATGGAAAAGATGGAAGAAAACAATATTCCAAAGGTTTATGACCCGAAAAGCTTTGAGAAGAAGTGGTATGGCTTCTGGGAGGAGAACAAGCTGTTTCATGCTGTAGTGGATGAGGAAAAAAAGCCGTATAGCATCGTTATTCCGCCACCAAATGTAACAGGCCAGCTGCACATGGGGCATGCCCTGGACAATACCCTGCAGGATATTCTGATTCGCTGGCGCCGCATGCAGGGCTACAATACCCTGTGGATGCCGGGCTGCGACCATGCCGGTATCGCCACCCAGGCCAAGGTGGAGGGGGCGCTCCGGGAGGAAGGCACCAACCGCTATGAGCTGGGCCGGGAGAAGTTTTTGGAGCGTGTATGGCAGTGGAAGGAAAAGTTCGGCAGCCGCATCATGAGCCAGCTGCGTTCCCTGGGTTCCTCCCTGGATTGGGACAGGGAGCGCTTCACCATGGACGAGGGCTGTTCCAGGGCTGTCCGTGAGGTCTTTGTCAGCCTGTATGAAAAGGGGCTTATCTATCAGGGAACCCGCATTACCAACTGGTGCCCTGACTGCAACACCGCTATTTCCGATATCGAGGTGGAGCATGAAACTGAGGCTGGCCATCTGTGGCACATCCGCTATCAGGTAAAGGGCGAGGATAAGTATGTGGAGGTTGCCACCACCCGTCCTGAAACCATGTTCGGCGATACCGGCGTGGCGGTAAATCCTGCTGACGAGCGTTATACTGCTTTGGTGGGCAAGACCTTGATTCTGCCGGTGGTAAATCGTGAGATTCCGCTGTTTGCTGATGAGTATGTTGATTCTGCCTTTGGTACGGGCGCAGTAAAGGTTACTCCGGCTCATGACCCTAATGACTATGAGATGGGACTGAGGCACAATCTGGAGCAGATTAAGGTTATTTCCAATACCGGCAAGATGACCGAGGGTGCAGGCAAGTACGAGGGCATGGACCGCTATGAGTGCCGCAAGGCGCTGGTGAAGGAACTGCAGGAGATTGGCGCCTTGGTATCTATTGAGGACCATGAGCATGCCGTAGGCCACTGCTCACGCTGCCATTCAACCATTGAGCCGATGATTTCCACCCAGTGGTTTGTGAAGATGGAGTCCTTGGCGAAGCCTGCTGCCGAGGCGGTAAAGAATGGGGATATCAAGTTCGTTCCGGAGCGCTTCACCAAGATTTACTGCAACTGGCTGGACAATATCCGCGACTGGTGCATTTCCCGTCAGCTGTGGTGGGGACACCGCATCCCTGCCTGGTACTGCGATGACTGCGGCGAGACCATCGTTTCCCGTACCGATGTGGAGGTATGCCCGAAGTGCGGCGGCAAGCATCTCCGTCAGGACGAGGATGTGCTGGATACCTGGTTCAGCTCCGGCCTGTGGCCTTTTGAAACCATGGGATGGCCGGACGAAACCCCTGAGCTGAAGCAGTTCTATCCTACCAGCACTCTGGTAACTGGCTATGATATTATCTTCTTCTGGGTGGCCCGCATGGTCATGATGGGGCTGGAGTTCGGCAAGGATATTCCGTTCAAGACCGTGTACATCCACGGCCTGGTGCGGGATGAGCAGGGCAGAAAGATGTCCAAGTCCCTGGGCAACGGCATTGACCCTGTTGAGGTTATCGACCAGTATGGCGCAGATACCCTGCGCTTTATGCTGATTACCGGCAACACTCCGGGCAACGATATGCGCTTTATCAATGACAGGGTAGTTGCTACCAGAAACTTTGCCAACAAGCTGTGGAACGCTTCACGCTTCATGCTGATGAATCTTGAGGGCTTTGACAAGGGCTTCGTGCCGGAGGAGGCTGACTATACCCTTGCCGACAAGTGGATTTTGTCACGTTTTGCCAAGACGGCACAGGGAGTTACGGCAAATCTGGATAAGTTCGAGCTGGGTGAGGCCGGCCGCCTGATTTATGAGTTTATCTGGAATGAGTTCTGTGACTGGTATATTGAGCTGGCAAAGGCACGCCTTTATGATAAGGAAAATATTCGTCCGCGCCAGACTGCCCAGTATGTGCTTGGCTATGTGCTGGAGCGCACCCTGCGCCTCTTGCATCCGTTTATGCCGTTTATTACCGAGGAAATCTGGCAGCATATTCCTCATGAGGGCATCAGCATCATGGTGTCCCAGTGGCCGGGTAACGACCAGGCCGGTCTTGCCAAGCTGGTAAATGACGGGGATGAGGCTGCCATGACCGCCATCATGGAATCCATCAAGACCATCCGCGCCCTGCGGCTGGAGGTCAATGCGGCACCTGGCAAGAAGAGTGAGGTTATCCTGAACTTTACCGATGAAAAGCTCAGGGAGGTATTTGCCGCCAATGAGGGCTATCTGACGGTGCTGGCCGCTGCTGAGCCTGTTACCATGCTGCCAGCCGGTGCTGAGAAGCCGGAGAACGCCATGACCGGGGTGGTAAACGGCGTGGAGATTTATCTGCCGCTGAAGGGGCTGATTGATGTGGAGAAGGAAACTGCCCGCCTGAATAAAGAGCTGGCAACTCTCGACAAGGAAATCAGCCGTCTGGAGAAGAAGCTGGGCAATCAGGGCTTTTTGGCCAAGGCACCTGCCGAGGTGGTAGCTGGTGAGCAGGAGAAGCTGAAGGGCTATCAGGAGAAGCAGAATGCGGTGAAGGAGCGCCTTGCTTATTTGCAGAATATCTGAGGGGAATCTGCATGTTTCAATGAACGGAAATCGTTTTATGTCCGGGCATAGTGCAATGCACGGGAATATTCGATGCTTTGGAGGTGAAGGGTTATGAATTATGAGGAAAGCCTGGCTTATCTGGATGAGCTGAATGTCTTCGGCATGAATTTCGGCTTGGCGAGGATTGAAAAGCTGCTGTACCTTCTGGGGGAGCCTCAGAAGGCCTACAGGACAATCCATGTGACCGGAACTAACGGCAAGGGCTCCGTGACGGCCATGCTGGCCTCCGGCCTGCAGGCGGCAGGCATCAGGACGGGCATGTACATCTCGCCCCATCTTTCCTCCTACACGGAGCGGATGGTGATTGACGGCAGGCAGGTGTCTGAGGCGCAGTTTGCCGATGCTTTGAGCGTGGTGCGGGATATCTGCGAGTTTATGACGGGGGAGGGGGATGAGCATCCTACCCAGTTTGAGGTGATTACGGCGGCGGCTTTTCTGCTGTTCCAAAAGGAAAAGGTGGAATATGCCGTTATTGAGGTAGGCCTGGGGGGACTATTGGACTCCACCAACGTTATTGTGCCGGAGGTGTCCGTGATTACCAACGTAACCTTTGAGCATGCGGACAAGTGCGGTGGCACCCTGGAGGGGATTGCCCATCACAAGGCAGGCATTATCAAGCCGGGGGTGCCGGTGGTAACAGGTGCCGAGGGAAAGGCGCTGGAGATTATCAGGGAAGAGGCACAGGCCAAGGGATGTGCCCTGTATGTCATGGGTGAGGATTTTGCCGCAGAGGCAATGAAGCCCTTGGGACAGCTGTCCATTCCGCCCAATCTGGGGGCAACCGGCTACGGCACTCAGGACAGGGCATTGACGGATATGCAGATGGAGGCTCTGTCCAAGCTGCACATGGATTGCAGTGAGTGCGGCGACAGTGAGCAGCTGGTGGCCTTCAAGGGCAAGAATGATGTGTTTGGCAGCATGGATTACAAGCTGTCCCTGCTGGGGCTCCATCAGGTGCAGAACAGTGCCCTGGCTGCGGCAGTGATGATGGTGCTGGCAACGGATGATTTGCGGTTCACCAAAAAGGCTGTCAAGCAGGGTATGAAGCGGGTAGCGTGGCCGGGACGCTTTGAGCTGCTTAAGGGATATGAGTACAAGGTGCTGATTGACGGCGCCCACAACCCTGCCGGGATTGCCACCCTGCGGGCCAGCCTGGATTATTATTTCCCTGCGGAGCAGCGCGTCTTTGTGCTGGGGATATTGAAGGACAAGGATTATCAGGAGATGCTGGATATACTGCTTCGTCCGGAGGACAGGGTGGTGCTGACTACTCCTGACTCGGAGCGGGCGGCGGAACCTGCCGAGCTGCTTCCTTATGTGAGGTCAGAATGCAGGGAGGCCGTGGCCGATGCAGCTGCCGCCCTACAACGGGGGCATCAGCTGGCACGGGAAATCGGCGAGCCGAACAACACGCTTTTGATATGTGCAGGCTCCCTGTATCTCATTGGCGCGTTGCGTGAGCTGCTGGTAAAATAAGCTGCCGCAAGCAGGCAAAATATAATGCATAGTGATGATGAGGCATTGGCGTCAGGTACGTCGGTGCCTTATTTTTTTAGTATAAAAAAGCTGGCCGATTATTTTAGCATGGATTATAAAAACCTTGTGTAGAATGAAAATTTGTGGTATTATGTTTTGGTGTACTATGGTAAAGAATGGGGATAACTATGCGCTGAATTGGATTTGCCATGTATCCCTGCACAAATATTTTTCAGGAGGTCATTAGACACAATGGAAGTAAACGTAAAGGATTTGGAGAACTCTCAGGTTGAATTTGAAATTACTGTACCGGCTGCAGAGCTGGATAAGGCTTATGAGTCCGCATACAAGAAGGTTGCCGGCAAGGTAAATATCCCTGGCTTCCGCAAGGGCAAGGCTCCGAAGATGATTGTAGAGCGTCACGTAGGCAAGGAATATATTATTGATGAGGCTGTAGAGATTGCTGCACCAAAGGCTTTCTTTGAGGCTCTCAAGGAGAAGGAAATCGATATCGTAACCCGCCCTGAGTTTGAGGTTGTTACCAAGGAGCTGGGCCAGGATCTGGTATTCAAGGCAACTGCTACCAAGAAGCCTGAGGTTCAGCTGGGCGAGTACAAGGGCCTGAAGGTTGATGTTCAGAAGGATGCCGTTGATGACGAGGCAGTTCAGCTGCAGCTGACCCGCATGCTGGACCGTCAGGCTGATATGGTTGAGGCTGAGGAAGGCTCTGAGGTGGCAAAGGATGATTTCATCACCTTGGACTTCAAGGGCTTTGTTGATGGTGAGGCCTTTGCCGGTGGCGAGGGCAAGGACTACCCTCTGCAGATTGGCTCCAACAGCTTCATTCCTGGCTTTGAGGATCAGCTGATTGGCTCCAAGATTGGCGAGGAGAAGGATGTAAATGTAACCTTCCCTGAGGAGTACCATGCTGAAGAGCTGAAGGGCAAGCCTGCAGTATTCAAATGCACTGTAAAGAGCATCAAGAGAAAGGTTCTGCCTGCCCTGGATGATGAGTTTGCCAAGAAGGCAAGCACCTTCCAGACTCTGGATGAGCTGAAGGCTGATATCCGCTCCAACCTGGAGAAGACTGCTGAGAGCAAGGCTGAGTCCGAGAAGCGCGAGGAGGCTATCAAGCAGGCTACTGAGAATGCCACTGTTGAGGTTCCAGAGGTTATGGTTGAGAACCGCGTCAACGTGATGATTCAGGAGCTGGCTATGCGCCTTGAGCAGCAGGGCATGAAGCTGGAGATGTACCTCCAGTATGCAGGCACCGACATCAACAAGCTCCGTGAGACCTACAAGGATACCGCTGCTGCTAATGTGAAGACCGACCTGGTTCTGGAGGCTGTAGCAAAGGCTGAGGGCATCAAGGTTGAAGGCGAGGAGCTGGATGCAGAGGTTGAGGCTATGGCCAAGGCCTATGGCGCAACTGCTGCCGAGGTTAAGAAGATTATTACCCAGCAGGGACGTACCATGGATTTGGTGGAAACTGTTCTGAAGCGCAAGACTGCACAGTTCATCATCGATAACATTGCTGAGTAATTGCTGATATTGGGTGCGCGGCATGCCTGCAGGTGTGCCGCTGCACCAATCTCTGAAACTGTTTCGATTAGTTTTCAGTGAGGTGATTGAGAAATGGGTTATGTTCCTATGGTTGTGGAACAGTCCGGTCAGGGCGAGCGTGCCTATGATATCTACTCCCGTCTGTTGAAGGACAGGATTATTTTCCTGGGGGGAGAGGTAGAGGACAACATGGCCAACACCATTGTTGCCCAGCTGCTTTTTTTGGAGGCAGAGGATCCTGACAAGGACATTTATCTGTATATAAACAGCCCGGGCGGCGTTGTGACTGCCGGTATGGCTATTT
>CAMFES010000076.1 GCA_945949525.1 uncultured Veillonellaceae bacterium
ATTCATCCGTTAATGTTCCAAAAGCCTCATACCTTCACGACGACAAACTGAAATTTAATACTATTTTTTGTAAAATTTCACCCAGGTTAGCAGGATTATTTTTTTGCACAGCGAAATATAATCTGTAGAGATTAAACTGGTTAAAGTGGGAAGTTTTATTCTGGGGGGATATATATGATGGGAAATTTATTTGCGGGGGGAAAATCGCTGCGGGCAAGAATCTCCATGGTGGTCATGGGGTGTATACTGTTTGCCGTGCTGCTGGTGGGAGGCATCTCCATTTATTATTCATTGGAGGCCTCTGAGGAGAATGCCAGAAAGGAAATCCTGCTGGCAAGCCAGGTCAGGGCGGGGGAAATGGAAAAGACCCTGGCCTGCATAGAAACAGGGGTAAATACCCTGGCGGCAGCGGCTATGGATGAGATACAGGATATAAACCGCTTCAAGGCGGATAAGGATTATGTGGAGCTGTGCGCGGCAAATCTCAGGCAGGTGGGGCTGAACTGCGGCAGAAATGTGGAAGGGGCCATGTCCTACTACGTGCGTTTTAATCCTGACTATAGCTATCCTACATCCGGGCTTTTTGGTGTCAGGAACAGCAAAAATGAGCCCTTCAAGGTGGTGCCATGCACGGATATAAGCATGTATGACAAGGATGATCTGGAGCATGTAGGCTGGTACTATATTCCTGTCAACAGGGGGAAGCCTACCTGGATGAATCCATACATGAACGCCAACATAAACGTGTACATGATTTCCTATGTGGTGCCGCTTTTTCTGTCTGATGGCACCTCGGCGGGCATCGTGGGGATGGATATAGATTTTTCCGGGATTCAGGAGCAGATTGCCGGAGCCAGGCTCTATGATACGGGATACGCCATGCTGGTAAACAGTGAAAACCAGATTCTGGCTGGCAGGGCCGGTGACAAGGATGTGGATTTAAAGTCGGTCAGTGAGGAGCTGAACGCGTATGTTACCGGGGAGATGCCGCAGGGCATAATCACCTATCAGCGTGACGGGGCAGCGTATGTTGCCGGATACTCCGTCCTGGCAAATGGCATGAAATATGTGGTAACGGTGCCAAAAGCAGAGGTTGACAGTGCCTCCCGCTCCCTTGTCATGATGATTGGCCTTGGGATGCTTTTGACGCTGCTGGCAGGCGCGGTTTGCGGCAGTGTTCTCAGCGGTCGTATGCTGAAGCCGTTGTCGGAGCTGCAGGCCGGTGCCGGACGCATAGCCGGTGGCGATTTGTCCGTAATGCTGCAGGCGGACAGCGAGGATGAAATCGGTGCTGTTGCCGGTGCCTTTAACGACATGTCCGACCAGCTGAACGATATCATCAGAAAGATTTCTACCGCCTCCCAGCAGGTGGCAAGCGGCTCGAAAAATATAGCTGATTCCGGCAATACATTGGCGGACGGTGCGGCGCGGCAGGCCTCCTCCGTGGAGGAGCTGTCTGCCTCCATCGCGGAAATCAACGCCCAGATTGGAGCCATGGCCGGTGATGCGGGCTGTGCCGCCGGGGTGACGGAGGAGGTCAGAAGGGACTCCCAGCAGGGCAATGAAAAGATGATGCAGATGGTTTCCGCCATGGAAAACATAGAAACCTCATCAAAGGATATATCCAAGATTATCAAGACCATAGACGAGATAGCCTTCCAGACCAATATCCTTTCCCTGAATGCGGCTGTGGAGGCGGCCAGGGCAGGTCAGCACGGCAAGGGCTTTGCGGTGGTGGCAGAGGAGGTGCGCAACCTGGCAGGGCGTTCTGCTCAGGCTGCCAGGGAGACCACGGAGATTATTGAGGAGTCCCTGGCCCGCGTAGAGGCAGGAACAAGGCTGGCTTCTGAAACCGCGGCCGCCCTGCAGAAAATCAATCAGGAGATTGACAGGGTGTCACAGCTGGTAGGGGATATAGCTACTTCCTCGGAGCGTCAGCAAAAGGCAATGGATATGCTGGACAAGGGCGTAAAGCAGGTGGCAGGCGTGGTGCAGGCCAATTCTGCAACGGCGGAGGAAAGTGCCTCTGCCAGCCAGCAGCTGAGTGCCCAGGCCGAGCTTTTGCAGGAGGCTGTCAGCGGCTTCAGGCTGCGCAGGTGACGGCCATTAGCCGGAAACAAAATAGATATTATGGGAATTGCATAAGCCGTGGAAGCAGCGGCTTATGCAGTTCCTTTTTTATGGTGAACAGACAGAAGCTTTTCATAAATTTTGCTTATAAACATTGGCTTTTTTTCCTATTTTATTTTATGAAAAACTATGATACAATTCGTCACTGTGCTGGATTGAAGTGCCGTCTGTACGGCCTGATGCCTAAATGGGCAGCTAATGCTCAAGGAGGCCGTCAATGCCCGAAGGATGTTTTCAATGCGTGTGGTAGCGTACCGGGTGAGATTGCCAGGGCGGCTGGCTTTTGTATATGGACGGATGGAGAAGTATCGCTTATCCGGCGCAGATGTGCAGCGGGCAAAAAACAAGGCCTGTTGTGGGATATTTGTACACCGAAAGGAAGATAAGATGTTTAAGAAGAAAAGTGTTATGGCTGCTGTTCTGATGGCCTTTGTTATCATGTGCAGCATTCTGGGCGGTTGTGGTGAGGAGGCCGCAACTCCTGAGAAGAAGGCTGAAAAGGCTGTAGCTGAGATGACCGAGTATACAGTGCAGGGTGTGGATACCAGCATTGTAATCAAGAGCCCATTTGAGCCTAAGTCTGCCAAGACCCCGCCACCAGCCGGTCCTAACAGGAAGTTCATCAAGAAGCAGGTTGCCACTGACACAAACAACAAGAAGGTACAGCTGATTACTGCAACTATTATCTACGATAAGGCAAAGGTTGAAAAGGCAACCGGCGCAGCTTTTTCCGTGGATTTGAACCAGCAGGTAAACACTGTCAAGGACAACATTGTCAAGAAGTATACCAATGCTTCTGATGTAGAGGTTACCGATGTGGAGATATCCGGCAACCCTGGCAAGCTGATGAAGTTCCAGTATGACAGCAAAAACGGTACCCGTCTGGATTCCCGCATAATGTATTTCCTGAAGGATGCTGAGCAGTGGAATGTTCAGATCAATGCTCAGGCTGATGATGCAGAATCCGTAGCTATTGCTGATGCAATGCTGGCCAGCATCAAATAAGAAAATTTCATAGGCATCAGCATTAAGATTAGCTAAAAATACGATTTTATCCCGACTGCTATATTGATATTTATTATTTATGAGCGGTCGGGATTTTAATTTTCCGTTGAATGTGGTATACTTTAAGTATATTGCGACTTTGGGACTATTTTATTGCAGATGTTATTAGGAGTGATGATGATGGGAAAGGTTCTGGTGGCATATTTTTCAGTGGGACAGGAAACTGCCAAGACGGCCAAGATGGTGGCCGGTGTGGAGCATGCTGATCTGTTTGAGATTGTTCCGGCTGTGCCATACAAGCCGGGAGATATGGAGTGGCTCAGCAAGACATCAAGGGTGACAGTTGAGCAGAAGGATTATTTTTGCCGTCCGAAGATGGCTGTGCCGCTGGCCAATGCAGCTGACTATGATACGATATTTTTTGGTTTTCCTATCTGGATGTTTGATGTACCGAAGATCGTCTATACTTTTTTGGAGAGCATCAGCCTGAGCGGCAAAACGCTGGTGCCTTTTGCTACCTCCGGCGGCAGTGGCAGGCGGGAGACCAACAACAAGCTGAAGGAGTATTTCAGGGACAAGCCGGTGAAGCTTTTGCCGCTGTATGAGCTGAACGGCATGAGCCGCCAGGATGTATTTGACTGGCACAAGCGGCTGGAGCTGAAGTAATCAAGGATAGAGGTTTTTACGTGGAAGAGGGTATTGGATTATGGATACGTTAAAGGCACTGGCGACGAGAAAAAGTGTGCGTGAGTTTACGGATGAGGGGCTTACCTTTGAGGATATTAAGACCATTCTGACAGCCGGCATGAGCGGCCCTACCTGTGAAAATAAGCGTATGTGGTCGTTTATTGTGGTGCGCAACAAGGAAAAGCTGGGGAAGCTGGCGGTGGCCAACGGGCTGGATGCCAGTCCGGTAAGACGCGCCGCTCTGGGCATTCTGGTGTGCGGCGATTTGGATCGTGCGCTGCCGGAGGCGCCGGATTACTGGGTGATTGATGCATCTATTGCGGCACAGAATATGGTGCTGGCAGCTCATGACCTGGGGATTGGCAGTGTCTGGCTGGGCTGCTGGCCTAGTGAGGACAGGGTTCAGGAGGTAAAGGAGCTGTTCAAGCTGCCGGAGCAGATAGTTCCTCATTCCATTCTGGCACTGGGTTACGCGGCAGAGCCGGATTTGACGGAGCGTGATTTGTACGAGGGAGACCGCGTGCATTTTGATGAATGGTGAGGCTGCCGCCTGGTTTTTAATCTAATCTTAATCTCCTTATCAGCAGATTTTCATCTTGAATGGATATAATGAAAGCACTTAATGCGGAGGAGGTATAAGATATGTTGAAAAAGAATTTGTGGCTGGTGATGATGGCAATGCTGCTGTGCCTGGGCATGAGCAGCGTGGCTATGGCAGCTCCGGGGCCAGGTCCCGGTCCAGCGGTGATTTCCGTCAGCGGCAGGGGCAGTGCTGATGTGGCTCCTGATATGGCTACCGTAAATATAGGTATTGTCACTACAGGCAAGACCGCCCAGCTGGCGCAGGCAGAGAATGCAAGGATTGCCAGCGATGTGACGGCGGCTCTGGGCAAGCTGGGGATTTTCAGCAAGGATATTCAGACCCGTTACACCATGAGCCCTGTGTATGACAAGGGCGACTACAGGAAGGTAACTGGTTATCGGGCCAATAACGTGGTGACTGTGACCGTCAATGACGTGGACAAGACCGGCAGGGTGATTGATACGGCATTGTCCAGCGGTGCTACCGATGTGAACGGCCTGAGCTTTGGCCTGAAGGATGTAACGTCTGTACGTAATTCTGCCCTGCAGATGGCAGTGCAGGACGCCAGGAGCAAGGCAGATGCCATTGCCAGTGCGTTAGGGGTGAAGATTATCGGCATCCAGAACGTGAAGGAGGGGGGCAGCAATTTTGCCCGCTATGAGATGGCAAATCTGAGGCTTGCCAAGATGGATGGCGCTGCAGTCGCAGATACGCCGGTGAGTGCCGGTACGGTAGAGGTGGAAGCCGACGTAAATATCGACTTTCAGATTCAGTAGGCTGTAGAAAAACAGCTACAGGATATTTTATAGCTTTTCAGTTTCATTAAAATAACCATTTTCCCAAGGTAAAAGGGCAGGCACGGTGTTGTCTGCCCTTTTATTTGTGGTATAATGGTTCAGTGATTTGCTTTGGAAATTGCTAGTGATTTATTTTTTGTGTATTTTTCAGGAGGATGAGTTTTTTGGGTGTAAAGAAGCCGAGGCTGGCGGCCATAGAGTATATCCGCGGCATATCCATGCTGGGGGTTGTGGGCATACATACAGGTTCCCAGTATCTGGGAAATCCTGCTGCCAATATGCATCTGGTGGCGCTTTTCGAGGTGGCAACCAGGTTCAGCGTGCCGATTTTCTTTTTTATTTCGGCCTTTGGCATGTTTTATAACCTGGACATGGCACAGCCCTTTGACTACAGGAGCTTTTTGCGGCGGCGCATCAACACTGTGCTGATACCCTATGTGGTTTGGTCGCTGTTTTACCTTGTCCACTATGCGGTGCTGTGGGGGGATTTCAGCGTGCTGAGCCCATTTTATATGGCCTTCAGCCTGTTTTTTGGCACGGCGGGCTATCAGCTGTATTTTATGGTGATTTTGCTGTGGTTTTACCTGATGATGCCGGTGTGGGTATGGCTGGTAAAGAGGCTGAATGGCTGGCTTTTGGCAGGGCTGTTCATCTTTCAGGTGGCCTTTGACTACTGGTCCTGCTTTAGTTTAAACTCTGCCGGAACAGACAATTTCTTTTTGAAGTCATTGATTGATTATCGCCTGAATTACTGGGTGATGCATTATATCTTTATATTTGTGCTGGGAGGCTATCTGGCGGTGCATATAGACGGCTTTATGGACTTTATGGCACGGCAGCGGCGAAGCCTGATTGCCTTTTTCTGGGCGGCTCTGGGCTGGCTTTTGGGATATTACTACTGGCTGATTTTCACCAAGGGATATACGCCGTTGGAGGGGATTAACACAGCCCAGCAGCTTTGTCCGGCGGGGATTGTCTACACATTGGCGGCAAGCCTGTTCTTCTTTGCGATTTTTACCATCTGGCGGCTGCCGGACTTTTTGCGGCCAGTGCTGGCCATGCTGGGGAAGCATTCTTATTTTGTCTATCTGGCTCATCCGGTGGCCATTACCTATCTGGGAATTCTGCTGGCCAAAAGCGGCAGGATTATGACTGCGCCCCTTGCCCTGGGCTTTTATTTGGCAGTGGTGCTTTTGACCCTGGCGGCTGCCGTTTTTATGCGCAGGCTGGGGGAGAGGATTCCGCTGCTGAACCAGTGGACCATCGGCGTATACAGGAAAAAGTGATAAATTCCCTTTTATTTATTAAAGGGATGTAGTATTATATAAGATATGCTGTGTAAATTTTATATGCAATATGCTTAATATGTTTAATATGTGCAGGATGCTTAATATGCGCACGGTGCTTAGCGTGCGCAGCATGTGTAATTTTATTTATGGGAGATGTATCGATGCATAAGGAATTTTTGATGGGCAACGAGGCCATTGCCCTGGGGGCGCTGGCAGCCGGGGTGAGGCTGGTGGCAGGCTATCCGGGAACTCCTTCCACAGAGGTTCTTGAAACGGTTGCCAAAAATCGCCTGCCTGAAACCTATGTGGAGTGGTCAATCAATGAAAAGACAGCCATGGAGGTGGGGGCAGGTGCCGCCTACGGCGGAGCCAGAGTGCTGGTCACCATGAAGCAGGTGGGGCTGAACGTGGCGGCGGACCCACTCATGTGCCTTGAGTACATAGGTGTCAAGGGGGGCATGGTGGTGCTGGTGGCAGATGATCCTGGCCCTATATCCTCCCAGACTGAGCAGGATACCAGGCATTTTTCCCGCTTTGCCAAGCTGCCTTGCTTTGACCCGTCTACGGTGCAGGAGGCCTACGAAATGGTGCAGGAGGCCTTTGAATATTCCGAAAAATACGGCACGCCGGTATTTTTCCGCAGCACCACCAGGGTATCCCACGGCTATGCCTCTGTAGAGGTAAAGGACAGGAATGAGTACAGGCAGGTGGTGCCGGAGGGCTTTGTCAAGGATACGAAGCGCTGGGTGATTTTCCCGCGCCTCAGCTATCAGGCCCATATCAATATTGAGGCCCGCAATGAGAAGCTGAGCAAGGTATTTTCCAGCTATGAGCGGAACTTCATCATCCCTGCCGATGCACAGGTCAGCGGCGACAGCGACTTGTGCCGCAAGGGCGTGGCTACCGGCGGCTTCAGCTTCACATACGTCAATGAGGCAATGGCGGAGCTGGGACAGCTCCGGGAGCTGAAGGTTTCCACCCCTCATCCATTTCCGGAGGCTTTGGCAGTGGAGTTTTTGCAGGGGCTGGACGAGGTACTCTGCATAGAGGAGCTGGACCCGGTGATTGAGCGGGAGCTTACCTATATATGCGGCAAGCATAACCTGCCGGTGAGGATACTGGGCAAGCTTACTCATGATGTGAAAAATTCCGGGGAAAATACCCGTGACAGCGTCATGGACAACCTGGCTGCCTTTATGGGCAAGGCAAGGCCGCAGCATGGCGCCCTGACAGCGGATGAGCTGGCAGATATGCCGGAGCTGCCGGTAAGGCCGCCGGTGCTGTGCGCAGGCTGTCCGCACCGGGCCTCCTTCTATGCTGTAAAGCAGGCCATGAAGGGCAGGAAGACCATCTTCTGCGGCGATATCGGCTGCTATACCATGGGCAACGCCATGCCTCTCGATATGGTGGATACCTGCCTCTGCATGGGGGCAGGGCTGGGGATTGCCCAGGGAGTGAACCATATAGAGGCTGATACCAGCTGCTTCGCCTTTGTGGGGGATTCCACCTTTTTTGCGGCAGCTATTCCCAGCGTGATTAATGCGGTGTACAACCAGGCGGAAATGACCCTGATTGTACTGGACAATTCCACTACGGCCATGACTGGCCACCAGCCTCATCCGGGTACGGGGCGTACCATGATGGGGGATGTGGTGAACAAGGTCAGCATAGAGGGGATTTTGAGGGGCATCGGGCTGGAATTTGTGGAAACAGTAAATCCTCTTGACCTGCAGGCTTCAATAGATACTGTAAAGAGGGCGGCAGGCATGCCGGGTGTCAAGGCGATTATCTTTAAATATCCGTGCATCGCCATCGAAAAGCCTGACGGATGTATGGCGGTGGACAGCGGAAAGTGCATCAATTGCCGCAAGTGCATCCGGGAGCTGGGCTGCCCTGCCCTGATTATCCGTGACAATCAGGTGGTAATCGATGAAACCCTGTGTACAGGCTGCGGCCTCTGCAGCCAGGTCTGCCCGGTACAGGCGATAGGAGGTGCCAGCCATGCATAAGGCTAAGGACAATAGTGGTAACGGTATTAATAGCTGTAAGGATGACAATGCAAGCAGGAATATTGTGCTGTGCGGCGTAGGCGGTCAGGGAACCATCCTTGCCTCC
>CAMFES010000077.1 GCA_945949525.1 uncultured Veillonellaceae bacterium
TTTCTAAGGAGGTGTATCCTGAAATGGCAGTACCTAAGCGTAAGATGTCCAAGGCCCGTCGTGATTCCCGTCGTGCTAACTGGAAGTTGGAAGTTCCTGGCTATGTTGAGTGCCCTCAGTGCCATGAGCCAAAGTTGCCTCATCATGTTTGCACAGAGTGTGGTTACTATGATGGCAAGGAAGTAATTTCCGCAGCTGAATAATGAGTAATATGAGCAGAGTTTCGTTCCTTTTGTTTTTTGAGGATTGAAATTCTGCTCATTTTACTTTGTTCATATAGCTTATCGGAAAAAATGCTGTACTAAATGCTTAAAATTTATTATACTGACAAGGGAGCTTTTGTAATATCTGCAAATTCCGGTAAATTTTTATAAATTCTGCTTGCCTTTTTGCATATAACAATGTATAATTGCAATCAAGTTATATGAGCTGGTACTAATTTTTCGGGAATAGGCATCTTAGTGCAGGTGGTTTCACCGCACTGTGCCTTGTTTTTATGTACAGGTGATAAAGATGGCAAGATTGAAAAAAAAAGAGAGACATGAAATCCTCTTGCGTCAGGTCAGGGAAAAGCCGTTTTTGACGGATGAGGAGCTGGCCGGACTTTTTGAGGTCAGCATACAGACCATCCGCCTGGACCGGATGGAGCTGGGCATTCCTGAGGTGCGGGAGCGCATACGTCAGGTAGCAGAGAAGGCTCAGGACAACATAACAACACTTGAAAAGACAGAGGTTGTAGGTGACGTCATTGATTTGGAGAGAGGTCACTTTGGGATATCGTTGCTGAAGATTACCGAGGATATGGTTTTTGCCAGAAATAAGATCGCCAAGGGGCATTTTATTTTTTCTCAGGCCAACTCCCTGGCTCTGGCCCTGATAGATGCACCGCTGGCCGTGACCGGCGTGGCAAATATCAAGTACAAGGTGCCTGTGAGGGTGGGCGAGATGCTGATAGCCAAGGCAGAGGTCATCAAGCAGAGAAGCAACAAGTTCTTCGTCTGGGTCAAGACCAGGAACGAGAAACAGGAAGTATTTCGGGCGAAGTTTATAATGGTATCTTTGGCAGAAGTTAATTAGGAGGCTTTTTTGTGAGGATTGCAGTTGATGCGATGGGGGGCGATTACGCACCGGCGCAGATTGTGCTGGGTGCGGTAGAGGCTGTCCGTAAGTATGAGTGCGATATAGTTCTGGTAGGCGATGAGGAGAAGATAAAGGCCGAGCTGGCAAAGACCGGCATGGCAAAGAATCCCCACCTGATTATTCATCATGCAGGGGAGGCTATTGAGATGGGGGAGCATCCTGTTGAAGCCATCCGCCATAAAAAGGATGCCAGCCTGGTGGTTGCCACAAAGCTGGTCAAGAGCGGCGAGTGCGACGGCGTGCTGTCAGCAGGCAGTACCGGTGCGGCAACTGTGGCGGCCAAGATGTTCCTGAAGATGATTAAGGGCATTGACAGGCCGTCGATTGCCACGCCGCTGCCTACCACCCATGGCATAGCCCTGCTTCTGGATTCCGGCGCTATCGTGGATTCCAAGCCAAGGGATCTGACGGAGATGGCCATGATGGGGTCTATATTCAGCAAATATGTTTACGGCATAGATAATCCCAAGGTGGGACTTTTGAATATTGGCGAAGAGGAAACCAAGGGAAACAAAAAGGTTCAGGCCACTTATCCCATGCTGAAGCAGGCCAGGGATGTGAACTTTATAGGAAATATTGAGGGTCGTGATATTCCCAGCGGCAAGGCTGATGTCGTAATTTGTGATGGATTTGTCGGCAATATTGTGTTAAAATTTGCAGAAGGATTGGCTGTTACATTGTTCCAGCTGATCAAGGATGCAATTGAGAACGGAGGCGTCCTGGCCAAGCTGGGCGCGGTGCTGGTTATGCCGGCCCTGAAGAGGCTTGGCAAGAGGCTGGATGTTTCCGAGTATGGCGGTGCGCCACTTCTGGGCGTAAATGGCTGCTGTATTATATGCCATGGTTCTTCCAACGCTAAAGCGATTTGCAGTGCTATTGGCGTAGCCATAGAGTGTGTGAAGAATGATGTTACGGGCCATATCCGTGACAGTATTGCAGAGGAGGAGTTGCTAGCGAATGACAGCGAAACTATATAGTGCAGGTATTCTCGGAACTGGCTACTACGTTCCGGAAAAGATAATGACCAATGCTGATTTGGAGAAAATAGTTGATACCAGTGATGAATGGATTGTTGAAAGAACAGGTATCAAGGAGCGCCGTATCGCAGAGGACGGGGTTCCCATGTCCGATTTGGCCATGAAGGCTGCTGAGAATGCACTGGCTGATGCCGGTACATCTGCTGAAGAGCTGGATTTGATTATTGTTGCTACCCTGACGTCTGATAGGATTATTCCTTCCACTGCATGTATGCTTCAGACTCGTCTGGGCGCAAAGCATGCTGCGGCCTTTGATTTGTCGGCAGCCTGCTCCGGGTTTGCTTATGCGGCCAGCGTAGCGGCCCAGTTCATTGAAACCGGTGTCTACAAGAAGGCATTGGTGATTGGTGCAGAAACTCTTTCCAAGTACATTAACTGGGAAGATCGAAATACATGCGTTTTGTTTGGTGACGGCGCCGGTGCTGCCGTGCTGGGGCAGGTTGAGGATGGCTATGGTATACTCAGCTTTGACCTGGGCAGCGATGGCTCCGGTGGTGATGCAATACAGATTCCTTCCAGTGGCAGCCTGATGCCTGTCAGCAAGGAATCCATAGACCAGCGCCTCAATCTTATTCACATGAATGGCAAGGAAGTTTTTAAATTTGCCGTCAAGGCGATGGGCAAGACAGTCAAGAACTCCTTGGAGAAGATTGGCATGCCTCAGGAAAAGATTGACTGGCTGGTGCCGCATCAGGCCAATATTCGTATCATAGAGTCTGCCGCAAAGCGTTTGTCCATGCCGATGGACAAGGTGATTGTAAATATTGAGAAGTACGGCAACATGTCTGCTGCCTGCATTCCAATCGCCTTGGCTGAGGCATCCGCTGCCAAGCGGTTCAAAAAGGGAGACATTATAGCACTGTCTGGTTTTGGTGCAGGGCTTACATGGGCATCCTGCATTATCAGATGGTCTAAGGAGGATTAACATGTTTGAGGAAAATCCAATTTGTAAATTATTAAATATCAAGTATCCAATATTCCAGGGTGGTATGGCGTGGATTGGCACTGCGGAGCTGGCCTCTGCCGTATCTAATGCAGGTGGCCTTGGTATAATTGGTGCTGGTCACATGCCGCCTGATTTGCTCCGGGCAGAAATACAGAAGGCAAAGCGTTGGACTGACAAGCCTTTTGGCGTAAATATCATGCTGATGTCTCCTTTCGTAAAAGAGGTTATGCAGGTTGTGGTTGAAGAGCGTGTGCCTGTCGTTACCACCGGTGCCGGCAATCCTGCCGAGTATTTGCCAGCCTTGAAGGAGGTTGGTACCAAGGTTATTCCTGTGGTGGCCTCTGTGGCTCTGGCAAAGCGTCTGGTGCGTTCCGGCGTTGATGCTGTTATTGCCGAGGGTACCGAGTCTGGCGGCCATATCGGCGATATTACCACTATGGCATTGGTGCCGCAGGTTGTGGATGCGGTGGATGTGCCTGTTATCGCTGCAGGCGGTATCGGTGATTCCCGTGGCATTCTGGCAGCTTTTGCCCTGGGAGCTTCCGGCGTGCAGATGGGCTCCCGTTTCGTAGTTTCCGAAGAATGTATTGCTCATCCGAACTACAAGAATCTCGTACTGAAGGCCAAGGATCGCTCCACAGTGGTTACCGGCCGTTCTACCGGCCATCCTGTCCGCGTTATTGCCAACAAGATGACCCGTGAGTATGCGGAGCTGGAGGCAAATCAGGCTTCTGTAGAGGAGCTGGAGAAGTTCGGTGCAGGCCGCCTGAATATGGCAACCCATAAGGGTGATGTGGATAATGGTTCCGTCATGATTGGCCAGATTTGCGGCATGTTCCATGAAATCAAGCCTGTAGCCACTATTATCGAGGAGCTGGTGGGCGGCATTGCCGCTGTGGGCGAGCGCGTTCATAATACTCTGAAATAATCTGTATTTTAAACAATTTATTTTATGAACTGACCGTGGCTGAGGCTGCGGAGGTATAGAGATTGTGTTTTAAAAGAAAGAGGTAAAAATGAGTAAATTAGCTTTTGTATTCCCGGGACAGGGTGCGCAGAAGGTTGGTATGGGCAAGGATTTTTTTGACAACTATGATGTTGCAAAAAAGATGTTCAAGGAGGCCGATGAGGCTCTTGGCTATTCCATCATGAAGATGTGCTTTGAGGGGCCTGAGGAGGACTTAAAGCTGACTGCCAATACCCAGCCGGCTATCCTGACCATTAGTTGCATTGCTAATGAGATTTTAAAGGAAAATGGCGTGCAGCCGGAGATTACCGGCGGCCACAGCCTGGGTGAGTATTCCGCATTGGTTGCAGCAGGTGTGCTGAATTTTCAGGATGCTGTTGCGCTGGTGCATAAGCGCGGTGCCTACATGCAGGAGGCTGTGCCTGTAGGCGAGGGTGGTATGGCTGCTATTATAGGCGTAGACCGTGAAAAAATCGTGGAGATCTGTCAGTCTGTTTCTGCGGAGAGCCCTGTGCAGGCAGTAAATTTCAACTGCCCGGGCCAGATTGTTATTGCAGGTGCTACCCGCGGCGTGGAGCTGGCTGTAGAGGAGCTGAAGGCGGCAGGTGCCAAGAAGGCTGTTATCTTGCCGGTAAGCGCACCGTTCCACAGCACCCTGATGAAGCCGGCTGCCGAGAAGCTGGCTGTAGAGCTGGACAAGGTTACCCTGTCTGATGCCAAAATCCCTGTTGTGGCCAATGTCAACGCCAAGGTGCTGACCAAGGCCGAGGATATCAAGGCCAGCCTGGTGGCCCAGGCAGCAAGCCCTGTACTCTGGGAGGACTGCGTAGCGACGATGAAGGAGTTCGGCGCGGATACCCTTTTGGAGGCAGGCCCTGGCAAGACCCTGTGCGGCTTTAACCGCAGAATTGACAAGTCGATTAAGAGCTTAAACGTAGAGGATGTAGAATCTTTAGAAAAATCTCTTGACTATTTCAAGGAGGTTCGTTAATATGCTTTTAGAGGGTAAAACTGCACTAGTTACAGGTGCGTCCCGCGGCATCGGCAGGGCAATCGCCCTGAGGCTGGCCAGGGAAGGCGCTTCTGTGGCTATTAACTACGCAGGCAATACCGCTGCTGCCGAGGAGGTAAAGTCCCTGATTGAGGCAGAGGGCGGCAGGGCCATTATCGTCAAGGCAGATGTTTCCAATGGCGAGGCTGTCGATGAGATGGTAAAGGCCGTGGTAGATGCTTTTGGCGGCGTTGACATTCTCGTGAACAATGCCGGCATTACCAGGGATAACCTGCTGATGCGTATGAAGGAAGAGGATTGGGATGCTGTTATCAATACCAACCTCAAGAGTGCGTATTACTGTACAAAGGCTGTTACCAAGCCTATGATGAAGAAGCGTTTTGGGCGCATTGTGAATATGACTTCCGTAGTTGGTCTGACCGGCAATATCAGTCAGGCAAATTATGCTGCGGCCAAAGCAGGGCTTCTTGGTTTTTCCAAATCCATGGCCAAGGAACTGGCCAGCCGCGGAATTACTGTGAACATGGTGGCTCCGGGCTTTATTGAAACGGACATGACGGCTGTGCTTTCTGACAAGGTCAAGGAGGCCATGATGACCGGCATCCCTATGGGAAGGGCCGGACAGCCTGATGACGTTGCCAATGCAGTGCTGTTCCTTGTTTCTGATTGTGCATCTTATGTTACCGGCCAGGTCATCAATGTTGATGGCGGCATGGTCATGTAACATGGATATATAGAGAACCGTAAGAGGAGGTGAAACATACATGTCTACTTTTGAGAAAGTAAGAGATATCGTAGTTGATCAGTTGGGTGTTGAGGCTGATGAGGTTTCCATCGAGTCCACTTTCATCGATGACCTGGGCGCTGACTCCCTGGATATCGTAGAGCTGATTATGGCCTTTGAGGAGGAGTTCGGCATCGAGATTCCTGATGAGGCTGCAGAGAAGATTAAGACCGTTCAGGACGTTGTTTCCTACATTGACCAGAACAAATAATTAGTGTCTTACCTTTAGGAAAGTCCCGTGAATACACTTCGCGGGATTTTCTGACAGGGGTAAGGCGGGCCTATGAATGGAGGAGTAGATTTGAAGCTTCCTGAACTGAAGATTGGTACTAAGATTGCGAAGGTTCCAATTATGCAGGGTGGCATGGCTATCCGCCTGTCTACCGGTGCTTTGGCAGCGGCTGTGGCAAACCAGGGCGGCATTGGCCTGATTGCAGCCTCCGGCATGTCTCCGGAGGAACTGCGGTATGAAATCAGGATGGCCAGAGCATTTTCCAAGGGCATTATTGGCATCAATATCATGTTTGCGGCAAAGAAATTTGCCGAGATGGTGAATACTGCTATTGATGAGGGCATTGACCTGGTGGTTGCAGGTGCAGGCTTTTCCCGTGACATCTTTGCGTTGGGCAAGGAATCCGGCACTCCGGTGGTTCCGATTGTATCATCTGTAAAATTAGCGAAAATTTCTCAGCGTCTTGGCGCTGCCGCCATTGTTGTGGAGGGCAAGGAAGCAGGCGGTCATCTGGGAACTGATCAGTCCATCAAGGACATCATTCCGGATATCGTAGCTGCTGTTGACATCCCTGTTATTGCGGCAGGAGGCGTGCTGCACGGCCAGGATATTGCTGATTTAATAAACATGGGCGTAAGCGGGGTTCAGATGGGTTCCCGTTTCGCTGCCAGTGCAGAGGCGAACAGCGCCCCTGCCTTGAAGGAATTTTATCTGAAGGCCAAGCCGGAGGACGTGGTGGTTATCCACAGTCCGGTGGGACTTCCTGGGCGTGCAGTCCGCAATCCGTGGGCTGAGCGCATTATTGAGGGGCCTGTGCCGCCGACCAGGTGCGACAACTGCCTGAAGGCGTGCAAGCATAATTTCTGCATTATCCGCGCGCTGAGCCGCGCCCAGCAGGGTGATGTGGAAACTGGCCTGGTATTTACCGGTGAGTATCTGCCGACTATTGAGAAGATTTTGACTGTAGAAGAAATATTCCAGCAGATTGAAGCAGAGGTTGCTGCTATCTAAAGTATTGTGAGGTGTTATTTTTGTCTAATCGTGTTGTTATTACCGGTATGGGCGTAGTAAGCCCTGTAGGTATCGGCAAGGAAGCGTTCTGGGATGCTATGCTGTCCGGCAAGAATGGTATTGATAAGATTACCCGCTTCGATGCAACTGAGTACAAGGCACAGGTTGCCGGCGAGGTAAAGGATTTTGAGCCGGCTGATTATATGGACAAGAAGGAGTCCAAGCGCATTGACCGTTATGCCCAGTTTGCTGTAGCGGCCGCAAAGATGGCCATCGAGGATGCCAGCCTGGATCTGGAGAATGAGGATCTTGAGCGCATCGGCACCTACGTAGGCAGCGGCATCGGCGGCATTGAAACCATGCACGGCCAGTATGAAAAGCTCTTTGACAAGGGGCCTTCCCGCATCAGTCCGTTCTTTATCCCTATGATGATCGGCAACATGGCTGCCGGCCATGTTTCTATTGCTTTTGGTCTGAAGGGACCTAGCAGCTGCGTGGTTACTGCCTGTGCTACCGGCACCAATAATATCGGTGACGCCTTCCGCGTGCTGCAGAGGGGCGATGCCGACGTTATGTTGGCCGGTGGTACCGAGGCCAGCATTTCTCCTGCCGCTGTGGCAGGCTTCTGTGCCATGAAGGCGCTGTGCAGCGACAGCAACGACAACCCTCAGAAGGCATCTCGTCCTTTTGATGCTACCCGTAGCGGCTTCGTTATGGGAGAGGGTGCAGGTATCGTGGTACTGGAAACCTTGGAGCATGCTGAGAAGCGCGGTGCCCATATCTATGCCGAGGTTGCAGGCTATGGCGCAAATTCTGATGCTTATCATATCACCAGCCCGGCTCCTCATGGGGAGCTGCAGGCAAAGTGCATGGCACTGGCCCTGAAGGATGCAGGCCTTACTCCTGCCGAGGTGGATTATGTAAATGCTCACGGCACTTCCACCCACCTGAATGATCTGGGTGAGACCGAGGCTATCAAGGCTGTTTGGGGCGAGGAGGCAAAGAACGTTTCCGTAAGCTCCATCAAGTCCATGACCGGCCATCTGCTGGGTGCTGCCGGCGGTGTTGAGGCTATTGCCACCGCCCTGGCTGTAGAGAACGATATGCTGCCGCCTACTATCAACTACGAGCATCCTGATGAGGGACTTGACCTTGATTATGTACCGAACAAGGCCAAGGCAAAGACCGTTCGCGCGGCTATTTCCAACAACTTTGGCTTCGGCGGACACAATGCCTGCCTGGTGCTGAAGAAGTACGTTAAGTAAGACAATTGAACAGATAGGAAATGAATTAGAGTTGAAGTGTTTTGTTATGAATGATCGTGTTACGGCTGAGCGCCGCCGCAGGCTGGAGGAGCTTTCCAGGAGGCTG
>CAMFES010000078.1 GCA_945949525.1 uncultured Veillonellaceae bacterium
CAGAGAACAGAAAAGGATAGCATGTATGAACTGTCCGCAAAAAATGACCGACTGAGCGTACTTGGTGTGGAAACCATGTCGATTCTTGTGGCAGGCCTGGTGATGAATCTGCTGATTGCCCGCTTTACGAAGTTCAAGTACGTGTTCCTGACGGGACATCACAGCTTTTTCATGGCCTGTCTGCTGTCTGCGGTGCTGGGGACAGCGGGACTGAGCGGCATCAGGCTCGTTATCTGCGGCGGCTTTTTGCTGGGTGCCTGGAGTGCGATTTCGCCGGCAATCGGTCAAAGGTATACCAACATGGTTACTGATAATGACGGCATAGCCATGGGGCATTTTGGCAGCCTTGCGTACTATATTGCAGCCTGGGTCGGCTCAAAGGCAGGCAGGCGGGAGGAGAGTACGGAAAATATTGAGATTCCTGAGAAGTGGGGCTTTCTGCGTGACAGCACCATCTCTACCGGCATTACCATGATGGTGTTCTTTTTGGCGGCGGCTGTGGCGGCAGGCCCTGATTATGTATACATGCTGTCAGGCGGCATGTCACCCTATCTGTTTGCCGTGATGTCAGCACTGCGGTTTGCCGTGGGCGTGGCTATCGTCTACGCGGGCGTCCGCATGATTCTGGGAGATTTGATTCCGGCCTTTCGCGGCATAGCTACCAAGCTCATCCCCAATGCCGTACCGGCGGTTGACTGTGCGGTATTCTTCACCTATGCGCCTACTGCCGTGGTTATCGGCTTTATAGCTTCCTTTATCGGCGGCATAATCGGGATGATTATCCTTGGCCTGGTCGGAAGTGTGCTGATTATTCCGGGCATGGTGCCGCATTTTTTCTGCGGTGCCACGGCCGGCATCTTTGGCAACGCCACCGGCGGGCGCAGGGGAGCTGCTGCTGGTGCATTTGTCAACGGACTGCTCATTTCCTTTGCTCCGGCACTGCTTCTGCCTGTGCTTGGCAGCCTGGGTTTCCAGAATACAACCTTTGGGGATTTTGATTTTGGGGTTCTGGGCATCTCACTGGGAACTCTTGCGGGCAGGATGGGTACACTGGGCATTTTTGCCGTCATGGGATTTTTCCTGCTGGTGCTGATTCTTCCGCATGTTATCGGCATCAGGGACAAGGTTTTTAATCAGCCGGATGATTACTAGAAAAAGTGAATCAAGTTCATTTTTATTGACATTCTCTTTACAGTTGGGTAAAATAGACATAGGCTCCTGGGCTTTCAGGCTTGGGAGCTTTTGTTTATCCGTACTTGTATTATGTTTATATTTGTATTTATATTGCGTTGGATTTGAGGTTTGCTATGCAGGATACATTGGAATTGACAGAGCTGGATAAGAGGCTGCTGAATCTGCTGCAGGGGAGCCTGCGGCTTGTGCCGAGGCCCTTCAGGATGATTGGCGATGAGCTGGGGATGACGGAGGAGCAGGTGCTTGTCCGGCTTCAGGCTTTGAAGGAGGCCGGATATATAAGGAAGATAGGCGCGTTTTTTAATTCTGATGCGCTGGGCTACAGGGGCACGTTGGTGGCTCTGAAGGTAAAGCCTGAGCTGATGGAGGAAACGGCGCTCTTTATCAACCAGTTTCCGGGGATTACGCACAATTATCAGCGGGAGGGGGAGTACAATTTGTGGTTCACCCTGATTACCCCTAATGAGCGGCTGCGGCAGGATATTCTGGCTCAGATAAAGGCGCTTTCGGGGGTAGAGGCGATGATGGATCTCAGCGCCAGAAAAAAGTACAAGATTAACGTGCAGTTCAGGCTGAAATAAAAATGAAAAATGAACAGGTTCAGAAAAACAGGCTGAAATGCGATATATATGGCGATGCTGATTTTGGCTGATGCCGGAGGGAAGTTTTTATGGAAATTACAGAGCTGGATAAAAAAATAGTGCGTGCCATGCAGGATGAGATGCCTCTGGTGGCGGAGCCGTTCAAGCTGATTGCGGAGGAGATTGACAGCACGGAGGATGAGGTGCTGGCACGGCTGAAGCTCATGCAGGAGGCGGGTGCATTGCGAAAAATGGGGGCGGTGCTGAAGCACAGGGAGGTTGGCTTTGCGGCCAATGCCCTCTGTGTCTGGGTGGTGCCGGAGGAGCGCATGGACGAGGTGGCAGATATTATGTGCCGCCATATGGCTGTGACCCATTGCTATGATCGCAACGTGACACCTGACTGGCCGTATAATTTTTACACCATGATTCATGGCTCCAGCCGCGAGGATTGCGAGGCTATTGCGGAGCAGCTGGCACAGGAAACCGGTGTCACCCGGCGCACCATGCTGTATACCGGCAAGGAGTGGAAAAAAACCAGCATGTCGTATTTTGTGTGAAAATACGGCATGCTGGTGGGTGTTTGATGATTGTTTTAGGTATCATTTCGTACAAGCTCATGGCATCACCTCCTTAACGGAGAAAGCCGACACATCAACGCCTCTTGTGAAGCATTATAGCGCATACGTTAAAGAGTATCTAGTAATGGGTACTCTTTTTTGGAATAGAAAATATGGATTTTCTGCTGGTTTTATTGAGAAAATATATAAAGATTTTGTGTTCGTTATTATAAGTGCCTTTTTATAAAGCTGGGCTCGAAGGGGGTGGCTTATATGACTTAAACATGGTTTCATTCATGTATTGTCAGAGTATTCTTGTGATGGTATAATCATTTTGTAAATAGGCAGTTGATGTTGCGTTTACGGATTATAGGAGAATAAACTAAATATGAATATTGAGGAACTTCGTAAATGTTGCAAGACAAATAAAATTTTATGGTCAACACATGCGGCTAGTAGAATACAGCAACGAGGAATATTACGCATAGATGTTATAAATTGTATCATGAATGGGGAAATTATAGAGGATTATCCAACAGATTATCCCCATCCAAGTTGTTTAATATTTGGACATAACATGATGAATGATAGGGTGGTTCATGTTGTGGCCGGATATGATGGTGATAATGTGTTTATTATAACAGCTTATTATCCAAGTTCCGAAAAATTTTTAGACGATTTTAAAACGAGGAGGTAGTTTTTATGTGTATGTTTTGCCATTGTCAAGAAACAAAATACAGCACTACCACCCATGTAGTAACATTCGATAATTGCGTTATTGTTGTGAAAAATGTGCCTTGCCTGGAGTGTGTTCAGTGCGGAGAAACATTTTTTACAGATGATGTCATGGAGCAATTGGATAGGATTATAATTCAGGCTCGGCAGGCATTGAGTGAGGTCATAATCACAGATTATAGTAAAATAAAAGTTGCTTGAGTAATCGAATCATTTAGGGAATAAAGAGTATCTAGTAATGGGTACTCTTTTTTTGGTGGAAAAAGATGATGTTTGCACTATCAAGGTTATGTATTTTTTTAGACCTTGCCGTCCAGAAGGTCCTGTATGGTGATGCCGTAGAAGAAGTCCTTGGTCAGCTTGTCGTATTTTTCCCACATGGGAAGTGTGGGGCAGATGCTGCTGCGGTCGCAGGGCGCTGCCTCCGGCAACAGGCAGCTGACAGGGGACATGGAGTTTTCCTCCAGATAGAGTATCTCGCCGACGGTATACTCTTCGGGGCTGCGCATGAGACGGTAGCCGCCCTTTTTGCCGCTGATGCCCTTGATGAGCTTGGCCTGCACCAGCTCCCTGATGACAATCTGCAGGTATTTTTCGGAAATATTCTGTCTCTGGGCAATGGCGCGCAGAGGGATGTATTCATCGCTGTTCTGGCTGGCCAGATCCAGCAGGAGCCGCAGTGCATACCGGCCTTTGGTGGAAATCATGTACAACACCTCCGATTATGTTTACACGACTATTATACTACTATGGGGATAGCTTTTACAATATTGCCAGAGTATTTGTATATGTACTTGAGAAATTTGTTCATTGAGTATAAAATAGAAGTTGGAGAAGGAGGGAGATAATATGCCTGTTAAAGAGCTGTATCATAAGGACATAGATGATGTTTTGCGATTGGTAAAGAATATTTATCATACAATTGTGTACGTTAATCTGACGGATAGTTCCTTTCGCTGTATTCAAAGCAATCAGGCAGATATTCAGAAGCTGCTGGACAATAGTGCCGACTATGAGAAGATGGCCGCCAGGGCTGTTGAGGCCGGTATGGTCTACGCAGAGGATGTTCAGGATTTTGCTGATTTTGTGGACAGGGAAAACCTGCGGCAGAGCCTGGGCAGCGGCAAGGAGTATCTGAGTATAACCTATCGCCGCGCTAAGGGTGGACGGTACAGATGGGAAATGATAGAGATTATTCCCTCCGGGGACTATCGGCCGGACAATCAGGTGATATTGTTCTGCGCCCGCGATATTGATGAGGAGCATCAGAGGGAGCTGGACAAGGAAGCCAAGCTGTCCATGAAGGAACGTCAGCTGGTAGGTGACAAGACGGTGCTGGTGGTGGATGATTCGGAGCTGCAGCGCACGACCCTGTGCTATTTTTTGGAGCAGCACTACAAGACCGTGGAGAAGGAGAACGGCTTTGAGGCGCTGGAATATCTGAAAAATCACAGTACGGACATCAGCGTTATCCTGATGGATCTGAATATGCCGGTAATGAACGGCTATGATTTTTTGCGGGAGTTCCAAAAGGATGAAATCATGCGGATGATTCCGGTGCTGGTGCTGACCAGTGATAACACGCCGGAGGAGGAGGCCGGCTGCCTGAAGGCGGGGGCCATGGATTTTGTAGCCAAGCCTTTTAATCCGGAGGTGCTTTTGAGCCGCCTGCAGAGAGCTATTGCCCTGCACGAAAAGACGGTTATGCTGAATGTGCTGCGCATGGACAACCTGACCAACTGCTACACCAGGGATTATTTTCTGCATCTGGCCGAGCAGCTTCTTGCCAGGTATCCAGATGAAGAATTTGATTTGGTTTGTACCCACGTTGTGAACCTGCCAAACATCAACGAGCGTTACGGGGCGAAGCAGGGAGAGGCTATTCTGCGCTATGTGGCACAGAATCACGACCAGAATGAGTGGGAAAGGAGCGTCTATGGACGTCTTGATGATGCTACATTTGCCCAGCTTCTGCCTCATTCTGCCGGCAGCTATCAGAAGCTTTTGAAGCAGCAGTCCGATGATCTGCATGAGTACAAGCAGGTCAAGGAGGGCCTGCCGCCCTTTGTGCAGAAATACGGCATCTATGAGTCGGTAGACCACAGCATCCCTGTCAGCGTCATGTGTGACAGGGCGATGATGGCTCTGCATAAGATAATTCATACCTACAACAAGCTGGTAAATCTCTACGATGATAATATACGTATGTATGCCCTGAAGACACAGCGCATCCTGGAGAATATGGAGGAAGCCATCAATCAGCGGCAGTTCAAGGTCTGGTATCAGCCAAAGCACAATATTTTTACAGGTGAGCTGATAGGGGCCGAGGCTCTGGTGCGGTGGATTCATCCCAGGTACGGCTTCATGTCGCCGGGGGATTTTATTCCTATATTCGAGGATAACGGCTTTGTGGCCCATGTGGACCGCTATGTGTGGGATGAGGCTTGTGCAGCTATCCGCCGCTGGCGGGACATGGGTCTGAAGACCGTGCCGGTGTCCGTCAATATTTCCCGGAAGGATTTTCTGTATTTTCATGACAAGGATATGCTGAAGCCACTTTTGGAAAAGTACGGCCTGGAGCCATCTGACTTGCATGTGGAGGTTACGGAGTCCGCCTACATGGACAATCCGGATATGGTTATCAGGAAGGTCAACGAGATGCACCGTGACGGCTTTGTGGTGGAGCTGGATGATTTTGGCACAGGGTATTCTTCCCTGAGCATGTTCGGCCACATGGATATTGATGTGGTGAAGCTGGATATGAGCTTTATCCGGCAGGAGCAGAACGAGCAGAATGATAAGATGATACGGTATATCATTGATATGTGCAAAAATATGGGACTGTCCGTTCTTTCCGAGGGCGTGGAAACGGAGGAACAGCGCCAGAGGCTGATACGGCTGGGCTGCGACTATGTACAGGGGTATTATTATTCAAAGCCGCTGCCGGAAGCTGATTTTATTGATTATTTGCAAAAACGCAGTTGAATTGAGGACGCAAAGTCTGTATAATTAAACGGTGTTTTATTTGTCGACGGTATTTTATATGCTGCAGGAAGGGAATGTTCATTTATGGAAATTGATAGCCTTTCTTCTCTGGAACGCAGGGAAATTTTGCTGACTGATATACGGAATGCCATTGAGGTTGAGTGGGCCAATCCCATGAAGATGAATAATGATGATGCGGTTCTTCGCTCATCACTTACTTTGTCTGATATTGATTCAGCCTATGCCCGTATGCGCCGCTTTGCTCCTTTGATGAAAAAGCTGTTTCCTGAAACCGAGGAAAGAAACGGCCTGATTGATTCGGATCTGGTGGAGGTATCGAAGCTTCGGGAGGCTCTTAATTCACCGCGGATTGGCGCGGATATTTCCGGGCGGCTGATGATGAAGCTGGATAGCCATCTGGCGGTGGCAGGCTCGGTGAAGGCCAGGGGCGGCATCTACGAGGTCATGAAGCATGCGGAGGCGCTGGCTGTAGAGAATGGCATTCTGGAAAGCTTTGAGGATGATTACTGCAAGCTGGCTGATGAGGAGGCGCGGGAGTTTTTTGCCACCCGCAAGCTGCAGGTGGGCTCCACCGGCAATCTGGGACTTTCCATCGGCATCATGGGGGCAGCACTGGGATTTCAGACTATCGTCCACATGTCCAGCGATGCCAAGGAGTGGAAGAAGGAGCTGCTTCGCAGCAAGGGTGTGACCGTAGTTGAGTACGAGGGCAACTACAGCGAGGCTGTGAAGGAAGGCCGGGCAAGGTCCGATGGGGATGAGAGCAGCTATTTTGTGGATGATGAGCATTCCAGGGAGCTGTTCCTGGGCTATGCGGTGGCGGCCAAGATGCTGGTGAGCCAGCTGGCAGCCGAGCATATCGTGGTGGATAAGGAGCATCCGCTGTTTGTCTACCTGCCCTGCGGCGTAGGCGGTGCCCCAGGCGGCATTACCTTTGGCCTGAAGCAGCTTTTTGGCGAGCATGTCCACTGCTTCTTTGTGGAGCCGACACAGGCTCCGTGCATGCTGCTGGGCATGGTGACAGGGCTTTTTGATAATATTTCCGTGCAGGATATAGGCCTTTCCGGCAATACTCAGGCGGACGGGCTGGCTGTCAGCCGTCCGTCGGGCTTTGTGGGTGAGTTTATCCTGCCGTTCCTCAGCGGTGATTTTACCATCAAGGACAAGCGGATTTTTGAGTATCTGCATCTTTTGTGGCAGCATGAGGGCATCTTTATCGAGCCTAGTGCCTGTGCGGCTATTCACGGTCCTGTGTGCATGGGCCGGTCTGCTGTGATGGACGAGTACAAGTATGACAACCGCCTGGGCAAGAGGATGGCCAATGCCACCCATATTATCTGGGCTACCGGCGGCAATCTGGTGCCGGAGGAGGTGCGTCAGCAGCTGCTGGCGAGAAAGGCCTGACTGTGCCATTAGCCTGTTTTGTTTGATATAGAGCTGATTTTGCTGCGGGGTTTCCTGGTGCAAAAGAGGCCTGATTTTGTTGTAAGCCTGCCTTGCCCTCTGGGGCTGGGCAGGTAATAAATATATGTAGGAGTTGAAGAAATGGATGTATTGTTATGTTCCCTGCTGGTATTCCTGCTGGGAACGCTGACCATCGTCTGGCCGAAAAGGCTGGAGCTGGCTGCCCACTACGCAGGCATGCTCTGTGCTGTTGTGGCCAGCGGCATGACTGCTTTCAGCGGCCTTCGGTATCTGCTGGTGCCCAATAATGCCCTGCTGATTGACGCAAAATGGGGCAGCTATTCGCTGATTGCCGATGGCTGGAGCAGCGTGTTTTTAGTTATTACCGGCGTGGCCGGGTTTTTCATTAGCATTTATGCCCTGGACTATGCCAGGGGGTATCTGGGGAACCGCATTCGCGCTCTCACAGGTATGTGGAACTTATTTTTATTTTCGATTGTGGCGGTGCTGATTTCCGGGGATGCTTTTACCTTTATTGTTTCCTGGGAGATTATGGCACTTGTTTCTTTTTTGCTGGTAAATCACGAGGCTGGCAAGAAGGAAACCGTTTCAGCCGCTTACCAGTACATGGTAATGACCCATCTGGGGACGGCGGCAATTCTTGTGGCTTTTTACCTTTTGGGCAGCCATTCTGCCAGCTTTGCTTTTGCTGATATGATGCATAATCAGCTTGACGGGGTTATGCGGCATATCGCTTTTTTATGTGCCTTTGCAGGCTTTGCCCTGAAGTCCGGCCTGATGCCCCTGCATATATGGCTGCCTAATGCCCATCCGGCGGCTCCAAGCCATGTGTCTGCCCTGATGAGCGGCGTCATGCTGAAGGTGGCACTGTACGGCTTTGGCCGCTTTGCCTTTCAGTT
>CAMFES010000079.1 GCA_945949525.1 uncultured Veillonellaceae bacterium
TGGTGTTGAACTCAGAAAGCTGTACCTTCTTGACGATACCCTTCTTGGTAGCCATGAACAGGAATTTCTCCGGGTTGTACTCACGCACCTGCAGCACGGCAGTAATCTTCTCGCCCTTCTCCAGCTTCAGGAGATTGATGAGGGCTGTGCCCCTGGCCTGGCGGCTTGCCTCGGCAATCTGATATGCCTTGAGGTAATGAACCCTGCCCCGGCTGGTATAGAAGAGAATCGTATGGTGGGTAGTCGTAATGAGAATATTCTCTACGAAATCCCCCTCCTTGGTGGACATGCCAAGAATCCCCTGGCCGCCGCGATTCTGCTTGTTGTAGGTATCCAGCTTCATGCGCTTGATGTAGTTGTTGTGGCTGATGGTAACCACCACATCCTCATCAGCAATCAGGTCTTCCTCATTCATCTCGGACATATCATAGGTAATGGTAGTGCGGCGCTCATCACCGAACTTATCCTTCACCTGGGTAAGCTCCTCCTTGATGATGGCCATAATCTTGCTCTCATCAGCCAGCACGGACTTCAGCCAATCAATCTTTTTCAGAACCTCCTGATACTCCTCCTCAATCTTCTCCCGCTCCAGACCGGTCAGACGCTGCAGACGCAAATCAAGGATTGCCTGTGCCTGCTTCTCGGACAGCTTGAAACCGTCCATCAGGGCAGTACGGGCAATATCCGCCGTCTGTGACTCGCGGATGGTGGTAATAACCGCATCCAGATGGTCAAGGGCAATAGTCAGACCTTCCAGAATATGCGCCCTGGCCTCTGCCTTTGCCAGCTCATATCTCGTTCTGCGGGTGATTACATCCTCCTGATGGAGAATATAATAATGAAGAACCTCCTTCAGCGTCAGAATGCGCGGCTGGTTGTCCACCAGGGCCAGCATGATGACACCGAAGGTTTCCTGCAGCTGGGTGTGCTTGTACAGCTGATTAAGCATGATATCAGGATTTACATCCTTTCTAAGCTCAATCACGATACTCATGCCGTTACGGTCAGATTCATCCCGCAGGTCGGTAATTCCCTCAATCTGCTTGTCACGGGCCAGGTCAGCAATCTTCTCAATCAGGCGCGCCTTATTTACCTGATAAGGCAGCTCTGTCACCACGATGCGCGGCTTGCCGTTGGACATGGTTTCCACATGTGCCTTGGCACGCATCTTCACGGAACCGCGGCCGGTGGTATAGGCATCCCTGATACCTGCGGTGCCCATAATCAGTCCGCCGGTCGGGAAGTCAGGACCCTTGATGACGGTCATCAGCTCCTCCACGGAAGCATCAGGATTGTCAATCAGCATCAGCACGCCATCAATAACCTCGTTCATGTTGTGAGGCGGTATGTTGGTGGCCATGCCTACGGCGATGCCCGATGTGCCATTGACCAAAAGCTCCGGATACTTGGACGGAAGCACCGATGGCTCCTTCAGGGATTCATCGTAGTTCGGCACAAAATCAACAGTATCCTTGTCAATATCCTGCAGCATCAGCTCGGAAATCTTGGACATGCGAACCTCGGTATAACGCATCGCTGCTGCCGGGTCACCATCCACGGAGCCGAAGTTGCCGTGGCCGTCTGCCAGCATGTAGCGCATGGAGAAATCCTGCGCCATGCGGACAATCGCATTATACACGGAGCTATCGCCGTGAGGATGATATTTACCCAGAACCTCGCCCACGATACGGGCGGACTTCTTGTACGGCTTGCCGGAGGTCATGCCTGCCTCCTGCATAGCGTACAGTATTCTTCTATGAACCGGCTTCAATCCATCACGGACATCTGGCAAAGCTCTGGACACGATTACGCTCATAGCATAATCAATATAGGAATTGCGCATTTCCTGCTCCAGATTTACCGGTAAAATCTTACCATTACCAAAATCCACAATCTCACCTCTAATAAGTCACCAGCTGGTTAGCAGCCGTTATTTCCAATGCAATTCTTTACAAACATTAGCTATTAATTATACCATAAAATACCCTGAAATAGCAAATTACGGCATCTCACTAATCATACGTAAAGATAGTCATTCAGCACCGGCTGCAATCCCTCGCTGCTCATATCAGCGGTCATCCTGTGCAGGCTCCGGCTGTCCTGAATCTCAAACTGCTCATCACCGGCAGCATCATCCTTGACATCCTTGCCTTCATACTTGCTCTCATGGTCGCCGATGCCTGTGGAAACACCGGCAGACACCTTGGTAGCCGCAATTTTTACAATGCCGTTCCTGAAGGCTGCACTCTCACGGCTGGACACGGTAATCCCCACGTATGGCAGGAAAAGACGATAAGCGCAAAGAATCTGGCACAGCTGCTTTTCCCCTACATCCTGCGGATTAATGCTGTCATTGTTGATGATGGGGCGCAATCTCGGACAGGACAGGCTCATTTCTGCCCACGGATACTTCCGCTGCAGATAGTAGGCATGAAGCGCCGTAGCCAGCGCATCCCTGCGGAAATCCGAAAGTCCCAGCAGCGCGGAAAAGGCCACCCCACGCATACCGCCACGCAATGCCCTTTCCTGAGCATCAAAGCGGTACGGCCATACCCTCTTGTGGCCTGCCAGATGCAGTGACTCATACTTTTTCAAATCGTAGGTTTCCTGAAAAACAGTCACATAATCTGCGCCGCACTCATGAAGATATTTATATTCATCCGTATTCACAGGGTAAATCTCAAGACCCACATTGCGGAAGTATTTTCTCGCCAGCTTGCAGGCCTCGCCGATGTATTCCACACTGCTTTTTCCGCGGCTCTCCCCGGTCAACAGCAGTATTTCCTCCATGCCGCTGTCGGCAATGACCTTCATTTCATGTTCAATCTGCTCCGGCGTAAGACGTACACGCTGAATATCGTTATAGCAGTTGAAACCGCAGTAAATGCAGTAATTCTCACAATAATTTGCCATGTAGAGGGGCGTAAACATATACACTGTATTGCCGAAATGACGGCTGGTAAGATTGTGAGCCTTCTGAGCCATCTCCTCCAAAAAAGGAGCGGCGGCCGGTGAAAGCAGTGCCTTCAAATCCTCTTCATCCAGATGATTTCTGCTGAGAGCGCGGCGCACATCCACCGCGGTATACTGCTCCGGATTGTAGCCGTTTACATGCTTCATCACCCTGTCACGGACATCGGATTCAATCTCCTCCATGCCCGGCAAATACTCCATAGGATCCTTACGAATAGAAGGGTCATTTTCCAGCTGATGCTTTCGGGCCAGTGCCGCATCGCTCAGATGACGGCCATCCACAAAAAAGCTGTTTTCCTCCTGCATAGCCATAATCATCCATCCTCCCGCAAAAAGCCGGTTAGAGGGTCAGAAGCCTCAGCACCACGGCTGAGTACGCGTCCCAGTCCTGACAGGTAAGCCTTGCGTCCGGCGCTGATGGCCTCCTTGAAGGCCTGTGCCATCAGAGGAAGATTGCCTGCCGTAGCCAGGGCTGTATTGGCCATGATGGCAGCCGCCCCCATCTCCATGGCCTCACAGGCCTGGGAAGGCCTGCCAATGCCTGCATCAACAATAATCGGCAAATCAATCTCATGAATGAGAATCTCGATAAAATCACGGGCAGACAGTCCACGATTGGAGCCGATAGGCGCCGCCAGCGGCATGACAGCGGCGGCACCGGCACTGACCAGATCACGGGCAGCAGTCAGGTCAGGGAACATATATGGTAGAACAACAAATCCCTCTTTAGAGAGGATTTCCGTTGCCTTGATGGTTTCATGATTGTCAGGCAGCAGATAGCGGCTGTCCCGCATAATCTCAATCTTGACAAAATTACCGCAGCCAAGCTCACGGGCCAGGCGGGCAATCCTCACAGCCTCGTCAGCGTTCCTTGCTCCCGATGTGTTCGGCAGCAAAGTAACATGCTCAGGAATATACTTCAATATATTTCCCTCATCCATGGTATTGGTGCGGCGCACCGCAACCGTAATCATCTCCGCCTCTGCATCCTTGATGGCAGTTTCTATCAATGGCAGGGAATATTTACCCGAACCCAGGATAAAGCGGGAGTGAAACTCCTTCCCCCCCAGCTGGAATACATCATCATTTGCCATAGCATAATCCTTCTTCCTAAACTCTTATAACTAAATAACTGCAAAAATACAAAAACAAGTAATCACACTGCCTTTGACTGCTCACCGGCCAGAAGCTGTAATACAGTCAGGGCCTCCTGGGCAGAGCAGATATTTACCCTTGCGCCGTATAGCCCGTCACCAGCATGTACATCCGACCTGCCATCACCGCACAAGTAAAAATTATCCGACAGCCTGCGCACCCTCATTTCGTTGGCAGAAGCAAAGCCTGCCATGCCGGATGCCGCCACCAGCGGACATTGAGGAAGCTTCTCCCGGACACCATTCACCAGCATGGCTTTGCAAGCAGCTGTATCAAAGGCTTCCACAATCACATCCACATCGGTTAAAAGGCTGGAGAAATTCTCCTCCGTAATCCTGACAACATGTACATCAAGCTCAACATAGGGAGTAATGCGCCTGAGGTTTTCCGCCAGCGCCTCCGCCTTGTACATGCCCAGCTGCTCCATGAAATACCACTGCCTGTTCAGGTTGGTGGGCTCCAGCCTGTCAAAATCCAGCAGCCTGAGATAACCGACGCCCGCCCTGGTAAGAAGCTCTGCCACCCGGCTGCCCAGTCCCCCCAGGCCGCAGATGGCCACACGCCCCTTTGAAAACCTTTCCTGACGAGCTGCTCCATGCCGCTCCGCCAGAGCCGAAAGCCACTCCTCACGGGACAGGGCCGCGCCATTTCTATCAGACGCTACCTCCTGCATATCAGCCACCTCCCACAAAGGACACTATCTCCAGCCTGTCCTCCGCTTCAAGAATCACACTGTCATACAGGCGCTTTGGCACAATTTCTCCGTTTCTCTCCACAGCTACATTGGACAAATCAATCTTTTTTTCCTGCAGAACCAGTGCTACGGATTTTCCCTCCGCTGCCTCCTGCACACCATTGATAATCAACCTTACATCCCTCCGCTAAAAAATCAGGCATAACCTTCACAATATCTTACAATCAAAAAGAGAAGCCGCCTGAAATGGCAACTCCTCACAAAAAAACAAACTGCTTGTACTGCTAGCGTCCCTACGTTGGCATTATCCAAATCAGGTTAGCGGGTCGACGGGCACACCATCCTCTCAGCCTGTTCGATACACACCAGATGCATCTGCAAGCTCCCCGTATCTCTATTCATTTCACCAATAATATTATAGTGCAGTCATAAGCTAAATTCAAGAAATTTCGGCAATAAATAATCACCATTGCCGTCATACCAGATGACTGTAGATAAATCCCTCCCTTACGCCGGAATCGCTGTAGGTCACTCTGCCGCACCTGAAGCTTTTCACCAGAACATCAGCTATAACCATGCCTGGGATGATGGTATTGATGCGGTCAGGTACCTGCTTCATCAAAAGCACTGCATCATCATGGCCGATTTCCTCCAGACGGCTGAAATGATTTATCATTTCCTCCAGGCAGTCCGCCTCCATGACAAGATTCTTCTTATCGTGGCTGTACATAGCATTGTAAAGGGCACAGGCTCCCTTGAAGGTTCCGCCTATGCCAACCAGTCCATTACAGCGGAAGCCTGAAAATCCATCGGCCCCCTCCAGTAGCTTTGCCGCCTTCTCACGCATAAGGCTTACCTCAAATTCATTTGTCAATACACAGCTGCAATATTTTGTACGAAAATCCAGCGACCCCATAGGCAGGCTTATTTTATTGACAATCCTTCCATCACTGTAGGATACCAGTTCCGTGCTGGCTCCGCCAATATCCACCAGCACGCCTGATTTTTCCTCAATATTTCTGGTGGCACCGATAAAATCATATTCTGCCTCCCGGTCGCCAGAAATTATCTCTATGTCTATGCCGGTACGCCTGATAATTTCATCAACCGCCTCCCGGCTGTTGCGGCAGTTCCTGAGAGCCGCCGTGGTGAACGCAACCACGCTCTTTATCCTGAATATTTCCAGAAAGCTCCTGAACTCAAACAAAACCTCGCACACCTTGTCGATGCCGGCCTTGGTCATCACATTGTTCTCAAGGTAAGCAGCCAGCCCTACCAGATGCTTTTTCTTCATGAGAAATTCAATCCTGTCACCAGAAATATCATAAATCGCCATGCGCACAGTATTCGAGCCAATATCAATAATCCCGTGTATCATAGTCAGAAGCCTCCCAAAATCGCAAAATGAAATGCTATGTCTATATACTATTCGCCATAAAAATACATTTTCCTTCATGAATATAAATAAAAAAATATAAAAACACTTGCACAAGAGTGAAAGTTGTGGTAACATAATTGTGGGTGAAGCGTTGTGGGGACAACGTTTATTGTACATACTCCTTCGGGAGTTTTGTACAGGTGGCAGATGAGGTTGATGCAGAAGGAGCGACGATCGGTTGTCGCTCCTTTTGTATTTAAGAAAATTTTTAGAAAATTTTTCAGTTCATTTTTACAATGAACTGTGCTACAATAGTGGTATGTAAATAATTATGTTAGGACGGTTGATGCCTATGTCAAACAAGATTTTTGCTTTGGTCGGTCCCTATGCCTCAGGAAAATCTACCTTGATTACGCGTTTGATGGACCTGGGCGTTCATTATATTCCTGTATACAGTACCAGTGATGCCATGCGTCTAAAAAAGGACAAGCGCATGGTAAATTTCATCAGTAAATCAGCCTTTGAGCAGGGTGACTGGATCGTAAAGGTAGCCTACAAGGGCGATTATTACGGTATCAGAAAGCAGGATATGCTTTCAGCAATCAAGGATAACAAGGTGAGTGTCACCGTGCTGGACCAGAATGGTGTCAAGCAGCTGGCAAAGCTGATGACCGGCCACCTCAGTACCATCTACCTCATGGCTGACTACGTAAGCCTCGTGGACAGGATGCTGCGCCTCGGCCTGAACAACGCCGAGATGAAGTATCATCTTGAGTACGCTGAGTCCAATAACGAGTTCAATTTCTGGAAATCAGCTGACTTCATCATCAAAAATACCGGTGCCGTGGAGCCTGCCTTCAATCAGCTTATGGCCATTATGGGGCTGTCCGTCAATGCGCCAAGGGATGTTATCCTCAAGCTGAACCAGACAAGATAAAAAACATATCATGTATATTCAAGTAAATGCTGTGCCTGGCACAGCGTTTATTTTTTTGCGTAAAAATACTCCCTGCTAAATGGCAGGGAGCAGTATATTTCATCTTTTTTACTTGCCCATGGCAATTGCCTGCTGGCGCAGCTTGGCAATACGCTCCGCCGTAGGCGGATGTGTGCTGAACAGATTTACAAAGGTCTGTTTAGATCCCTTCAGAGGGTTGATAATGCACATGTGGGCAGTGGAGGTAGTAGCCTGGCTCATCACAGGCCCATTCAGGGAAAAATACTCTATTTTCTCCAGGGCATTGGCCAGGGCGTTTGGGTTGCCGCAAATCTCGCCACCTGTCTTGTCAGCCTCATACTCCCTGGAACGGGAAATCGCCATCTGTATGAGGGCTGCCGCAATCGGGGCAATAACAATGGTAACAATCAAACCGATGAAACCGCCATTCTCGTCATCATCGGAACGGCCGCCAAAAATAGCCGCCCACTGGGCAATATTGGCAATCATGGAAATGATACCTGCCATAGCTGCCGCCACGCAGGAAATCAAGGTATCGCGATGCTTCACATGGGAAAGCTCATGTGCCAGCACACCGGCTATTTCATCGTAATTCAGGGTCTGCATAAGACCGGTGGTAACTGCCACTGCGGCGTGGGAAGGATTCCTGCCGGTGGCAAAGGCATTTGGCACACCGCTGTTGATGATGCACACCTTTGGCATAGGCAGCTCCGCATTGGCAGCAAGGTTTGCCACCAGATTGTAAAGCTCCGGTGCATCCTCCGCCGTAACCTCACGAGCGCCGTATGTTTTTAGCACTATAGTATCACTGAACCAGTAGGTGCCAAAATTCATAGCCAGAGAGATAAACAGCATTATCATGGCACCGCTGCGACCTGCAAAGGCACCGCCCACAGCTATCAGTATGCCCATCAAAAGGGCCATTAAAACCGTAGTTTTCAGCGTATTCATACTCAATTCTCCTTATAAAACACTAATCTTCTCCTACACTATCACACATTCTACATGGTAAATCTGAAAAAAGTCTAAAAATCAAACTTTTTCTAGATAATAGCAGAAGAAAACATATTTGTCAATTAAGTATACAAAAAAGGGGGGGCAGAAGCCCCCCTTCAGACCGTAGACAAATATGGCAGCGAGTTATCCACACTCGCTGCCATATTTT
>CAMFES010000080.1 GCA_945949525.1 uncultured Veillonellaceae bacterium
AGCTCGTAGCCCTGTTCCTTGGCTACTGCCATGCAGGTGGTGGAATCCAGCCCGCCCGATAATAATACTACTGCTTTTTTCATATCTCAGTTCCCTCCATGCAAAGCCTTAATCGTAGCCGGAATATCCTTGCTTTTGTATACAGCGGAACCTGCCACCAGCACGGTAGCCCCTGCATCGATAATCTCCTGGGCATTGGCCTCGGTCACGCCACCGTCAACCTCCAGCTCTGCCTGGGAACCGCAGGCATCAAGAGCGGCCCGGAGCCTGCGCAGCTTGCTGAGGGAGGCTGAAATAAACTTCTGCCCGCCATAGCCCGGATTTACAGACATTACCAGCACCAGGTCCACATCTGCCAAAAGCTCCTCCACCATGGCTACCGGTGTGCCAGGATTCAAGGAAATACCTGCCTTGCAGCCTGCGGCATGAATGGCCTGAATCACCCGATGAGGATGCTTTGCCGCCTCCACATGGAAGGTGATAATATCCGCACCTGCCTTGACAAAGGACTCAATCTGGGTATCAGGATGCTCCACCATGAGATGCACATCAAACACCGCATCAGTCACAGGGCGGATGGCCTTCACAATCCCAGCTCCCAAAGTAATCTCCGGCACAAAAGTGCCATCCATTACATCAATATGCACATACTCTGCCCCTGCATCCACAACCTTCTTTACCTCTGCCCCCAGATTAGCAAAATCCGCGGAAAGGATAGATGGAGAAACTTTTATCATATCAGTACGCCTTCTTTCTTTCATTTATGGTCTGCAAAATATTCAAATACGCCTCATAGCGCTCACGGCAGATTCCGCCAGCCTCCACTGCCTCCTTGATGGCGCAGTCAGGCTCATGGCTATGAGTGCAGGTATTGTAGTAGCACTTTTCAATATACGGGCGGAACTCAGGAAAATACCAGGCCAGCTTCGCCTTGTCCAGCTGCTCCAGCTCTGCCGCGCTAAAGCCCGGCGTATCCACCACCGTACCGCCCCCCGCCAGGGGCAGCAGGCAGGCTGCCCTGGTGGTATGCTTGCCCCGCTTGATTTTATCGCTGATTTTGCCGGTAGCCAGCTGCAGTCTCTCATCTATAGCATTCAGCAGCGATGACTTGCCCACTCCTGATGGCCCGGCAAAGACAGTCACCTTGCCAGAAAGCTGCGCCTTCAGTTCAGCGATGCCACGCTTTTCATGGGCGGACACCAAAAGCAGCCTGTAGCCAGCCTCGCGATACGCCTGCAAAAAGCCATCCTGCTGCGCCTCCGTCAGCAGGTCGCACTTGTTGATGCAGATGACAATCTCCGGGATGCCCGACCACTCGGCCAGCACCAGAAAGCGGTTCAAAAGCAGCTCATTCAAATCCGGCTGCCTGGCTGCAAAGGTTACTATCACCTGGTCGATATTTGCCACGGCAGGCCGCAGCAGCAAGCTTTTCCGGGGCAGGCAGCTTTCAATCACGCCGGTGCCGTCCTCCAAAAGCTCATACTCCACGTAGTCACCAGGCACCACCACTCCCTTGTGCCGCTTGATGCGCCCCCGCAGGCGGCAGGAAAGGAGTTCATCACCCTCCCTGCCCGTCTGCAGGTAGTAAAAGCCGTTATACATTTTTATTACTTGTGCTGTTGCCATGAACAAAATTCCTTTTTGAACATTATTCCAGCTTGATTGTCAGCTTGCTGGAATCAGTTTTCTGCTTTGCCGTTGCCGGTGATTCCGTCGGGGCGCTAGGCTGCTGCTCCGGCTCCGCCGCTCTCCCCGACGAAATAACAAGGCTGACACTGCCACCCTCTGTCAAGGCCGTACCGGCGGCCGGACTCTGGCTGATAACAGTTCCCTTCGGCTTGCTGCTGGCCTCCTCCGTGACACCGCCCAGACTAAGACCGTTTGCCTCAAGGTTTGATTTGGCGCTTTCCACGCTGAGGCCGGCATAGTTCTGCACGGTCACATCCTTTTTCTTCTCGCCCAGGCTGACTGTTATATCCACGGACTGCCCCTTGGTAATCTTGGAGCCGCTCCTTGGGTCCTGGCCGATAACAGTCCCGGCCGGTTCCTTGGCATTCTCCTCAAAGACTGCGCCAACCTTCAGCCCCATCTTTTTCAGCTTCTCCTCCGCATTGCTGCGGCTCATGCTCTTCAGGTCAGGCATGGTCAGCTCCTCGCCGCCCTTGCTGACGGTAATCGTCACCAGACGCTGCTCCTTGACCCTGGCCCCGGCCTCCGGATACTGGGAGATAACCTGGCCTGCCGGCACAGAATCATCATTTGATTCCACCAGCTTGACCCGTAGATTTTTATCCTCCAGCATCTGCTGCGCCACTATGGAGGATTTGCCCACCACATCAGGCACATCGATCTCCGCCGAACTCCAGAATTTGCCGAAGGAAAGGAAGGAACCCACAAAGAACCCCATCATGAGGATTGCTACCAGCCCTGCAATAAATTTTTTGGACTTAAAAATAGAGGTGCCCTCCTGCAAGCCGGACTGCTCCGGCTGATAATACTCCCTGGAGGTTCGCGGCTGTCCCGATGCCTCCGGCTGGGCCGTCATCATCTCCGGGGTAATCCTTGGTATCACGCGGGTAGCAAAAGGATCCTGGGCACCTGCCCCCTCCCCTGCTGTCCTATCCGCCAGCATGCCCTTGGCCTGGTTCAAATCCTCATACAGCTCCGTGCTGCCAGGACGGGTCAACGGGTCCTTGGACATAGCCTTCTGCACTATCGCCTCCAGCACCGGCGGAATAGACGGGCGAAGCTGACGTACAGGCACAGGCTCCTCCTGCAGATGCTTCAGAGCTATGCTGATGGATGTTTCGCCGTTGAAAGGCAGCTCTCCCGTAAGCATCTCATAAAGAACAACCCCCAGCGAATACACATCTGACTTAGTAGTAATGGCCGTACCCTTGGCCTGCTCCGGCGAAAAATAATGCACGGAACCCATGACACTGCCGCTGTAGGTCATGGTTGAGGCCGACACCGCCCTGGCGATGCCAAAATCCGTCACCTTTACATGGCCGTCCGGCATCACGAGAATATTGTGGGGCTTGATGTCACAATGCACCAGATTGTTGCGGTGGGCTGATTCCAGCGCGCTGGCAATCTCTTTGGCAATGCGCACAGCCTCGAAGGGTTCCAGACAGCCCTTCTGCTGTATTACCTCCTTCAGGGTCGGCCCTGATACGTATTCCATGACAATGTACTGGCTGCCGGCCTCCTCACCTACATCGTAGATATTTACGATATTTGGATGAGCCAGCTTGGCCGCACCGGTAGCTTCCCTGCGGAATTTCTCCACGAATTCTGCATCATTGGCATACTGCTGATGTAAAATCTTCACAGCCACAGCCCTGTCCAGCAGTCTGTCATGCGCCTTGTACACATCAGCCATGCCACCGCCGCCAATCATTTCCTGCAGCTCATAGCGCCTGGCCAAAATCCGCTGTATCATTAGACATAACCCCCTACTAATAAAATCTATAAAAACTATCTATTGTTCAAAGCTAAGATAATCTGCCTGGCAATAGGCAGTGCCACAGAGCCGCTGCCGCCGTTTTCCACAATGATGGCAAAAGCTATGGAACGTCCATGAAGCTCGGCAGTGCCTATAAACCAGCCATGCTCCGCTCCTGACGGATTTTCCGCCGTGCCTGTCTTGCCCGTTACCCTGACGCCTGCCACAGCTGCACCGGCCCCTGTGCCATTCTGAACCACATTTTCCATAAAGCCGTCAATGACAGCCGCCCGCTGCTCTGTTGTGGCATCCCGCCACTTGACAGGAGAAGCCTTTCTGATGAGAACCCCCTGGGGGGAAACTACCTCATCCACCAGATATGGCACCATCATTTTGCCTCCATTGGCGTATGCACCAGCCAGCATGGCCATACGGAGGGGTGTCACCAAAAGCTCTCCCTGTCCTATGCCCACCTGGGCCGTATCACCATCTCCCAGGCTGCCAAACCTTGGCAGATGGCATTTGCTTTCCTGAATTTCCCCGGTAAAGGTATCGGCAAAGCCAAAACGCTTGAAGGCATCCTCAAGGCCGCTGCCGTGCATGCGCATGGCAAGGGTGCCGAAGGTATAATTGCAGGAATGGGTCAGGGCTTCCTTGAGGTTGACCCTGCCATGCACCGCACCATGGCTTTCGCCAATGTAGGTATCCCCAATCTGCAATCTGCCGCCGCACTCAAACGTTTCATTCAAATCCGTAACCTTCTCATCCAGAGCCGCATCCGCAATCAGCACCTTGATGGTGGAGCCGGGGGGATAAAGGCCATTGGCAGCCCGGTTCAAAAGAGGGCTGTCCTCACTCTTGGACAGCTCCGCCCATTGTGCCTCCACCTGCTCCGGGTCGACGGACGGCGTGCTGACCATGGCCAGCACGCCTCCTGTAGCCGCATCCAGCACCACCACGGCGCCCCTGCGGCCTCCCAGTGCATCGTAGGCCGCCTGCTGTACCCCGGCATCCACAGTCAGCCTGATATCACTGCCCCGATCAGACTGCAGAAGCTGACCTGCAGGGCCGAGATTGCGGAGCAGCCTCGACTGGCCGGAAAGTTCATCTCCCAGCATGTTCTCAAGCCCGGAGCTGCCCAGCGCCTCTCCCGCATAGCCTGTCACCGGCGCCATCACTGCCCCAAAGGGATAGTGGCGCTCTCCCGGCCTGCTGCTGAAGGCCAGCTGCTCACCGTGGCAGTCGAGAATAGAGCCTCTGGTAATATCCAGCGAGGCACCGCGGCGGTTCAGAGGATTGACACTCAGCTCATCCGCCTGAAACACCTGTATATAAACCAGATAGCAAAACAAAATTCCAAAGCAGCCCAGCAAAAACATGCTGCAATGAAGAATATGCTTTTTTGTTATCTTATTCCCCATCTGCTACTCCTTTTTTGCCATAGCCAGCAAAATCCCCAGCATGATAAAGCCGGAAACCATGGAGCTGCCGCCATAGCTGATAAACGGCAGGGTAATGCCTGTCAGGGGCAGGAACTTGGTTACGCCTGCAATAATAATAAACGCCTGCAGATAGAAGCTGACTGATACTCCTGCGGCAATCAGCATATACAGCTCCCGGCGGCAGGCCAGGGCAATGCTGATGCCCCTGAAAAAGAACATGGTATAGGTCAGCATAATGGCCGTACACCCCAGAAGCCCCAGCTCTTCTCCAATAGCTGAAAAAATAAAATCAGTATGTACCTCCGGAATCAGCCCCGGATGGCCATGGGCCAGACCCGTCCCCCAGGCTCCCCCCGCCCCGAAGGCAAACAGGGACTGCACCACCTGGTAGGCCTGCCCGGCCGGATCCGCCCAGGGGTCCAGCCATATCTCAAAACGCACCCTGACGTGACCAAACAGCTGGTAGCTGATAAAAGCTCCCAGGCAGAAAAACGCCAAAGCGATAAACACATAGGATTTGCTGCCGGTAGCCATGTATGTCATAAACACCGCCAGACAGAAAAACAGCAGGGCGGAACCCAAATCACGCTGCACCACAAACATCAGAATCGCCATGCCCCAGATACACAAAAGAGGGGCAATAAATCTTAGTGGCGGCAGCTGCAGCAGAAAAAGCCTGCGCCCGGCCTCCTGCAAAACAGTCTTGTGGTCAGACAGGTAGGCCGCCAGAAAAAGCACCAGCAAAATCCTGCCAAACTCCGAGGGCTGCACCTGAAACGGCCCCAGCACCAGCCAGTTCTTGCTGCCGCCTATCTCCGTGCCGAACAGCAGGGACAGGCACAGTACAATCAGGGTCAGGATGCCCAGTATATACTGATACTGCATCAGCTCCCTGATTTTCCGGGAAAACTGCAAAACTACCAGAAGCACAGCCAGCCCTATAATCAGCCATCTCAGCTGCGGTATGCACAAGACAGGCTTCAGCCTGCCCAGCATCACCACGCCGATGCTGGCAAAAAACATTACCATGGGCAAGAGCCATACATCGTCCGTATATTTCCCTTTGATGAGGAAGCACTGCACCCCGAAAGCGGCCCCTATGGCACCGGCCGCCCAGGGCAGCACGCTGTAATCCATCGCCGGATATTGCCTGAGAAGCAATATCCCCAGGCCGCACAGCATGATTCCGGCATCCACTGCCAGCAAGATCAGGCTTTTATTTTTCATAATATCTCACCACGATAACAGAAATATTATCAATACCGCCCCCGGCCCTGGCACATTCCACCAGGGAAGCCGCCGGATTGACACAGCTCTCCGCCTCCAGCACCGTCCTGATGGCATCCTCCGTCACCATATTGGTAAGACCGTCAGAGCAAAGAAGCAGGATGTCACCATGCTGCAAGCCAAACTCGCCGGTATCCACCTGCACATACTCCTCAACCCCCACGGCCCGCATCAGCATATTCCGCTTGGGGTGAGTTTCCGCCTCAAGGGGAGTGATGCTGCCGCTGTCAATCAAGTCGTTGACGTATGTATGATCCCTGGTAACCTGTCGCATGGAGCCGTCGCGCACCAGATAAAGGCGGCTGTCACCCACATGAGCCCACAGGGCCCTGTCCTTTTCCAGATGTAGGCAGGTGGCCGTAGTTCCCATGCCCCGCCGCTCAGGATGCCGCTGAATGCTGGCCAGTATCGCCCTGTTGCCACGGATAACCATCTCCCGCAGCTCCTCCTGGCCAAGTGAACCATCATGCTCCGAAAGGAGCTGATTCATAACACCTGTAAAAATATGGCTTGCTACCTCGCCTGCCACATGTCCGCCCATGCCGTCAGCCACCACGAAATCAGAGGGCGGTCTGCACAACAGGCTGTCCTCATTCAGGCTTCGCTGCAGCCCGATATCCGACATTTGAAAAAATCTTATCAACACTATCACCGCCCAAACTGGAATGTTACCGTTCCTATGCTGATAATATCCCCTGACTGCAGATACTGCCGTCCGGCAATCTCCTGGCCATTGACATAGGTTTTATTAACGCTTCCCAAATCTTCTATCACGTACAAATTGTTCATCAGCTCTACCAGGGCGTGCCTATGGGAAACATAGCCATCCCTGATGACTATATCGTTGTCATCACCGCGGCCGATAGAAATGCTGTCTCCGAAGGCAAAACGCCGCCCCACCATGCTTTCATCCACGGCCTCCAGCACAGTCAGTACCGCCTCGGCTGCCGTAATCTCCGTTTCTTCATAGATATCCTCAACCAGCGGCCTGCCTGCTGCCGCCATCAGCCTGACAGTCCTGTAGACGAAAAACAGCAGGAAAAACAGCAGGCCGTACTGCAGAACCACGCTCAACCCCTTGATAGCCATTGCCGTTACCTGCATCTATATCACCTCATACAAAAGCACCGTTTCACCGATGGTAATCTCATCACCCGGCCTCAGCAGCTGGGGCGACACCACGCGCTGACCATTTACAAAAGTACCGTTCAGGCTTTCCGCGTCATATAGTACATGGCGATGCCGCTCATAGCTGATATAGGCATGGAGCCTGGAGGCATTGGTATCCGTCAGGATAAAATCATTGTTCACCCGGCGGCCGATATAAATCTGCTTTTCGCCAAATTCCAGATAGGAATCTATATCCGGCCCCTCTACAGCCAGAAGGCTTACTGTCTTGTACTCCACAGGCAGATTCAGGGGCGGATTGAACTCAGACTTGTCCAGTATGATGGTGTTGCACTCCACCTGGCTGACAGTTTTTTCCTCCGGCTCATCCCCTGTAAACCTGGCAGCCACCACACAGGTGCCCCTGGACAGGCCGCTGTTGCTGTTGACTGTAATGGACAAATCCTCGTCCATAAAGCAGTCATTCTGAATCACCAGCTTTTCAGCCTGCACATACAGCTCATCCAGAAAACGACGGACACACAAACGCTGGTAATCCTCCTCCGTCAGCTCTATATAAAAGCTGTTGGGAACCACGGTTTCTGTGCGTCCCTTCTTCCTGCGGTGCAGAAGCTCCCGCTCCAGCCTCTTCATGACCTCCGATTGCTCCACGGAGCTGCCCAGCCTGCGGTTGAAAAAGCCCTCTATATGCTTTTCTAAAAAGGATTCAAGTTTGCCCATTGACATAAAGACCAAACCTCCTTTGAAAATCCTCTGCCCAGTATCCGAAAGGATAATAAAAATCCTTTATCTTTTAATTTTACATCTATACAGCATTTTAGTAAATAGCTGATTGCCTATGTGCATTATATTTCATGTACAGACATCATTCTTCATTTAATGTGTTTATTTCTCAGCTGGCCGCAGGCCGCCTGAATGTCGTTGCCCATCTCCCGGCGCACCGTGACGGCAATG
>CAMFES010000081.1 GCA_945949525.1 uncultured Veillonellaceae bacterium
TGGAAGTAGTGGTGGAAGATGATAAGATCATCGCAATCCGCAGCTAAGAAAAATACGGCAGCAGGTGCTGGTGACAGGATTGTCATTGGCAAGGCAGGTGCGCCCCACGGCGTACGTGGCGAGCTGCGGGTAATTCCCCTGACTGATTTCCCGGAGAGGTTTCAGGAGCTGGAGCATGTCTATGTAGGCGATGAGCTGATGGATGTGGAGGATTGCTGGTATCATAAGCAGTTCGTCATCATGAAGCTGAAGCAGTGCCCTCATCGGGAGGCGGCAGCCCTGCTGACCGGCAAGCTTCTCTATGTGGACAAGGCCGAGGCTATGCCACTGGAAGAAGGGGAATATTATACCTTTGATATTATCGGGCTGGAGGTTTTTGACCTGGAGGGCGAGTCCCTGGGCTTTGTCACCGAAGTGCTGAAGACCGGCAGCAACGATGTGTATGTGGTGTCCCGGAAGGGTCAGGCGAAGCAGATTCTGGTGCCTGCCCTGAAAGCCGTGGTCAAGGAAATCAACGTGCCTGAGGGCAGGATGGTTGTGGATTTGCCGGAGGAAGCATGATGAGGATAGATATTCTTTCCTTGTTTCCTTCTATGTTTGCAGGCCCCTTCGGGGAGAGTATTACAAGGCGTGCCGTAGATAACGGGCTTCTGGATATTCACATCATGAATTTCCGGGATTTTGCGGAAGGGCGGCACAAGCAGGTGGATGACTCTCCCTTCGGGGGCGGCAGCGGCATGGTGCTGAAGCCGGAGCCGCTTTTTCGGGCTGTCCGCTTTCTGAAGGAAACTACTCATTTTACAAAGCGCAGGGTGCTTTTGATGAGCCCGGAGGGGGCTGTGTTCAATCAGGCTAAGGCACGGGAGCTGGCCCGGTATGAGCAGCTTATTTTCATCTGCGGCCATTATGAGGGTTTTGATGCCCGCATCAGCGAGAACCTTGCCGATGAGATTATATCCATCGGCGATTTTGTGCTGACTGGCGGTGAGCTGCCAGCCATGATGATTACGGATGCCGTGTCCCGGATGCTGCCGGGCGTGCTGGGCTCCGAGGAGTCCGCGCCTACCGATTCATTTTATAATGGGCTTTTGGAGCATCCCCAGTACACGCGGCCACGGGAGTTTGAGGGCATGCAGGTGCCGGAGGTGCTGTTTTCCGGTGACCATGCCAGGATTGCTGACTGGCGGCGTAAAAAGTCCCTGGAGGCAACCTTTAGGCATCGCCCTGACCTTTTACAGACAGCGGTGTTGGATAAGAAGGATTTACAATACCTGGCAGCCTTGCAGGAAAATAAGTGTGAAAAATAGGGCAGATACGTCTTTGGATGTGTCTGTCTTTTTTTGTGCGCCAGGTATGGGGCATAAAAAATAGCCAGTCATGAATATTTGCCCATGACCGGCTATTGTTTTGATAGGTGAAATTTATTAGTAGGTGACAGGTAAAGATTTTAATAATATCTGTAATGGGCGGTCACTATTTTTTCGTTGCCTAAAATATGTGCTTAGTGTAAAATTAGCGTAGAAGGAAGTGCTGATGGGAACGCGGCTTTGACTGAGGGCATGTAGCAGGAGATGGTGTTGTTGCTATCGTTGTCGTTGTTGCTGTCGCAACGGTATATCAGATATATTTTGGGAGATGGGAAGTGAATGTATGCCGAGGGAAAAATTTAACATTGACGGTCAGATTCAGCAGATGAAGTCAAAGGGAATTTCTTTCAACATGATTGATGAGAAAAAGGCCAAGGATTTTCTGGCGAATCATACCTACTATTTTCGGTTGAAGTTTTATGCCAATAATTATGATAAATATCGCAAGGGCGACCGTATGGGAGAGTACATCGATCTGGATTTTGCCTATCTCAAGGAGCTGTCCCTGCTGGATGTTTACCTCCGGCGCATCATGTTTCCCATTGTCATGGATGTGGAGCATTTTGCCAAAATCAATCTTCTAGCCTCCCTGCAGAAAAACAAGCGTGAGGACGGCTATTCCATTGTATCCGAGCTGTTCAGGAAGCAGCCGTGGCTGGCGAGGGAGATTGAGCGTCAGAAGGCTCCTTATACTGCCGGGCTGATAAAAAAATACAAGGATAATTTTGCCGTATGGAATGTTATTGAGGTTTTGACTTTCACGAATTTGATTGTGTTATACGATTTTTATTATAGCAAATACGATCAAAAGCATGTGGAGCCGGAATTCTTTTATTCGGTGCGCAATATTCGTAACAGCATTGCTCATAACAACTGCCTGCTGCATGATTTGCGGGCTGTCGAGGATGGGCAGTACAATAAATCAGAGGAAATCTGCCGGATTGTCAGTGAGATTCCCGGCATTGGGGTTTCCATGCGCAGCACCAAGCTGTCAGTGCCGTTTTTGTATGATTTTGTCACCACGCTGGAGGTGTTTGACAAGATTGTTACAAGCAGGAAGGAAAAAATTAAACAACTGGAGCATCTTTATCTGGTGGTAAATAATCGCTTTTCCCGGCATATTGATTATTTTGCCACCAACGACATAGTCAGGACAGCCTTTGAGTTCATGAACAAGGTGGTAAGCCACTACCGGAGCAAGAATCTGGCCGGTATGGAAACGGAGGACATATAGATGTGCGGCTTGACAACTGTCAGGCGGGTAAGGTAGAATGAAGAGGCTTGCAGTGTTGTGATTTAGAATGTGAGGTGCGGTAATGGCTGACAAGATGCTTGATGAAATGGACGAAAACATCGTAGTTGAGTTTAATGACGATAATGGTAATTCCCTGTACTACCAGCAGGAGATGATTATTCCTGTGGACGGCCAGGATTTTGCGTTGCTGGTTGGTCTGAATGTTGAGAATGATGAGAGCTTTGATGAGGAGGAGAATGTAATCATCGCCAAGATTGTCAAGGACGAGAATGGCGAGGATGAGTACGTTGATCCTACTGATGAGGAGTTTGAGGCAGTGCAGAAGGCTTATAATGACCTCTGTGATGCTGCTGAAGCGGAATAAGGCAATACAATAAGGCAAGTAAGACAAGATTTGCCAAGACAAGGCCTGCGTTTTCACATCTGTGCAGCAGGGCGCGGATATGGCGTTCCTGCTGTATGGATGTAGTTTTATTTTTAGCTATTGACAAAGGCGACAATTTGCTGTATTATGTACACATGCTCAAACGAGCAGATGACAACGAAATATGAACTCATCCAGAGCGGTGGAGGGACTGGCCCTATGAAGCCGCGGCAACCATTGTCCATGTGAGTGGACGAAACGGTGCTAATTCCTGTAGGCTGAGCCTGAAAGATGAGAGAAATGCAAGCTCTCTCATTGTGGAGAGTTTTTTTTATTATCAAAATGCGGAGCTGTGTGTGTTGCTCCGAGGGGATAAGATATTGAGCCTGGATAGAAGGTTGGCTTCATATTTCATTGGAAGATTATAGTTACTTTATTTTTTGCTGATGAAAGAGGAGGCATTTTTATGGCAAAGCGTTTATTGTTCACTTCGGAGTCTGTTACTGAGGGGCATCCGGACAAAATTGCAGATCAGATTTCCGATAGCATTCTGGATGCTATTCTGGCAAAGGACCCTTACGGGCGTGTTGCCTGCGAAACGCTGGTAACTACCGGCCAGGCACATATTGCCGGTGAGATATCCACCAAGTGCTATGTGGATATAGCCAAGATTGCCCGCGAGACCATTCGCAGGATTGGCTATACCCGTGCCAAGTTTGGCTTTGATGCAGATACCTGCGGTGTGCTGATTTCCCTTGATGAGCAGTCCCCTGATATTGCTCAGGGCGTTGATAAGGCTCTTGAGGCAAGGGAAGGCGATTTGGACGAGGCAGAGGCTACCGGTGCCGGTGACCAGGGCATGATGTTCGGCTATGCCACCAATGAAACCCCTGAGTTCCTGCCGTTGCCGATTGCGCTGGCTCATCGTCTGGCCCGCCGCCTGACCGAAGTGCGCAAGAACGGCACACTGCCATATCTCCGTCCGGATGGCAAGACTCAGGTTACTGTTGCTTATGAGAATGGCAAGCCTGTTGCTATCGACACTATCGTAATCTCCACCCAGCATGACGAGGAGGTTACCCTTGACCAGATTCGCAAGGATTTGATTGAGCATGTCATCAACGCTGTAATTCCGGCAGAGCTGCTCAGCGAGGAAACCAAGTATTTCATCAATCCTACCGGCAAGTTCGTTATCGGCGGTCCGCAGGGTGACTGCGGCCTGACGGGACGCAAGATTATTGTTGACACCTATGGCGGCATGGCACGTCATGGCGGCGGTGCTTTCTCCGGCAAGGATCCAACGAAGGTTGACCGTTCCGGCGCCTATGCTGCCCGCTATGTGGCCAAGAACATCGTTGCTGCCGGTCTGGCAGAGCGTGCCGAGGTGCAGCTGGCCTACGCCATCGGCGTGGCTACGCCTGTATCCATCATGGTTGACACCTTTGGCACCGGCAAGGTTGACGATCGTGTGCTTGAGGAGCTTGTACAGAATAACTTCGACCTGCGTCCGGCCGGTATCATCAAGATGCTGGATCTGCGCCGTCCGATTTATGCCCAGACTGCGGCTTATGGTCATTTTGGCCGCACGGATGTGGATCTGCCATGGGAGCATACTGACAAGGCAGAGGCTCTGAAGACTCAGGCTGGCATCTGATATAGCAGGCTTTCGGTTTTTAAGTTGGTTTTAAGTTGGTTTTAAGTTGGTTTTAAGTTGATTCCAGGTTGATTTTTAGCTGATTTCATAAGGCTGTCACGCTGATGGCAGCTGCCCTTTTTGCAGCTTGTTTTGCAGGCTGCAGACAGGCAGCGTTCTATCGGCGTGACAGCTTTTTTGTATCAATTTTCGCACATATAATAATTATTATTTATCTTATCATAAAAAGTTATAGGTAATATGCCTAATTAGTAGTTTTATTTTCCGCCACTTTGTAGTATTGTATAGGAAAAGGATATTGTATACAAAATACATAAAAATATTTATACGGGGGGCGGACATAATGAGAAAAGAGCATGATTTTCTGGGTGAGCTGCAGGTGCCTGATGAGGTGTATTATGGTGTGCAGACCATGAGGGCCATGGAGAATTTTCAGATTACCGGGCAGCGGGTTGACAGTGACTTTGTTGTGGCTATGGCGCAGGTGAAAAAGGCGTCCGTACTGGCAAATCTTTCTACCGGCAGGATGCCAAAGGAAATCGGTGAGCCGTTGTTGCAGGCTGCGGAGGAGATTATCGGTGGCAGCTTCCTTGATCAGTTCCCTGTGGATCCGATTCAGGGCGGTGCAGGCACTTCCTTTAACATGAACATGAATGAGGTGCTGTGCAACAGGGCGCTGGAGATTACGGGCAGGCCAAAGGGGCGGTATGATATTATTTCGCCTAACAATCATGGCAATATGGCACAGTCCACCAACGATACATTCCCAACTGCCATCAAGGTATGCCTGCGGCACAAGGGGAAAAAGCTCCTGAAAGCTCTTGATTATCTGGCAACGGAGCTGGAACAGAAGTCGGAGGAGTATAAGGATATTCTGAAAATGGCCCGTACCCATCTGCAGGATGCGGTGCCGATTACTCTGGGGCAGGAGATGGGCTCCTATGCATCCTCTGTACGCCGTGGCATGAGGCGTATACAGCATGCTCTGGATGAGATTCAGTATATCAACATGGGCGGTACGGCAGTGGGCACCGGGCTGAATGCGGAGCCTGCCTATCTGGCCGTGATTGCGGACAAGCTCAGCGAGGCCACCGGGGAGAAGTGGTGTGAGGCTGGCAACCTTATAGATGCCACCAACAACACCGACGGCTTTGCGGATGTTTCTGCGGCTCTGAAAAATACGGCTCTGGTGCTTATCAAGATGGCAAATGACTTCCGCCTGATGGCCTCCGGACCGCGGGATGGCTTCTACGAGCTGAAGCTGCCGATGCGCCAGCCTGGTTCCTCTATTATGCCGGGCAAGGTAAACCCTGTTATTGCAGAGGTCTTGAACCAGACCTGCTATCAGGTTATAGGCAATGATTTGGCTGTAAGCCTGGCGGTAGAGAACGGACAGTTTGAGCTGAATGTCATGGAGCCTGTGATGGCTTTCAATATGTTCAATTCCATGAAGTTCCTGACCAATGCGGTCAACGGCTTTGTGGACAAGCTTCTGAAGGGACTGGAGCCGAACCGCCAGCAGTGCCAGCATTGGCTGGACCGGAGCGTTGGCGTTGTGACAGCGCTGCTGCCGCATATCGGCTATGAGCAGTCTGCCCAGCTGGCCAAGGAGGCCTACAATACCGGCAGGCCGATTCGGGAGATTATTCTGGAGCAGGGAATCATGACGAAGGAACGTCTGGATGAAGTCATGGCTCCTATGGCTATGACCAGCCCTGGCATCGTGGGCCAGTGATGTGGACATTGATATAACTCGTGAGATGTGATGTAATTTAATTTAATGTGATTTAATTTCAGCTTGTGGCACTCCTCCTTTTGCGAGGAGTGCTTTTTTGAGTAAAAAAGTGTTGACTTTTGGACACTTCTGGGATATCATTGTTATGTTATTTTGGAATGAGTTTAAGTGGGGAGCAGGTGACTCCCCTTTTGTTTGCGTTAATGGGAGGAATTTTGAACCGATGAGCAAAAATGAAAATTTGAGAAATATTGCTATTATTGCCCACGTAGACCACGGCAAGACTACTCTTGTAGATGCCATGCTGCAGCAGAGCCATATTTTTCGTTCTAATGAGCAGGTTGCAGAGCGTGTAATGGACTCCGGTGATTTGGAGCGTGAGCGAGGCATTACGATTCTTTCCAAGAATACAGCTATTATGTATGATGGCATCAAGATTAATATCGTAGATACTCCGGGCCATGCTGACTTTGGCGGCGAGGTAGAGCGCGTCCTGAACATGGTGGATGGCGTTGTGCTGCTGGTAGATGCCTTTGAGGGGCCTATGCCGCAGACAAAGTATGTACTGAGAAAGGCTCTGGAGCAGGGTCTGAAGCCTATTGTGGTTATCAATAAGATTGACCGCCCTGACCAGCGTGTGGATGATGTTTATGACGAGGTTCTGGAGCTGTTTATGGAGCTGGATGCAGACGATGAGCAGCTGGACTTCCCTTGCATCTATGCAACTGCCCGCGATGGTATTGCCAAGTACAGCATGGAGGACGACAATGCTGATTTGAAGCCTCTGATGGAAACTATCGTCAAGGAGATTCCTTGCCCGAAGGGTGATGCGGAGGGGCCTCTGCAGATGATGGTTACTACCCTTGAGGCTGATGAGTATATCGGCAAGGTAGCTGTTGGTCGTATTATCCGCGGCAGGGTAAAGCCTAATCAGGCAGTTGTGCTGATGGATGGTGACAGCCAGACGAAGGCAAAGGTGGGCAAGGTATATACCTATCAGGGCCTGAGCCGTGTAGAGGTGCCGGAGGCATCCATGGGTGAGATTGTCTGCCTGACCGGCCTTGGCAATGTAAGCATCGGCTACACCGTGGCTGACGCTGAGAATCCGGAGGCTCTTCCTACTATTAACATCGACGAGCCTACCCTGTCCATGACCTTTGGTGTCAATACCAGTCCTTTTGCCGGCCGTGAGGGTCAGTTTGTCACCTCCCGCCATCTCCGTGACCGTCTGTTCAAGGAGGTTGAAACCAATGTGGCCCTGCGGGTTGAGGAAACTGAAAGCGCCGACGTATTCAAGGTTTCCGGCCGCGGTGAGCTGCATCTGTCCATCCTGATTGAAACAATGCGCCGCGAGGGCTATGAGCTGCAGGTGGGCAAGCCGGAGGTAGTGTACAAGACCATCAACGGCCAGAAGTGTGAGCCGATGGAGAACCTGACCATCGAGGTTCCGCAGGAGTTCATGGGGACGGTTATGGAGTCACTGGGTACCCGCAAGGCCGAGCTTTCCAACATGACCGAGGTGGCAGGCTACATGCGCATGGAGTTCTTGATTCCTGCCCGTGGCCTTATCGGCTTCCGTTCCGAGCTTCTGACCAACACCAAGGGCAACGGTATCATGAACCATGTATTTGCAGGCTATGTTCCGTACAAGGGCGATATTCCGGGCCGTGTGCGTGGTTCCCTGGTAGCCTTTGAGCAGGGCGAGACCACCGGCTATGGTATTTTCTCCTTGCAGGACCGTGGTACTATGTTTATCTCCCCTGGCCAGGCGGTTTACGAGGGCATGATCGTGGGTGAGAATTCCCGCGAGATGGATATCGACATCAATCCGTGCAAGGCAAAGCATGTTTCCAACATGCGTACATCTGCTTCTGATGAGG
>CAMFES010000082.1 GCA_945949525.1 uncultured Veillonellaceae bacterium
GGATCAACCGGAATAGTATTGGTAATAACAAGCTGCTTGATGCAGGAATCCTGAATCCTCTGAGTTGCAGGGTCGGTCAGGATACCATGGGAGCAGCAAGCATATACATCCTTTGCGCCCAGCTTCATCAAGGCCTTGGCGCCCTCGCAGAGAGAACCGGCAGTATCCACCATATCATCAATCATGATGCAGGTCTTGCCCTTGACATCGCCAATCAGGTTCATAACCTCGGCACAGCCAGGACGCGGACGACGCTTCTCCACGATAGCGATGCTGGTCCCCAGCAGGTCAGCCATATTGCGGGCACGGGTAACACCGCCCAGGTCAGGGGATACAACAACCACATTCTCCAGATTCAGGCTCTTGAAATACTCAGCCAGAGCAGGAGCTGCTGCCAGATGATCCACAGGGATATCAAAGAAGCCCTGAATCTGACCGGCATGCAGGTCAACAGTTACGACACGGTTCAGGCCTGCGGCAGACATGAGGTTTGCCACCAGCTTGGCAGAGATAGGCTCGCGGCCGCGGGTCTTGCGATCCTGACGGGCGTAAGCATAATAAGGCACAACTGCAGTTACGCTCTTGGCAGATGCACGCTTGCAGGCATCAGTCATAATCAGCAGCTCCATCAGGTTCTCATTAACCGGCTGACAGGTCGGCTGAATTATAAAGATGTCTTTTCCACGAATACTTTCACCAATCATGACCTGAATCTCACCATTGTTGAAATGGCCCACCTGAGCGTCAATAAGCGGAATTCCGAGATGTTCAGAGATTTCCTTTGCCAGCTCAGGGTTAGCGTTGCCGGCCAGAAGTCGTAAATTGTTCGCAGCTTCGTTCATTTTCTTGAATGCCTCCAATATTTCCTTTTTCTTTTCCTTATCCTCTATAATATAAACAGCTTGCGCTGAATATACCCATACAGTTCCATTGATGCCTGCTTTACTGCTGGCGCTTGTCCACCCAGCCGGTAATAACCTTCTGCCTGGCTCGTCCAATAGCCAGCTCACCGGCAGGCACATCCTTGGTAATCACGGAGCCCGCACCGATATATGCCCCCTCGCCTACGGTCACAGGAGCCACCAGGCTGGTGTTGCAGCCCACAAAGGCATTATCACCAATGGTGGTGCGGTGCTTCAGCTTGCCATCATAGTTGACGGTAACAGTGCCACAGCCCAGGTTTACGTTGGAGCCCACATCGGAATCGCCAATATACTGCAGATGCGGCAGCTTGGTGCCCACGCCTACATTGGAATTCTTTACCTCCACAAAATTGCCAATCTTCACATCGTTGAAGATATGAGAATTCGGACGGATATGCACATAAGGCCCCATAGTCACGCCGCTGTCAATCACGCAGTCATGGCCATAGGTAAACTGGGCAGCCACATTATCACCAATCTGCGCATTGGTAAAGCGGCTGTTAGGGCCAATCTGGCAACCCTCGCCCACAACGGTCTTTCCCTCCAGCCAGGTGAACGGATAAATAACGGTGTCCGCACCAACCTCCACATCAGCATCCACAAAGGTGCTGTCAGGGTCCATCAGGGTAACTCCCTTGTCCATCAGCTCAATGTTCTTGCGGCGGCGGAGAATCTTCTCTGCCCCGGCCAGCTGCACACGGGAGTTGATGCCCAGCGTGGACTCATAATCATCCGCAGCCACGGCATGAATCTTGCCGCCCTTTTCGCGGATAATCTCCAGCACATCCGGCAGATAATACTCGCCCTGGGCATTGTCACAGCCAACCTGCGCCAGTGCCGCAAACAAATCCCGGCACTCAAAGCAGTAAATGCCGGAGTTTACCTCCTTCACCTGACGCTCCTCCTCGGTAGCATCCTTCTGCTCCACAATCCGCGCCACATCTCCCTCCGCAGTGCGGATAATGCGGCCATAGCCGGTAGCATCAGGCATGATGGCAGTCAGCACGGTAGCCTTGGCACCTGCCGCCCTGTGCCCCTCATAGAGCTTGGCAATCAGGTCGGAAGTGACCAGCGGCGTATCGCCGCAGAGAACCACCACAGTACCCTTTTCGTCCTGCAGAAGAGGCTCCGCCTGACGGACGGCATGACCGGTGCCCAGCTGCTCCGCCTGCACCACAAACTCTGCCTGCTCGCCCATGGCTTCCCTTACCTGCTCGCCGCCAAAGCCCACAACCACGATGTTGCGCCTGGCTCCTGCACCCTTGGCAGCATCCAGTACATGCTGCAGCATCGGCTTGCCTGCCGCCTTGTGCAGAACCTTCGGCAGTTTGGACTTCATGCGGGTTCCCTTGCCTGCTGCCAAAATTATGGTAACTAAATCCAGCATTTATATTGCCTCCAAAATACAATAAAGATTATTTATCATTAATATAAAATATATTAACTACTATGTTACTTGGCCGCCTTGCCAGCCTTCTTTTTTAGCTCCTCCATGCTGGCCAGCAGGGTATGCTCTGCCTGCTCCATGTGATACTCGGAGGCTGCCTGTGCCTCCTTCACATCGCCCTTGGCTATGGCCTCCACAATGCGGCAATGCTCCTCATGGGTGGCCTTCAGACGTCCCGGATAGGACATGGAGGTAGAGCGGAACCGCGTCAGCTGCTCCCGCAGGTTGAAGATAATCCCCACCAGGCGGGAATTGCGGCTGGCCTGATACAGCAGATCATGAAACTCCATATCGGTTTCTACAATCTTGTCCATATCCCCTTCCTCGATGTACTCACCGATGGACACCAGCAGCCGCTGCAGATGCTCCAGCTCCTCATCGGTAATGCGCTCTGCCGCCAGGCCGCTGGCCAGGGAATCCAGCGAGGTGCGAATCTCAAATACCTCGTTCACATCGCGTATGGACAGGTTTGCCACATAGGTACCGCGCCGCGGCATCATGATGACATACCCCTCCAGCTCCAGCTTGCGGATGGCCTCACGGACAGGGGTACGGCTCACCCCCAGCTCCTCCGCCAGCTGAATCTCCATCAGTCTTTCCCCCGGCGCCAGCACGCCCTTGCGGATGGCGTCGCGCAGGGTTTCACACACAACCTCCCTGAGAGGCTGGTAACTATCCAATTTTATTGGTGTCAGCTTTTTTTCCATCTAAATCAAAATCCTTCTATTCCCAAATACCCCGGCAGAAAAGCCCTGCAGCTGCCTGCCGGCCAATACTGAACCAGAAAACCTCATCCCCAACAATACAACGCCCCCGGCAGGCGGCGTCATACTACAGTTTTCGCCACATACACCGCGGCCCCGGCATCCAGCGCCCTGATAGCCGCCGCAATCTTTCCGGCAGATGCTTCGTCCCCTGCCAGACCGAACACAGTTGGGCCGCTGCCTGACATCATGCTGGCCAGAGCCCCCTGCTGCAACATGGTTTGTTTGTAGGAATCTATGATGGCATGCTTTCTGACGGTGACCCCCTCCAGCACATTGCACAAAAGCCCGGCCGCCCTGTCAAGGCTCCCCGCCCCGATGGCCGCCAGCATGGCTTCATTGTCCGGATGAGGGCCATCATAGCCGGCATCGTAGGTCTTGTACGCCCAGGCGGTGGAAACACCCACCTCCGGCTTGGCCAGAACCACAAAGGTTTCCGGAAAATCCGGCAGCCTTGTCAGCTTCTCGCCCCTGCCCTCGGCCAGCATGGTGCCGCCCAGCAAACAAAAAGGAATATCTGAGCCCAGCCTCGCCCCTAGCTCGCAGAGCCTTTCCTCCGATATCTCCAGCTCATACAGCTGGTTCATGCCCTTCAGCACAGCTGCCGCATCTGCGGAGCCACCGGCAAGCCCGGCCGCCATAGGGATGCGCTTCACCAGCTCCATGCTGACACCGCCCGTCAGGCCATACTCCTGCTGCATGAGGGCTGCAGCCTTCCAGCAGAGGTTTGTTTCATCTGCCGGCAGCGTCCCCTTCTGCCCTTCGATAGTTATGGACAGCTGAATACCTGCCTCCGTTTTTTTCAGAGACAGTGTATCGTGCAGACTGACCTCCTGCATGACCATGGCCACCTCATGATAGCCATCCTCCCGCAGGCCGAGAATATCCAGTGTCAAATTGATTTTTGCATTTGCATCCAGTGTTATCAAAACGCCAACACATCCTACAGTTCAATTTTGCATATCACTCATAAATTTTATCAATTTTTGAGCTTTTCTTCAAGTGTTATTAAAAGATTATTGACTTTTCTTCACCGGAAAAGGATAATATCTTAGATGAAGTTTTTTGCTGGAAGGTGATTGTGTGGAATATCTACTGGCGTGCATATCAATAGAAGACAATCCAACAAGGCTGTACCTGATTGCAGCCGTCGTGGTTCTGCTTTTTAACTGCCTGTGGGCCTTTCTTGACAGGCTGCTGCTGCCCTGGCAGACGAAAAGGCTGCTGAAAAAATGGAAAATCCAGGTCAAAAACCTGCGGGTGCTGCCGCTTTTGCCCCAGCTGAGGGAGCTGGCGGTAAACCTGTCCGGCACCATCAGCTACGGCGCACCGGCCGTAACCGATATTTTTCCCAACGGAATTTCCTCGGCCCGCCTGCTGGCGCTGGCCGCCGCCATCGAAAAGGACATTGACCACCCCATAGCCGAGGCCATCGTGGACGAGGCCTGTGTCAGAGGTCTGGCTATGCCCGATGTTTCCGCCTCCAACCCGGTTCCCGGCAAGGGGGTGGAAGCCCTGATGAACCGCCAGTCCCTGACCCTTGGCTCTGCCGCCTTCCTGCAGGAGCAGAATATCGACATCCCGGCCGAGCTTTTCACCAAGGCTGACCAGCTGGCCTACAAGGGGCAGATTATCGTCTTTGTGGCCATCGGCAAATTCTGCCGCGGCTTTATCACCCTGCAGGACAAGCTGAAGCGCAGTGTGCCGGGGGATATCAGCTTCCTGCGGGAAATGGGCATCAAGACCACCATCCTGACAGGTGCCAACCGCTCCACTGCCAAAAGCTACAGCAAAACCTCCACCATCGATCAGATAAAAAGCGAGCTGGACAGCATGGACAAGGCCAAGGAGCTTCTGCTGATGCAGACCGGCGGCCACGTCATCGGGGCGGCAGGCAGAACCATGAAGTTTGAGGGGGCCATCAGAAGCGCCCAGCTCAGCTTTGCCCTGGAATACGCCGATGAGGCTGTAAAAAACATGGCCGATGTGCTGATTCACACCAACAGCCTGGGCACCATCGCCACGGCCAAGGGAATCTGCCGGGTGGCCCATAGCAAGAAAAAAACAGGGCGGCTCATCTGCATAGCCTGCAACCTGCTTGTGGTACTGTCTATTGTATTTTTGCTAAACCTGACCAGCCTGCCGACATACGGCTCCCTGCTGCCGATTATGGTAGGACTGTTTGCCGCGATACTGCTGATCATGAACCAGATACCCCTGCAATACTGATTAATACTAATAATGCTGATAAATATTGATAAATACTGATTATGAAAGGATGTACGAAGCTATGGATAAGGAGCAGTTTGATATTCTGGTGGACACCGTGCTGGAAACCAGCGCCAGACCGCCTAAAAATTTGTTTGAGGGCGGCTATGAGGACTGGCACTGCCGGGCGCGACTGGCGCATTTTCTGGCCATGCCGGAGCTGAATCGCCCGGAGGCGGCCAAGGAGCTTTTTCTGTCCGTGCTGGAGGTGGAGCCTGACGAGGAAAACGGCGAGGATATCGAGGAAAAGACCTACGCCCTGCAGCACCTCAGCCAGCTGGAAAGGGATGCTGAAAGCTACGAGGCCGCCCTGGAATATATCAACCTTGCCCTGGAAACTGCGGAGAATTCAGATTTTCTGTATCGCTATGTCCTCCGTGGGGAGCTGTGGGCCGACCGCTGGAACCTCCTGCACCTGATGAAGCGCACCGAGGAAGCGGAGGCTGAGGCAGACGAGCGCATCGAGTCCTTCAAGGATATCCCGGCCCCTCACAACAGCTATCTGTACTACGGCTACCGCTTCAAGGCCCAGCTGGCTGCAGAACGCGGCACCGCCCTGATTGCCAAGGACTACATGCACATGGCCCTGCATGCTATGGAGCTGCCACCTGTCAATCAGGAAAAGCTGAAGCATGCCTTTGAGGCACAGCATGAAAACGTATCCTGGATTCTGGCCGAAATCGACAAGGCCACCCCGAACCCTGACAACCTGCACTGGGACATCTGATAAAAATACCCCTGCCGACGACGGGCTTAGCTGCCGTCAGCAGGGGTGTTTTTTTTCTGCTGTTTTTTTGCCTTATTCTGAGCCCGTCGCATCTGAAAAAAATCCTTCATCAGCTGGCGGCACTCCTCCTCCATGACCCCGGCTGTGACAGCCAGGCGATGATTCAGCAGCTTGTGGTTGACTATGTTAAAAATAGATTCCACCGCACCAAACTTTGACTCGGTACTGCCGTACACAAGGCGGTCCACCCGGCTGTTTACCAGGGCTCCCGCACACATGGCACAGGGCTCGATGGTCACATACAGGGTAAGCCCGCTGAGACGCCAGCGGTTCAGCCTCCGGCACGCACTCCGTATGGCCTCCATCTCCGCATGGGCCGTGGCATCCTTCTTGCTTTCCCGCAGGTTGTACCCGGCAGACACAACAGTGCCGTCCTCATTGTTCACAAGGACGGCACCTATAGGAATCTCCCCCAGGCTGTAAGCCTTTTTCGCTTCCGCCAGGGCGAGCAGCATGTAATGTTTATCATCCAGTACCATTCAATCACCATCACTTTATCACTTTGCACACGTACTTCCCCGCGCCCGGCCTAGCTCATGCCGGTACGCAGCCTGTAGAAAAAATCCAAATCCACGCCATTCTCATAAAACAGGGACTGGGTAGCACCGCTGCTCTCCCAGACAGCCGCCTCGGAAACCTGTGCCGCATCCTCCTCGCGCCTGCGGCGCGCCATGCTGTTCTGCAGGGTTTCCTTGAAGCTTCCCCCGCTGCCGCTCTGGTCATCACGATTCCGCCGCTGCAGCCACGGGCTGTTTACATCCAGATTAACGCCATTTATTCTGTTCACCCTGTCCACTCTGCTCATCATGATAACCACCGCCCTTCGTCCGTCAACCTGCCGCGCCACCACGCACAAAATAGTCAATCCGCCAGCCTTCAGCCCTAAAATCGCCTCTAGTGCCTTCACCGGAACTCCTCTGTGCTTTATACGCCTCTAACCATATATCGTTACAAAAAATCCTTCAATTAAGCCTTTTTGCCTATATTTTTCTATAAGCTACGTATATTGCTGCTCATAGTTTTACACGTATTTATCGTTTTATAATTCTACGAGTATTTGTAGCTTTATAAATTTACGAATATTTGCCGGTTGAAGGAAAAAGAGCCTGCAGAAAATCTGCAGGCCCCCTCCGGTCATGCTAGCTTTAAACGAAAGCCGGTAATTAAATTACTTCTTGAGAGCATCGCCCAAGTTGTTCTGAGTGTTGCGAGCGGCAGCTACGGACTCTGCGAAACGCTCCTTCTCAACGCCCTCAAGCTTCAGCTCAACAATCTGCTCTACACCGTTCTCGCCCAGGATTACCGGAACGCCGATGCAGAGGTCATCCTCACCATACTCGCCCTCCAGGTATACGCAGCAAGGAATGAGCTTCTTGCCATCAGTGATGATGGACTTAACCAGCTCGCCTGCAGCTGCGCCAGGAGCGTACCAAGCGGAGGTGCCCAGCAGCTTTGTCAAGGTTGCACCGCCAACCTTGGTCTGAGCGATAGCATCCTCCAGCTCTGCCTCGCTGAGGAAGTGGGATACAGGAATGCCCTTGTAGGTTGCAATGGAACCAAGCGGAACCATGGTCTTGTCGCTATGGCCACCGATTACCATGCCATCAATGTCGGTAGGGGTAGCAGGAATGCCCTTCTTCTTCAGTGCCTGGGAAAGGAAATAACGGAAACGGGAGCTATCCAGCATACCGCCCATGCCGATTACATGATTCTTCGGCAGACCGGAGTTTTTCAGAGCCAGATAGGTCATAGCATCCATCGGATTGGAGATTACGATGAAGATGGCATCTGGAGAATACTTAACTGCCTGCTCAATAACGCTGCCTACGATGCCAGCGTTTACGCCGATAAGATCCTCGCGGCTCATGCCTGGCTTACGAGGAATACCGGAGGTGATAA
>CAMFES010000083.1 GCA_945949525.1 uncultured Veillonellaceae bacterium
GAACTACTATTGAGGATATTTCTGACAGCATTGCCCAGCTGGCCTTGCAGGGGCCAAAGGCACCGGAGATTATGGCAAAGCTGTTGCCGGAGGGGTCCATTCCCAAGAAATACTACACCGCCATTGAGGAAGTCTATATCAAGGATTTGAAGTGCATGATTTCCCGTACCGGCTATACTGGTGAGCTGGGGTATGAAATTTATACGGCTGCAGAAAATGGTGCAAAGCTGTGGGAAATCCTCATGGAAGCAGGTTCGGAGTATGGGCTGATTCCTTGCGGCCTGGGTGCCCGTGATACCCTGCGGCTGGAGGCTGCCATGCCTCTCTATGGTCATGAGATGGATGATGTGATTACACCGTTGGAGGCAGGGCTGGATTTTGGCGTCAAGCTGAACAAGCCTGAGTTTATCGGCAGGGATGCCATGATTGCGGCAGGTACGCCGCAGAAGGTCAGGGTAGGCCTTGAGGTGACGGGCCGGGGCATTATCCGCGAGCATCAGCCGGTGTACATTGATGATGTGGAGGTTGGCATTACCACCTCCGGCACCCACTGCCCGTATCTGGGCAAAGCCATCGCTATGGCCTATGTACCGGCAGACAAGGCGGATTTGGGCACTCTGGTAGAGGTGGAGGTCCGTGGCCGCCGCATTCAGGCCAAGATTGTGGAACTGCCTTTCTACAAGCGTAGCTGACACTCAAAACATCTACTTTTGTACTGTCCTGATAATCTGTCCCAGGATGAAGCTGCTTCACACCTGTAGCTATGAGCAGGTAGTGAATGGGTGGGGAGGACAGTGCCACATGCAGCGCACTTAGACGCGCCTCGGTGCTTAGCAATACGCGAGCCGGAGGCGAAGCGTGAGCTTAGCACCGCTAGGCGTGGATAGTAGCGCGAGCGTGCCTGCATTGGCACTGTTCCACCACCCATTTGGGATAATGGGATAAGCACCTATTTATGACGATATATGACGATTTATGCCAAGCAATTTATAACAAGCAGATATTTACATTAGATATGACAAAAAGGAGCGATTTATTATGGCAAGCGTACCAGCAGAACTGAAATACACCAAATCCCACGAGTGGGTAAAGGAAGAGGACGGCCTCTATGTAGTTGGCCTGACAGATTTTGCTCAGGAAGCGTTGGGTGATATTGTTTTCATCAACATGCCGGAGGAAGGGGACGATGTGGTCAGCGGTGAATCCTTTGCAGATGTAGAGTCCGTAAAGGCAGTGTCCGACGTGTTCAGCCCTGTCAGCGGCACTGTGGCAGAGGTCAACGAGGAGCTGATTGACGAGCCTGCCCTGATTAATCAGGAGCCTTATGAGCAGTGGCTGATCAAGGTAAAGGATGTGTCCGATACCGAGGAATTGATGGATGCGGCAGCCTATGAGGAATTCTGTGCCAACGAGGAGGAGTAATCATGGGAAGCTATATTCCATCTACCGCCCAGGAGCGGCAGAAAATGCTGTCCGCCATGGGCATGAGCAGCACGGATGAGCTGTATGCTTCCGTGCCGGAGTCTGTCCGCCTCAAGGAGCTGAACATTCCGTCAGGCTGCACGGAGCTGGAGGTCAGGGAGAAAATCACGGGCATGGCAGGGAAAAACAAGGTATTTTCCAGCATCTTCCGGGGTGCCGGTGCCTATAATCACTATATTCCGTCCATTGTCAAGACCATTACCTCCAAGGAGGAATTCGTTACCGCCTACACCCCTTATCAGGCGGAAATCAGCCAGGGTGTATTACAGTCCATCTTTGAGTATCAGACGGAGATGTGCCAGCTGACAGGCATGGATGTAGCCAATGCTTCCGTCTATGACGGTGCCGTAGCTGCTGCCGAGGCCGTGTTCATGTGTCAGGAGCGGAAGAAGCAGGGGGTTATCGTATCAGGTACCGTTGACCCGAAGGTGCTGGCAGTCATAAAAACCTACTGTGCCAGTCGCAGCGTAGAGGTAAAGGTGCTGCCTGTCAGTGATTACGCCACAGACATGGAGGCATTGAAGGCCGCTCTGGACAAAACCAGTGCCTGTGTCTATGTGCAGAGCCCGAATTATTACGGCGTGATAGAGGACATGGATGCAGTGGTGGCAGCCTCCCATGAGGCAGGTGCCAAGGTGATTATGGGGGTCAATCCTATTGCCCTGGGCTTACTGAAAACTCCTGGCGAGTACGGCGTGGATATTGCCGTAGGCGAAGGACAGCCTCTGGGACTGCCGTTGGCCTACGGCGGTCCTTACCTGGGCTTTGTGACCACCACTAATGCAATGGTGCGCAAGCTGCCGGGGCGCATCGTAGGCGAAACCGTTGATGCCAAAGGCAAAAGGTGCTATGTGCTGACACTGCAGGCAAGGGAGCAGCACATCCGCCGTGAGAAGGCATCGTCAAATATCTGCTCCAATGAGGCATTGTGCGCCATGACAGCGGCAGTTTATCTGGCGGCCATGGGACCGAAGGGCATTCGGAAGGCAGCAGAAAGCTCCGCCGCCCATGCCCATTATCTGGCCAGTGAGCTGTGCAAAATTCCCGGCTTTCAGCTGGTGACTGACAAGCCGTTTTTCCATGAATTTGTTACCACTACGCCGATTCCTGCCAGAATTCTGGAGGAGGATTTGGCGGCAGAGGGAATTCTCTGCGGTTTGCCGATAGAGGAAGGTATTCTCTGGTGCTGTACGGAGCTTTGCACCAGGAAAAAAATCGACGAGCTGATACGTGTTATCAAGGCTGTTTGTCAGGAGGTGGCATGATGGAGCTGTTGTTTGAAAGAAGCAGGGCCGGCAGGGGCATGGATTTGCTTCCTGACTGCGATGTGCCGGAGGCTGATTTTGGAGATGAATTGCTGCGTCAGGAGGCTCCCCGCCTGCCTGAAATGGCAGAAATAGATTTGGGGCGTCATTATACAGAGCTGGCAAAGGAAACCCATGGTGTCAATGACGGCTTTTATCCCCTGGGCTCCTGCACCATGAAATACAATCCCCGCATCAACGAGGAGCTGAGCGGCCTGCCGGGATTTACGGCGATTCATCCCCTGCAGCCGGAGAACACGGTGCAGGGTGCCCTGCAGGTAATGTACGATACGGAAAAGCTGCTGGGAGAGATTACCGGCATGGATTCCATTACCCTGCAGCCTGCGGCCGGTGCCCATGGGGAGTATACGGGATTGCTGCTCATCAGGAGCTACCATCTGTCCCGTGGCGATGTGGGCAGGACAAAGATAATCGTGCCTGATTCCGCTCATGGCACCAATCCTGCTTCTGCCGTGATGGCGGGCTTTTCGGTGGTGTCCGTGCCGTCCAATGACGACGGTGGCGTTGATTTGGAGGCGCTGAAAGCGGCAGTTGGTGATGATACAGCCGGTTTAATGCTGACCAATCCCAATACAGTGGGTATTTTTGACCCGAATATACTGGAGATTACCAAGATTATTCACGAGGCCGGCGGCCTGTGCTACTACGATGGTGCCAACCTGAACGCCATCATGGGCGTGGTGCGTCCCGGCGATATGGGCTTTGACTGCGTGCATGTAAACCTGCACAAGACCTTTTCCACCCCACACGGAGGTGGTGGCCCGGGCAGCGGCCCTGTAGGCTGCAAGGCATTTCTGGCGGATTTCCTGCCAGCGCCCCAGGTAAGGATGTCTGATGGGGTATATTCCCTGTATGCGCCAACCAATTCCATCGGGCAGGTGCGTAGCTTCGGCGGCAATTTCCTGGTGGTTGTGCGTGCGCTGACCTATATCCTGACCCTTGGCAGGGAGGGCATTCCGGAGGCTTCCACCAATGCGGTGCTGAACGCCAACTACATGATGAGCCTGTTGAAGGGGCACTATGATATGGCTTACGATACTGTTTGCATGCATGAGTTTGTCATGACGCTGGAAAAGCTGAAGCATGACTATGGGGTGGCCGCCATGGATGTGGCAAAGCGGCTGCTGGATTTCGGCATTCACCCGCCTACCATGTACTTCCCGCTGATTGTTTATGAGGCCCTGATGATTGAGCCGACAGAAACGGAAAGCAAGGAAACTCTTGACAGGGCGGCAGAGCTTTTCCTGAACATTTTGGAGGAAGCAAAAACCAACGGTGAAGAGCTGCACCATGCCCCTCATGACTGCTATATCGGCCGTCCTGACGAGGTAAATGCGGCCCGCAAGCCTGTGCTGACCTATAGCTTTGCATAAAATATATTTTAAGGACTGATGTGTGATGATTGATAAGCTATTCATAATCGAGGGTGACGGCAATAATCCCCACCGCAATCTGGCATTGGAGGCCGTACTGCTGAAGAGGCTGCAGCCGGGGGAGTGCTATCTATACCTGTGGCAGAATAAGCATACCGTGGTTATCGGGCGCAACCAGAATGCCCTTGCCGAGTGCCATGTGCAGCAGCTGGAGCAGGATGGCGGCTTTTTGGCCAGGCGCCTGTCCGGCGGCGGTGCCGTGTATCATGATTTGGGCAATTTGAATTTCACCATAATTATGAATACGGAGGATTTTGACGTTGAAAAGCAGACCTGCGTTATCCTGAAGGCTGTGCAGCTGCAGGGGCTTCAGGCGGAGAAAAACGGCCGCAATGATTTGACTGTGGAGGGCAAGAAATTTTCCGGCCATGCTTATTATCATCACGCTGGCAGAAGCTATCACCATGGCACGGTGATGATGAATGTGGACATGAGCCAGCTGCCGAAATACCTGAATGTTTCCCCGCTGAAGCTGAGAGCAAAAGGGGTGCAGTCGGTGCAGTCCAGGGTGTGCAATCTGATGGACCTGAATCCTCAGATTAGCGTGGCGGCCATGAAGGAGAGCCTGCGGGAAGCTTTTTGCCAGGTCTACGGCCTGCCGGTCGGGGAGCTGGAGCTGACAGAGGCGGACAGGGATTTCTGGCGTTCCGAGGAAGCAAAGATGTCTGCACCGGAATGGCTCTACGGCGAGGCAAAGGTGCTGGATTTCAGCAAGGAAATGCGCTTTGACTGGGGCACGGTGCGGATGGATTATACCCTCAGCGGAGATAAGCAGTCGGTGCGGGAGCTGCAGCTTTGGACGGACGGGCTGGAAGCGGAATTTTTGCAGGAGGTGCCGGGGCTTTTGCAGGGCTGCAGCATGGAAAGGGATGCGATCCTGGCGCGGCTTTCCATGAGCGACGAAGCCAATCCGAGGATTGCGGATGATATTGCGGCTATGCTGTTGCCGGCGTGACATATTTGCTTCTGCATGTTTTGGTGGAGATCGACGTAGATATAGGGATTGCTATTTGATTTGTGGTTATTGGATTGTGATGGATGAAAGGCAGGATGGGCATGAAATATGATATTGCGGTAATCGGGGCAGGCCCTGGAGGTTATACGGCAGCCGCCAAGGCCGGCAGGCTGGGAAAAAGCGTGGTGCTGTTTGAAAAATCTCATCTGGGCGGTACCTGCCTGAATCGCGGCTGTATTCCGACCAAGGCACTATTGCATTCGGCAGAGCTTCTGGGAGAGATAAAGGACGCTGAAAGGTTTGGCATCAGGGTAAGCGGTGCGGAGGCAGACCAGAAAGCCATGCATCAGCGGAAAAATGAGATTGTGGCCTCTCTGCGGGATGCTATCGGCAAGCTGCTGAAGGCGGCCAAGGTGGAGGTTGTGGCAGGAACGGCCCAGATAACGGCTCCCGGCGTAATAAGCTGCAACGGCGCCCTGTACGAGGCGGATAATATTATCGTGGCAGCAGGTTCAAAGCCATCCATGCCGCCCATTCCCGGCAGTGACAGCAGCGGTGTCTATACCAGCAATGAGCTGTTGGAGGGAGAGGGCAAGGAGTTTAAGTCCATGGTGATTATCGGGGGCGGTGTGATTGGCGTTGAGTGTGCCTCCATATATCTGAATCTTGGCTGTCAGGTGACTATCGTGGAAATGGCGGAGCATATTTTGCCGCCCATGGAAAAGGAAACTGCCCAGCGGCTGGCCATGAGGCTGAAAAAGATGGGAGCAGTGATTGAGGCTTCCTGCCGGGTTCAGTCCATCAGCGGTGAGGCTGGCAGCATGTCAGTCACTTATCTGGATAAAAAAGGAAATGAAAAGACAGCCTGTGCCGAGGCGGTGCTGATGGCGGCAGGGCGCAGGGCGGCCCTTGAGGGCCTGTTTGGTGATGGCCTGGCACCTGAGCTGAGCCGTGGTGCCCTGGTAGCTCATGCTGACGGGCGTACCGGCATCGACGGTATATATGTCATCGGTGATGCCATGGCCGGCAATATCCAGCTGGCTCATGTGGCGGCTGCCCAGGGAGAGAACGTGATTGATGTAATCTGCGGCGGCAAGGGCGCTGTTGATATGAGCGTGGTGCCAAGCTGCGTATATACTTATCCGGAGATTGCTTCTGTGGGAATTAGCCAGGAGCAGGCAAAAGCGCAGGGTATGGACGTGATAGTGAAGAAGCTACCTACAGGCAGCAATGGCAAGAGCCTGATTGCTGGTGGTGACAGTGGCTTCGTGAAGCTGGTGGCGGCGGCTGACGGTACCCTGCTGGGGGCGCAGCTGGTGTGCGACAGGGCAACTGACATGATTGGTGAGCTGGCCCTGGCCGTAAGGCTGGGCGTGAAGCTGGAGGATATTGTCGCCACCGTACATCCTCATCCTACCTTTGTGGAGATGATAGGGCAGGCGGCCAGATAACGGTTTTTGCTGCAGCCTTTGTGGCGTTGGGTATTTTTGGTGTTGTGATATTGTGGAGGAAATGCTATGAGTTTGATGAATACATTGGCAGGCGTGGACAGTGAGGTTTTTGAGGCTCTTGGTAATGAGCTGGGCAGGCAGCGCGGCAAGCTGGAGCTGATTGCCTCCGAGAATATTGTCAGCAGGGCGGTTATGGAGGCGCAGGGCAGCGTCCTGACCAACAAATACGCCGAGGGGTATCCGGGCAAGCGTTACTATGGCGGCTGTGAGTATGTGGATGTGGTGGAGCAGCTGGCTATTGACCGCGCCAAAATGCTGTTTGGTGCGGAGTATGCCAACGTACAGCCTCATTCCGGCGCCCAGGCCAATATGGCTGTGTTTTTTGCCCTGCTGACTCCTGGCGATACTGTCATGGGCATGAATCTGACGGATGGTGGCCATCTTACTCATGGCTCTCCGGTGAATATGTCCGGCAAGTACTTTAAGATTGTGCCTTATGGCGTAAGTGCAGAAACGGAAATGCTGGATTATGACGAAATTCAGACGATTGCGGAGGAGTGCAGGCCGAAGCTGATTGTGGCTGGTGCTTCTGCTTATGCCCGTACTATTGATTTTGAGCGTATGGCAGAGATTGCCCATAGCGTTGGGGCCTATCTCATGGTGGATATGGCGCATATTGCCGGTCTGGTAGCTGCCGGGCTGCATCCAAGCCCGCTTCCTTTTGCTGATGTGGTTACGACTACTACCCACAAGACTCTGCGGGGGCCAAGGGGCGGCATGATTTTGTGCAAGGATGAGGAGTTTGGCAGGCAGTTTAACAAGGCGATTTTCCCTGGTATTCAGGGCGGTCCGCTGATGCACGTAATTGCAGCCAAGGCTGTGGCTTTGAAGGAGGCCTTGTCCCCTGAGTTCAAGAAGTATGCCCGGCAGGTGGTAAAAAATGCCAGGGTGCTGGCTGATACCTTGCAGGCAGATGGCTTCCGCATTGTTTCGGGCGGTACGGATAATCATTTGATGCTGGTGGATTTGACCAGCAAGAAAATCACCGGCAAGCTGGCTCAGAATCTGCTGGACGAGGTGGGCATTACCGCCAACAAGAATACCATTCCTTTTGAAAAGCTTAGTCCTTTCACCACCAGCGGTCTGCGCCTGGGTTCTCCTGCCCTGACCACCCGTGGCTTCAAGGAGGATGACATGAAGGAAGTGGCAGATATTATTGCACTGGTACTGGATAACCCTGATGACGAAGGGGCAAGGGAACAGGCACATAGCCGCGTTGAAGCTTTGTGTGAGAAATACCCGCTCTACAAATAAGGAAAATTTCAGTTTTTCGTAGTGCTTGTTTGTAACTACGAGCATATACTGACTGAAATAGTTTGGTAGTT
>CAMFES010000084.1 GCA_945949525.1 uncultured Veillonellaceae bacterium
ATAAAAAAACATTAATAAAAATATGACACCGCTAGTATTATATCACATATTTTTATTTTGTCCATTAATACCTGCAAACCCTTGATATATATGCATTAATTTTACATTTTTGCGGGCATTTTTTTACATTTTTGACCGGATTTTGCGATATTTTTCCCATGCTGTTCTGTCATGTCAGCTGTCAATACCAATGACATGACTGTGTATCCCGCACAAGTCAGAAATATTCGCCTGCACATCCGCCCCACATGCCCCAAAAACGTCAGTCACGCACTCCCATATACCTCACGCGAAAGTATGGAAAGTATATACAGATAAAAAGGCCGCCACAAAAGCATAGGTTTTCAATCCTCTATGCTTCCTGCAGCAGCCTTGCTTCACCATTTAATTTTATTTTTAATTAAATTGTAGTGCCTTTAGCAACAATCAGAGGATAGTTCTCAGCGCCCTTCAGCCACTGATCCTTGGTTACGGTTACATTTTTGTCACAGATTACATTGCGCAGCATGGCGTTATCCTCGATAACGCATTTCTCCATGATGATGCAGTCCTTGATCTTGACGCCCTCGCCGATCTTCACATCGCGGAAGAGAATGCTGTTCTCCACCTCGCCGCGGATTTCACAGCCGTTGGCCACCAGGCAGTTGACCACCCTGGAGGTGTCCTTGTACTGCACAGGGGCGGCATCCTTGGTCTTGGTGTGGATGAGGTTTGCCCCCATGAACATCTCCGCCCAGATTTCAGGATTCAGCATGTCCTTGTTGGCGTTGAAGTATGCCATGGTGGAATTGATTCTGGCCACATACCCCTTATGCTCGCAGGCAAAGATGCTGTACTCGTCCATGTGACGGATGATGCCGTCCAGCAGGAAGTCCGTACCACCCCGCTCGAAGCCGTTGGACACAACCTTGATAAAGGTGTCCTTGGACATGAGGTAGATGCCCAGGAAGTCGTTGGCGCCCTGGGTTGCAGTCATGGACTTGGCAATATCAGTTACCCTGCCGCTGTCCGTAACCTTCATAACCGCCGCATCACCAGGAATATCATCCTTGGCCTTGGAGTACACCATAGTGATGTCAGCCCCGGTATTCTGATGGAACAGCAGCACGGAGCGGAAGTCGATGTTGTACACGCTGTCCGCCTGGGCTACCAGAATATACTCCGCAGAGGTGTGCTGGATATAGTCCATGTTGTGGTAGAGGCCGGACAAATCACCGGTCACCGGCTGCCCGTCGTAAGGGTCGGAAGGCAGGTAGGAAAGACCTCCTCTATGGCGGGCCAGATCCCAGTCCTTACCTGACCGGAGGTGGTCAAACACGGAACGCGCCTTGGCGGAAAGCAGGACGCCTACGTTGCCCACGCCGGAATTTACCATGTTGGATACAGCAAAATCGATTACGCGATAACGGCCCGCAATAGGCAGGGACGCAACAGGACGGCGTTCACACAGCTCCTTCAGCATGGAGTTGGCACCATCCAACTTTATAATACCCATAATATTACTCAAAGGAATCACTCCGTTCTTTTATAAGTTATCACTAAACTGCCCCGGCTTCTCAGCTTACCTACCGGCCCTCGTCACCGGCCTCCACGACCTCGCCCTCAGGCACGACGGCGATGGCGCCATCCTCACCGGTCACAGCGGCACCTGCGGTAATAATACAGTTCTGAGCTACGATGGCATGGTCAATAACAGCATTTTCCTCCACCGTAGTAAACGGCATGATTACGGAGTTGGTTACCTTTGCACCCTTGCCGATCTTCACGCCGGAGAAAAGCACGGAGTGGTCAACCTCGCCAAGAATCTGGGAGCCCTCGTTCAGCATGGAGTTATGCACCCTGGCCTCCGGCCCTACATAGTGAGGTGGCAGGGACGGGTTGGAGGAATAGATGGTCCACGCACTGTTGAAGGAGAACGGCGGCTCATCAGCCAGAAGGTCCATGTTGGCCTGCCACAGGCTCTCGATGGTTCCTACATCCTTCCAGTAGCCCTCAAAGGCATAGGAATACAGCCTTGCATTGTCACCCAGCATGGCCGGGATGATGTTCTTGCCGAAGTCATGCTCGGAATCCTCCTTGACAGCATCGGCCTTCAGGTACTTGCTGAGGAATTCGCGGTTGAAGATGTAGATGCCCATGGAAGCCAGATTGCTCTTCGGCTGTGGCGGCTTCTCCTCAAACTCGATGATGCGCCCGTCAACGGAATCAGTATTCATGATGCCGAAGCGAGGTGCCTCATCCCACGGCACCTCAAACACGCCGATGGTGGCATCCGCCTTGTTGGCACGATGTACATCCAGCATCTTTGAGTAGTCCATGGTGTAGATATGGTCACCGGAAAGAATCAACACGTAGTCAGGATCCATCATATCGATAAAGTTCAGATTCTGATAGATGGCATCTGCCGTGCCCTTATACCAGTCAGCCCCCTTGTCGCGGGCATACGGAGGCAGGATGAACACGCCGCCGTTGGACTTATCCAGATCCCAGGCATTACCTGTACCCAGGTATGTGTGAAGCTCCAATGGACGGTACTGTGTCAGAACGCCCACTGTATCAATGCCGGAATTTGCGCAGTTTGAAAGCGGAAAATCAATAATCCTGTACTTGCCGCCAAAAGGAACTGCCGGTTTTGCAATGTTCTTCGTCAAAGCACCAAGACGGCTGCCCTGGCCACCTGCGAGAATCATTGCCAAACACTTTGTTTTACTCATAAATAATCACCCCTGTATCCTGAATAAAAGAACTTTAACCGGCTGTCCCCTTTATCCCTTGCCATTTTCTTTTCAAGCAAATACCAATCCAAACAGCCAGAAAGCAACTGCAAATTACTTATTATTATATTTCCATATAAAACAAAAAAGTCCTGCTTTTTTCTAAAAAAATGCAAGACTTTTTTATTTTTTTCCACTGGAAAAACGGTGTGAAATTTAGTAAAAAACGTTTTTAGCTTTTGTTATTTTTTTACCCTGTCATGTGAAAAACGCCATGAAAATGGAACCGAGAAACAGGGCAAGGCAGAGCCCCAGCAGAAAGGAGGCCAGGGCGTGAAAGCGCTCGCCCCCCGTCCTGTTCAGCAGGCTATATGCCTCGTAAAGCAGGAAGGATGAGGCGAAAAAAAACAAAGGCACATCCCCATCGGAAGCAGCGAAGAGCTGCATGGCAAGGCACAGTGCCATGCCGGCCTTTTCGCCATTGGTAAAAAGCGGCGGCTGTTTTTTTCTTTCCTCGTCCCACGGTGTTTTTCCCCTGAATACGGACATACCCTCATCTCCTTTCCTGCCCTCTAGTCCCCCAGAGGGCAAAGCTGCCAGCTGCCTTCGCCTGTCAGCTGCAGCTTCTTGTCATGCTTTTTCAGCAGGGTGGAGCGATGCCCCACACTGACCACGGCCATATCAGGCAGAAGCTCCTTCAGGGCATCATAAGCCTCCGCCTCCCTCATTTCATCCAGAGCGGAGGTGGACTCATCCAAAAATACCATATCCGGCCGCAGCAGCAAAATGCGGATAAAGGCCAGCCTCTGCTGCTCCCCCAGGGACAGGATGCGGCTCCAGTCATCCGCCTCATCCAGCCTGTCCGCCAGATGGCCTATGCCGAACCTGTCCATCAGCCCACGCAAATCAACGGTATCCTGCTCCGGCACAGGCTGCGGGTAGTAGATGGCCCGCCGCAGGCTGCCCAGGGGCAGGTACGGCCTCTGGGGCAGGAACATGGTACGCCAGCCGTCAGGCAGGGTCACGGTGCCGCTGCCATAAGGCCAGATGCCGGCCAACGCCCGCAAAAGGGTACTCTTGCCACAGCCGGAGCCACCTGATACCAGGAGGTATTTCCCTGCCGGCACCGCCAGGGACAGCTTCTCCGTCAGGCTCCTGCCATCCGGCAGCGCCACCTGTATATTCTCCAGCACCAGCCCATTGACATTGTCCCGCCGGGCAAAGGCAAAATCCATCTCCATGGCCTCCGCCTCCTGCATGTGCTGGCTGAAGCCCCCCAGTCGGCGTATAACAGCCACATACTGGGCGATGGTATCATAGGCCTCCACAAAGTAGCTCAGGGCATCCTGCACCCTGCCAAAGGCGCTGAGGGTCTGGATGAAGCCGCCCAGCTGCATATCCCCGGCAAAATACCTGGGCGCACTCATGAGGATAGGCACGATGATGGCCAGCTGGGCATAGCCGTTGACGTAAAAATTCAATAATTTTGTTCTTTTCATCAAGGCCCAGAAGTTGTTTATGACCATGGAGAAGCGCTCCTGAAAATTCTGCAGCTCCGGCCCTTCACCCCCATAAAAGGCGATGCTTTCGCTGTTTTCCCTGACCCGCACCATGCTGAAACGGAAGTCAGCCTCGTATCTCTGCTGGTCGTAGTTCAGGCCAATTAGCCGGCGTCCCACCTTGTGGGCCAGCCAGGTACCGGCTATGGAGTAAAACAGGGTCACAAAGACCATGTAGCCCGGCACCGTCAGCACCGTGCCCCCCAGAGGAATGTCCAGGGTTCCGGAAAGTTCCCAGAGGATAAACACAAAGGCCACCAGCGTCGTCGCCTGCTTTAAAAGGCCTATGAACAGCGTCAGGGTCAAATTCACAAAGGAACCGATATCATCGGAAATACGCTGGTCGGGGTTGTCCATGTCCATGCGCCCCGTCACCTGCAGCCGATAATAGGTCTGCTTCTGCATCCACTCCTCCAGATACCTGTCCGTCATCCAGGTGCGCCATTTGATTTCCAGCATCTGCTTCACATAGACGGCATACACCGCCATGATGATATAGCCGAAGGCTATCAGGGAAAACTGCCCGATGAGGGACCAGAACACATCAAAGTTTCTCTCCTGCAATGCGTTGTAGAAGACGTTGTTCCACTGGTTCAGCATGACCAGCATATATACCTGCCCCAGGCTGAGGGCTATGACGCCTCCCAGCAGGCCGCAGGCCTTCCATTTTTCCTTTGACTGCCAGTAGGATTTTATCAGCCGCCAGGCGGTTCTCCGGATTGCTCCCTTGTTCATCACTATCACCTTCCGAAAAATAATATAGTGTTTTAATAAAATTAATGCTAAAATGTAAGCAGTAAATTTTATTCCTCATGCACAACAAGAAAGGATACTGCAATGGCTATTGTTTTTATTGCCGCGATATTGACCTGTCTTCTTCTGCTTCTAGTATTATACCGCAATTTGCCAAATAAAAAAATTTTTTATGCATTCTGCCTGACCCTGCTGCTGTCCATCGGCGCTGTCGGCCACACCCTGTTCTTTGCCGCCGGCTCATCGGAGCCTGCGGACGAGGCCACCATACGGCGCATCACCGCCCAGCAGCAGATTTTTGACGGCTGGTACACCGACTACAAAAAACAGCTGGATGTGCTGGACTACAACTGGTCCCAGTGCCAGTCCATCGTCAGTGACTATCACAATGACAATATCAGCCTGAACACTGTCTATACCAGGCTCACCCTGTTGGAGCATCAGTCCCAGCTGGCCTGCGACGGGCTGCAGAAGCTGGCTCCTCCCATCAGCCTGGACGATACCAACTATGACCTGACAACCCTGCTGCTGCACAAGACCCAGAGCTATGCCAATGCACAGCTTGACACGGTGAAGGCCCTGCGCACCGCCGCCGACCCCGCCGGGCTCAATGCCCGCACCCATGAGGAGGAAAGCCGCAGGCTACGGGAAATCATGCTGAGAAAGGGGCCGGACGGGCTTTTTACAGCCACCGAAACCAGCGCCATCAGAAGCCGCCTCACCCTGCCGGAAAATTCCTAAAAAGGAGCCACGCCCATGCAGGTGTATAATTCCTAAAAAAGAACCATGCCCGTGCAGGTCTATACTTCCTAAAGAGCAGCCTGCCCATGCAGGTCTGCAATTCCTAAAAAGGAGCCATGTTCATGCAAGTCTACAAAACCACTTCGGAGGACGGCACCGCCGCCTACGAAATCCAGAAATCAAAATTCTATGCCTACACCTCCCATGTGGAAACCGAGGCGCAGGCACGGGAATTTGTGACAGCCATAAAGAAAAAGCACTTTGATGCCCGGCACAACTGCTCCGCCTGGATACTGGGGGCGGATGGCAGCCAGCAAAAATCCAACGATGACGGCGAGCCGGGGGGAACCGCCGGCAATCCTATTCTGGAGGCCATCAAGCAGCACGGCCTGACAAACGTGGTGGTGGTGGTCACCAGATATTTTGGCGGCATCAAGCTGGGAGCCGGCGGCCTGATAAGAGCCTACAATCACACGGCCTCCCTTGGCCTTGAGGCCACCCCCCAGGTGGAGATAAAGCCCTTCTGCCAGGTATCGGCTGAAATAGAGTACACCCTGCTGGGAACGGTGGAGAACTGGATTCGCACCCAGGGCATCCGCACCCGCGAGGCGGATTATCTGGACAAGGTGACAGTCAAGCTGCTGGCTGAGCCTCAGGATGTGGAGAAAATCAAAGAGGCACTGACGGATATTACCGCCGCCCGCTGTACAATCACAGCCGCAGAACCGGAGTATCTGGCACTGCCTATCCGCCAGGGGGAATAATATCCCGATTATATCTAAATAATATCCCGATATAATATCCCAATAATATCCCATGCCATAAGCAAAATAACAAAAATAAGCCCAATAAGCAAAAGTAAAGCTCTGTCCGAAGGCGCATCCGGCACCTTCAGACAGAGCTTTTATTGCAACAGTATCATCTGTATTTATGGTTCGATAGCTTTTATCTATTTTGCCAGCAGATTTTTGCCGGGAAAGGTCTTGAGCAGATAATCGCTGATGGCCTCACCTATCTGCTTTTTGCCCAGCACATCCGGATGCAGGCCGTCAGTGGTGGCCTCATCCATCAGCAGGCCGTAGCAGTCCGTCATGCCCTGGGCCACATCCACCGCATACTGCTGCTCCATAATCCACTTGTTCAGCTTCACCTGCTCGGCCTTCCAGTCAGGAGCCGGGGCAGTGATATAGGACCAGTTGGCAATAAAGTGGGGATTGATTGGCGTCGCCGTGGCATATACCGGAATAATGCCGTGGGCGCGGCACTTTTCCCCCATGCGCTTCAGGTAGGGAATGATGTCGCTGGCCAGGGCGCCGGAGCGGAAATCGTTGACGCCGCCCATAATCACCAGTATCTTTGGCTTGAAGGGCAGTACATCACTGTCAAAACGCGCCTCCATGGCCGCTACGGTATCGCCGCTGTAGCCCAGGTTCTTGACAGGCACCTGGGAGTAGGTTTCCCAGTTGTACATGACATAGCCAGGCGGCGTGGATACGGCGCCGCCGCCGTGGGTGATGCTGTCCCCTATGGCCGCTACCTTGACGGTGCCCTCCACCTGATAATAGCTGGGAGCGGACCAGTCGCTGACCCTGGTACCGGCCTCGTTGCGGCTTCTCACCTGCCAGAAATACCGGCCCGGCCAGGTGTAGCCTGCATCCTCATACAGCACGGAGCCCTCGGTGGAAAGCTCCCGTATCAGCTCCGGCTTGCCCGCCTGTGGGTCATCCCGGTACACCCGCACATCGTAATATTTTCCATCCGTCACCGGCACCCAGGAAAAAACCGGATAAAGAGGCGCATAGGCCATGGATTCAAACTCCGTGGTCGGCTTCGGGGCTGTGGGGTTCAGCTCCTGCCCTGTCAGGGGCTTCAGGTCGCTGTACAGCTTGATATAGTGGCCCGAAGCATCCAGCG
>CAMFES010000085.1 GCA_945949525.1 uncultured Veillonellaceae bacterium
CTATACCATCAGTATATGCACGAAGCGACAAACAACCACTACGACAAACTGAAATTTTTACCTGTCAGCCCTTATATGCTAAAATAACATCAATAAACTCCAAGGATTGGTGATAATCATGCAAAAAAAGCTTATTATTTTCCTGAGCATATTCTTTCTGCTACTAGCGGCTGTTTACTACATCCCCCGGGGATACCAGCAGACAATCACTGTCGGCATGTACGCAGGCTGTGCCATAGATATCTCGCCGATAAACGAATTCCGGCAGGAACATCCCAGCGCCGCCCTGGAACTAGAAAGCTCCGTCAGCAAAGACGATTACGGTGAGTGGCTGGCAAAGGGCTTTCTTGATGGCAACGAGCCTGATATTTTCGTGATTCCACCGGAGGATATGGAAAAATACATCCAGCTGAATGCCCTGCAAAATCTAAACCAGCTGACAGACAGCACCTCACCCCCGGCTCACGAAAACACCTCTGCCTACGCCCTGTCCGTCCCCTCCTCTCAGGGTGTCCTTCTCATAGGCATCAGTGCCAGGTCAAAATACCCCAAGCTGAGCTTTGAGCTTCTAAGCAAATTCTGCCAGCCATAAAATCTTTTTTGTAAATCAAAAAGCGGGATTGCCACGACAGCAATCCCGCCATTTGTTATATATACCTGTAGGCTTCAAGCTCCCATATCTTCCCATCCAGTGCCTCCAGCACGGCATCACCACTGATAAAGAGCTGCGGTGCCACCTCCTGCTCCGGGAATACAGCAACCGCCGCGGCCTCCGCCCCCTGCTGGAAGAATACCTCCACTGCCGACCTGTCTATCAGCACATGCATGTCAAGGCTGTCTGCTGCCAGCTTGAAGCTTCGCTTGCCACGACCGCCCAGCTTCATGCCGGTGCGGTCAATAGTCATCAGGCCCCTGCGCCGGTCATAATAAAATCCCAGCTGTTCCTCACCGTAGACCAGGGCCAGCTCCACATTGACCGCCCTGCCGGGGCGAATGGCGATGTGTACCTCGCTGGCCGGTGACAGCAGCGCCTGATACTCATACACACCTTTTTTCTGTATCTGCCGTTCCGAGCCAGGCCTGCGCAGGGCCTGCAGTTCCCGCACCGGCTGCTGAAGGAGCCTGCCATCCTTCAGCACCAGCTCCCGCGGCACGGTCAGATTGTAAATCCAACCATCCTCCCCAGAAGGATATAACGCCGCCTCCTCCGGCATGCCCATCCAGCCAAACAGGATATGACGTCCATCCTGTTCCACGACCTGCGGCGCATAAAAATCAAAGCCCCTGTCCAGCTCCTGAAAAGTCCCGTGCCGCATCACCATGCCGTCCAAATCCAGCTGCCCTGCCACATAGCCGCTTTGATAGCGGTTCTGGAAAGCATATTCCTCCGGCTTCAATCCCTGAGGGCAAAATAAAAGCACATCACCCGTTGCAAACTGCAAGAGATTCGGACACTCCCACATGTAGCCAAAATCCGTATATTCCGTACGTATTTCTCCCAAAAACTCCCAATCACTGCTGCCATCACTTTCATAAACTACAGCCCTGCCCCGCTGGTCTTCATTCTGTGCCCCCAGCACAAAATACAGCCTGCCGTCGCGCTTAAAAACATAGGGGTCACGAAAATGCGCCGTATAGCCATCCGCCTCTTTGCCCACAACAATCTCATCCTTGCGTATGGTGCCATCAGCCTGCAGGGTACCCAGCCTCTGGGCCGGGGTGCGCACTCCGGCCTCATCCTTTGAATTACAGGTATAAAGCACCCTGACGCTGCCATTTTCCTCAAAGCCGCAGCCGGAATAACAGCCATCCTTGTCATGAATATCCGTAGGCTGCATGGCCAGCTTCGGACGGCTGTAATGCACAAAATCCTCTGTTTTTGTATACGCCCAGCATTTATTTTTATGCTCACAGCCCAGTGGATTCCACTGAAAGAAAATGTGATACCAGCCGTCGAAAAAAGCCAGCCCGTTGGGGTCATTAATCAGCCCAAAGGGCATTTCCAGATGAAATCCGTTGTGCCACCTGCCGGACAGGGGATAGCCCTGCCGCAGCTTTTCCTCAATGCGATTTTTATCTATACATCTCATGCCAATGCACCCTTCCTGCCAGATATGGAAAATTATTTAAGATCAAAAGGCGGTATGAACATCACACCGCCCGTCTTCAATTATTCCTCCGGCGTAAACAGCATAAAAGTCAGTCCGAAGGCAATGCCGAAGCCTGTCAGATTTACCATCAGGTAAGGCAGCAGATTGTCAAGATAAAGCAACGTTCCCGGCAGCACCGTAATGCCCATGCCGGTACCGGCCAGGTGCATAAAGCTGGCAAGTCCTCCGGCAAAAGCACCGCCCACCAGTGCATAGAGGAAAGGCTTCATAAAGCGCAGGTTGATACCGAAAATAGCCGGCTCCGTAATGCCCAGGAAAGCAGGGATTACAGAAGAAATGTACAAGGCGCGCTTCTTCACATCCTTTGTCTTCACGGCAACTGCCACTGCGGCACCGCCCTGAGCCACGATGGCACCGGTAATAATAGCATTGAAGGCATCACGGCCGGTAGCTGCCAAAAGCTGCACCTCCAGGGCATTGAACACATGATGCACGCCGCTGACTACGATTACCTGATGCACGCCGCCCACGATAAAGCCGCCAATGCCGAAAGGCATCTCCAGAAAAGCACGCACTGCCCCGAATACTGCCGCCTCAACGGTGTGCATGATAGGCCCCACCACCAAAAGTCCCAGTAGCATGGAAACCAGCAGGGTAACAAAAGGAGTGACAATCAAATCCACCACATCCGGCACGAATCTCTTGCAGAGCTTCTGCATGTTGGCGGCAAAAATACCCAGCACGAGGGCAGGAAGTACGGAGCCTTGATAGCCCACCACAGGCACGTTGATGCCCAGCACGTCCATCATGATAGGCTGGGCCTCGCCACCGGCGATGGCATAGGCATTTGGCAGCTGCGGTGCCACCAGCATCAGGCCCAGCACAATGCCGATAACAGGCGTGCCGCCGAATTTTTTCATGGTGGACCAGCATACCAGGGCCGGCAGGAAGGCAAAGGCCGTATCCGTCAAAATCTGGCTCATGCGCAGGAAATTCTCGCTGAACTCCATGCCCAGGCTCAATGTCATGCCCCGAAGACCCATGAACAGTCCTGTCGCCACCAGCACAGGAATAATCGGCACAAAAACATCACCAAAGGTACGGGAGATTTTCTGGGCAATAGTCATCTCGTCATAGGCAGCCTCCTTGTTGCTGCCACCAGCCAGGGAAGTATTCTGATGCACCAGTGCCTCATATACCTTGTCCACGAAGCCGGTTCCCAGAATAATCTGATACTGAGCCGCCGCAAAAAACTGCCCCTTGACGCCGTCAATGGCCTCAATGGCCTTTTCATCAATCTTGGATTTGTCATTTAAAATAAGGCGCAGGCGCGTAGCACAATGCTCCGCGGAGCGAATATTGGCCATGCCGCCCACACACTCTGCAATCCGGGCAGCAACTCTCTCCTCACGGCTTTCCATCTTGGTATCCCCCATTCTCTCTGCCGGTTTTACGGCCTCACCGGCTGCCTCATTGACTGAAGAAACCTGCTTTCCATTCAGCGTCAAGGTAATTTTGCCAAACTCATCTGCATTGGCAACAACTACAGGCGTGGTGGTATCATAGCCTTCCTGCCTGATACCTGCCTCGTCAAACTCCAGCAGCAGGTCGCCCTTTTTCACCTGATCACCGGCCTCAACATGGGCGGTAAAATACCTGCCCTTCAGATTGACGGTATCCAGCCCCACATGGATTAAAAGCTCAACCCCGTCATGAGAAAGCAAGCCAATGGCATGCTTCGTGTCAAAGACAGATGTAACCTCGCCATCAAAAGGCGCTGTTACCCTGCCTGACGGGTTTTTCACCGCGCCGCCGCGCCCCATAATGCCCCCGGAAAACACAGGGTCATTGACCTCCTGCAGAGCAATCAGCTCCCCCTGTAAAGGACTGTCCAGCCTGATGTCCTTCATACTAAAAACCTCCCCCGATACGCTTGAAACTATCTTTTAATTTACAGTTATCATTTTACGGATTTTCGGGGGAGATTTAACCTGATTTTTATCATCAATTTTTTACATGACAAATGTCATTTTTGCCTGCCTGATATGCCTAGCGCCCTCACCTTGAGCCATCGGCTGACAGACGGGCAGACCGCGCCCCTGCTATTCCAGTGGCTGCTGTGCCATGCCTGTCTGCACTGCCCAGATAGCCATCTGGGTCCTGTCCCGCAGGGCCAGCTTGCCCAGGGCAATGCTGAGGCTGTTTCGCACCGTCCCCTCGGAAAAATTCAGCCGCTCCGCTATTTCCCTGTTGGACATGCCATGTCCCACCAGCCGCACAATATTCCTCTCCGTTCTAGTAAGCTCCTTCACGCCGCACATATCCACCTGAATGGCAAAGCCACCTTGCCGTTCCTCCTTTTCTGCCGCGCTTACAGGCTCACCGCCCCAGCCTTCAATAATCCTGTTGGTAGCCGTTATCTGGCTGAACAGCTTCACCACCTTGGTCACAATATCCGTGTTCAGCATAGCACCGCCCTCCGCCACCTTGCGGATGGCCGCCGACAGCTCCGGCACGGAAATGCCCTTCAACAGATAGCCGCTGGCGCCATATTTCAAGCCGTTCAGCACATACTCATCGTCATCAAAGGTAGTCAGGATAATAATCTTCGTGGCAGGATACTTTTTCTTCACGGCCTTGGTGGCCTGCACGCCATCCATCTTCGGCATGCGCACATCCATGAGAATGACATCCGCCGCCTGCTTTTCCAAAAGCTCCAGAAGCTCGGCTCCGTTCTGCGCCACCCCCGTCACCTGCATGTCCTCGTTGATATCCAGCACAATCTGCAGGCTTTCCCGAATAAGCTCCTGGTCATCTGCTATCATCACCCTTATCACGCTGTCCTCATCCCTTCCTGCATGTTTTACCCCTGCATATTGAGGGGCAGATTTACCTCCAGCACAAAGCCCTTTTCGCTCCAATATTCCAACGTGCCGCCCAGCAACTCCACCCTCTCTGCCATGTGATGCAGCCCGAAGCCCTTCTTTATTTCAGGACAGCCGGTGCCATTGTCAGAGATGATAATATTCAGCATATCCCCTGCCCCCAGCATAAATATCTTCACCTGGCTGGCATGGCCGTGACGGCTGGCATTGGTCAGGCCTTCCTGCACGATGCGGTACAGCACATCGGTCTGATCCTGCCTGAGATTTTCCGGAAAGCTGTCAAACTGCAGGGACACCTCCACGCCGCTGGCATCTGAAAAGTCCCCCACCAGCTTTCGCAGGGCATCACGGAAAACCAGCTTTTCCAAATCATCCGGCCGCAGCATGTGCATGCTGCGCCGCACATCCGTAATGCCGCGCTGGGCGGCTGCCTTGATTTTTTCCAGCTGCTTCCTGGTGACCTCCGGAGCGTAATCCAGCGTCACCATGCAGGCATCCAGCCCCGCCACTATCCCCGTCAGGGCGTGTCCCAGGGTATCGTGAATCTCCCTGGCCAGGCGGTTTCGCTCCTTGATTTCCGTCAGGCTGGCGATAGTCATGGCGTACTCGCGGAGCTTCTTGTTGGCAAGGTTCAGCTCCGCATTGGACTCATTCAGCCTGTTATTGCTTTCGTTCAGCATTTCATTGGTCATAATCATGCGATAATTCAAATCCGCAATCTCGGCATTTTCCCTGTTCTTTTCCTGCAGCAGCACCACCATGTACACCACAAAAAGCATGATATTCCCATAGCTGATAAGGTTCTTCACCGCCAGCAAAATCCCCTGCACGCCGGAGCTATAATAGTCCAGATACACATCAAAGGAAATGATATCCATCCTCAGCATGGAGGCACTGTAAATAATGACACCATAGACCACCGCCATCAGCAAAAGCATGATTTTCAGCTGCTTCTCCCCCTGATAGCAATACATAAAATCCGCCAGCAGCAGAAGCACCACACCGTCGTAAAGAAGATTTGTGCTGTGCAGCAAAAAAATACAGGCCGCAAGCTCAACAAAAAATGCACAATAGCGAAACAGCTGGGGCAGCCGCCGCACATTGCTGTAAATATATCCGCAGCAGGCAACTACCGTAAAGGAGCAAACCGTTCCTAAAAGCATTTCCTCTGCCGGCATGGGCAGCATGGAAAGCTTGTAGAGGAAATCCCTTGCCCCCATGCCGGCACTAATTTTCTGCTGGGTAACCCCCATAAAAAGCGCCAACAGCAAAATGACAGCCCCGTTATAGGCTGTCATCATCACATGCACACTGTCTGCACGTCCCTTTACCAAATCACGCACCAACATCAACACCACCTGTCCAACGCCCTGCAAATGCCATGGAAATATCCAGAAAATAGACTACCGCACCATTACACCCACCGGCGGAATAAATATCTCGTTAAAAAGCTGCACCGCATAGCTGTCTGTCAGCCCTGCCACATAATCCACCACAGTCTGCTGCAGGCTGCATTCATGCTGGCGCTGCCTGAATTCCTCCGGCAGCCTGCCGCTGTTCTCCATAAAAAATCTGTATAGCTGCTCCACCACGAAGACGCCCTGACTGCGTTCCTTTGCCAGCAGCTCAGAATGGTAAATATTTTCAAACATAAATTTGCGAAAGACAGCCATGGCTTCCTCCATAGGCTCGGAAAAGACAATGTCCCCGGCCTTTTCCGACTGACAAATCACATCCGAAACCATCGCCGTAATCATGTGGGAGGTCACCGTACCGATGCGCTCCCTCACCACCTCCGGCAAATCATCCGCAGTCAGAATGTTGGCACGCATGCTGTCATCAAAATCGTGACACAGATAGGCAATCCTGTCAGCCCAATGCACGATGCGCCCCTCCAGGGTAAATGGCCTTGTATTGCCGCTGTGATGCAAAATCCCGTCCTGCACCTCCCGCGTAAGATTCAGTCCCCTGCCGCCTTTTTCCAGCTTCTGCAAAACCCGCAGGCTCTGCTCATTGTGGGCAAAGTGACCCGTCAGCCTGTTCAGTGCCGCCTCGCCGGAATGTCCGAAGGGAGTATGCCCCACATCATGCCCCATGGCTATGGCCTCGGTCAAATCCTCATTCAGCCGCAGGCTCCTGGCTATGGTCCTGCCAATCTGGGATACCTCAAGGCTGTGGGTCATGCGGGTGCGGTAATGGTCACCGGATATGATAAATACCTGGGTCTTGTGCTTCAGGCGGCGAAAGGCCTTGGAATGAATTATCCTGTCCCTGTCACGCTGAAACTTGCTGCGAAATATGCACTCCTCCTGCTGCCTGTCCCTGATCGCCTCCCTGCTCTTCGCCGCCACAGGCGACAGCAGCAGATATTCCTGTTCTTCAATCCGTTCACGTACCAGCATCATCAACACCTGCCTTGTCTATCACACACCACAGTGCATACTGACCTTAATCAACTAAGACTATTATACCATCAGTATTGATGACGTTCCATAGAAATTTCAGATTTCAGTTTGTCGTAGTGCTTGAATGTTACTTCGAGGAAATATTAAAGTTTTAGAGATTAGTGCAGGGGAGCTGTCAGGTCAATAATAGCAAATATCCCATGGGCGGTTACTTTTTTACATTGTTGTGTATAGTCTTACGGTCAGACCTTTTTAT
>CAMFES010000086.1 GCA_945949525.1 uncultured Veillonellaceae bacterium
GCTTGCCCCGCATACCGGCATAAGGCATGAAGATGCCCCGCTCGGCACCTACATCAAGAAATGCACCATCCTTGCTGACATTGATTACCCTCATTCTGGCAATCTGGCCTTCCTTCAGCTTCGGCACCCGCATGCTGGCCGTCAGCCTGTGCTTCGGATCCAGGTAAAGGAACACCTTTACCTCATCCCCGATTTGTACCTCTCCCGTCTGCTGCGTCCTGTGCAGCAGGATATCATCATTGGTATTGCCTGTTTCCGCATCCAGAAATGCGCCCATCTCGGACTGGCGCACCACCTTCAGCACAGCTACCGTACTCGGCCCGTATTTCAGCCGCGGCCTCTCCGGGCGCGGTGAACGGCTCTCCCTCCGGCGTCCGCTTCTAAATGAATTGTTTATTCCAGCCATGGTCAATCCTCGTAGGCAGTAAGCTCTGCATCGCCCCACAGAGTTTCCAGTGAGTAATATTCACGGCTGTCCTGCAGGAAAATATGCGCTACGCAGTCACCATAATCCATCAGAACCCACTCGCCCTCGCGGTAGCCTTCCTTGTGCAGAAACTCTATGCCTTCCTCCTCCTGCAGCTTATCCTCAATGCTGTCAGCGATGGCACGCACCTGGGTGGTACTGCCGGCAGAGCATACCACAAAATAATCCGTAGCAGGCGTCAGGCCTTCCATATTCATCAGTACAATATCGCGGGCTTTCTTATCCGAAGCCGCGTCTGCAATCAGCTTTGCCAATTCGAGAGATGTCTTTATCATACCTTTCCTCCTTAAAAAATTCCAAAAAATCCTTTGTCCTCCTCCGGCTCAGGCTCTGCCGGAAACAGCTCTGCCATTTTCGCTCCGGCAGCTTCCCAGTCACATACCCATGAGCCATTCTGATCCCAGCCTCCTGGCAGAAGAATCATCTCCGGCCGGGTGCCGGACAGCTTGCGCACAAGATTGGTAAAGTGGGCTGAATCAAAGGCCTCTATGGTGGTGCTTACCCTGCGTTGCCACACATCGGCCAGCAGGGGCAGCTTGGTGACCATATCCGGCTGCAGCATCCGGTCATAGACTGCCTTGACAAAGGACTGCTGTCTTTTAGCCCGTCCGTAGGCCCCCAGCTCATCACTGGCAAACCGCAGGTATTTCTGTGCCGTATCCCCATCCATGTGCTGATATCCCTTTGGGATATGAATGTACAAATCCCCCTCCGGATCCTCATAGTCCATAGGCGTTTCCACGTAAACATCAATGCCGCCCACCACATCCACCACTTCTTTAAGGGCTTCTATGTCCAGGACCACATAATGATGTATCGTCACCCCCAGAAGGCCGGAAACACTTTGCTCCAGCAGCGGAATTCCTCCGTAATGATACGCATTGTTGATACGCTCTGCCTGGGGAATTCCGGGAATCTGCGTCAGGGTATAGCGGGGAATGTTGATAATGCGGACTGCGCCGTCCTCATGACGGAGGCTCACCAGAAACAGATTGTCTGCCTGCTGGCCTGAATCCTCCCGGCCTGTGTCCAGTCCCACAAACAGGATGTTGGTATAACCGTCAAAGCGCGGATCAAAACTGGCCGCCCGCAGCGCCCGCCGCTGTTTGTAGCCATCGTAGATTTCAGCATAAACGGCACAGGTCTGACTGGCCCAGCTGTAAAGCCTGGTCGACACCCAGCCTGCCGCCGTCAGCGCACCAGCCAGAAGAATCAGAAAGACAAGCACCCGGAAAAACTTAATCCGGCGTTTTTTGCGCAAGATTTTCCGCTTGCGCTGCACATTCAGTTTTGTCTGGCTCTCCATAGGCATCAACCCAAATCTTCAACAGAATTTTTCAACAGTATATCATTTCTGGCCGCTATAGTATCAGGATGCAGCAGATGCCCCCTGGCTGTAACAAAGATGATGGACTGGCTAAGTCCCTCCAGCACCATCTCGTCAAGAGAGGCCTCCCTGGACAGCCTGCGCAGCTCCTCCACCTCCGGATATTTCCTGCCCGGCTCAATCATATCCGCAAAATAGATAATCTTGTCCAGGTCTGTCATATTGTGGCCGCCCACCGTATGCCGGTAAATAGCCTGGGATATCTCCTCATCATCTATGCCGTATTCCTCCCTGACCAGCTCCGCCCCGATATAGGCGTGCAGCAGAAGCGGCATGGCCCTTTCCACCGTTCCGATGGCAATCCCCCGCTTTGCGGCCTCCTCCGGCAGCTGCTCATTGGGATACTGGCGGGCGCAGTCATGGAGAAGCCCTGCTATCCGCGCCTTCTCCTCATCCACCTGAAAACGTCCTGCCAGAAAGGCCGCCGTTTCCGCCACCCCCAGGGAATGGGCGTAGCGCTCCGGCTTCAGGCGGCTTTTCAGCTTTGCCTGCATTTCCTCATAAGTCATACTCAAAACCTTCCCAATATTGCCATTATAACACACAACTAAACATTTATAAATACAATCTTTCCTTGTAAATATATTGTTCCACAGCCTCCGGAACAATATAACGGACGGTCTTGCCCTGCCGTATCCTTTCTCTGATGTCCGTGGAGGATATCTCCAGCTCCGGCGTTTCCAGGCAGTGAATCTTCTCTGCCAGCGGGCCGAAGCGACGGCGGATTTCCTCCATGTCAGGCATACACCCGGGCCGGGACGCACCAATAAAGTGGCACATGGACAAAAGCTCCTCGATTCTGTTCCAGGTGTGCAGGCTGGCCACGGAATCCGCTCCCACGATAAAGTAAAACTCCGTTTCCCCGCCATGCTCCCTGATAAGCTCTGCCAGCGTGTCACGGCTGTAGGATGGCCCGGTACGCCTCATCTCCATATCCGAGGCCTGAAACCGGGGATTCGAGCAGATGGCCAGCATGGTCATCATATACCGGTGCCTGGCATCGGAAATTTCCTGCCCCAGCTTGTGGGGCGGCACAGCAGCGGGAATAAAGACCACCCTGTCAAGTAAAAACTCATCCATCAGGGTTTCCGCCACGATTAAATGCCCCAGATGGATAGGATCAAAGGTGCCGCCAAAAATACCTACCCTCTTTTTCACTGCCATCTCCTCCTGAACTTATTTGTGAAAGCCTAATTCCCCAGGGACGCAAGCTGCCATACCAGCAGGGCAGCAGCCATGACGCAAAAAATTATAGCAGCTGCCCGCAGATAATCACAGATATCGTGATGTCCCTTTTCCGTCCGCCAATACTGGCGCAGCGTGCGCAGGCAGCCCTGCAGCTTAGCGCACCTGCCCATCGCCCATCACCAGATATTTAGTGCTGGTCAGCGCTGTCAGGCCCATAGGCCCCCTGGCGTGCAGCTTTTGGGTGCTGATGCCGATTTCCGCTCCAAAGCCAAACTCACAGCCATCAGAAAAGCGGGTGGAAGCATTGACATACACAGCGGCCGCGTCAATACAGCGCTGGAACAGCCGCGCATTGGCCAGGCTCTCCGTCACGATAGTTTCGGAATGCCCCGTGTTGTACCTGTTGATATGCGCAATAGCTTCCTGAATATCGTCCACAACCTTGACAGACAAAATCAGGTCATCATACTCTGCGGCCCAGTCCTCCTCCGTGGCCTCGGCCATGCCCACTACCAGCTCGCGGCATCTCGGACAGCCCCGAAGCTCGCAGTTTTTCTCGGACATGGCCTGTACCAGCATAGGCAGGAAGTCAGCTGCAGCGGCCTCATGCACCAGCAGGGTTTCCATGGCGTTGCAGACAGCAGGCCTGGAGGTCTTGGCATTGACGGCAATTTTCAGGGCCATATCCAGGTTTGCCGAGGCATCCACAAAGGTATGGCAGACGCCGGTGCCGGTTTCAATCACAGGCACCTTGCTGTCGGATACAACCTTGTTGATAAGCCCTGCACCGCCCCGCGGAATGATTACATCTATGTAATCCCGCAGCTGCAGCATCACATCCACTGCCTCCCTGTCCGTCTGCTCCACCAGCTGAATAGCGCCCTCCGGTATGCCGGCGTGATATGCCGCCTCTGCCATGATACCTGCAATGGCCTTGTTGGAGATAATCGCCTCGGAGCCTCCCCGCAGGATAACAGCGTTGCCGGACTTCAGGCAAAGGCCAATGGCATCGGCCGTCACATTTGGACGGGCCTCATAAATCATGCCCACAACGCCGAGAGGCACCCTGACACGGCTGATTTCCAGCCCGTTAGGACGGACATTGGCGTAATCCTCCTCCCAGATAGGATCCGGCAGGGCTGCAGCCTGACGAAGACCGTCGGCCATACCGGCCACCCGGCTTTCATCCAGCATCAGCCTGTCCAAAAAAGACCGCTTTATGCCTTTTTTGCGAGCCTCCTCCAAATCCACGGCATTTGCCTCCAAAATGGCACTGCACCTCTGCTCCAAAGCGTGCGCCATAGCCAGCAGGGCATTATTTTTCGTAATTGTCGAGAGTGCATTCATCTTACCGGCCGCATTTTTTGCCTCCTGCGCCTGACCGACAATCTTTTCCTGTAAAGCCATACTTTTCCCTCCAAAAATGCATTGGCTGCCACGGCAGCCCCTCTGCTCATCAGCCTGTCCCATACACATTATATCATAAGAACCATGTTATCACGGTGAATTACCTCGTCATGAATTTCTCCGCTGATGATGTCCGTAAAATCACTGGTCTTCCTGCCCTTAAGCTTTTCCACCGTGGCAGCATCATAGGCTATGGTTCCCCTGGCTATCTCCTGATAATCAGCTGTCAGCACACGCACCGTACTGCCGGCGCTGTATCTGCCCTCGGTGGCAAGAATACCGGCAGCCAGCAGGCTGGAGCCCCTCTTCAAAGCCCTGACGCAGCCCTCGTCCACCACCAGAATGCCGGAAATGCGCTTGCCAAAGGCCAGCCAGCCCTTTCTTGCCCTGAGATGGGCATCCTTTGGTGGAAAGACCGTACCCACATCCTCGCCATCAAGGATGCGGCTTATCATGCCATTTTCGCCGCCGGAGGCGATAAACATGGTGACACCGGCTGCAGTGGCAATCTTCGCCGCCTCAATCTTGGTGGCCATGCCGCCAGTTCCCACAGAGGAACCTGCACCACCGGCCATTGCCTCCACCGATGAGGTTATCTCCGCAATCTCGGAAAGCAGCTTCGCTTCAGGATGTGTCTGGGGATTGGCATCATATACGCCGTCAATATCCGACAGGATAATCAGCACATCGGCATCCACGATGGCGGCCACGGTGGCGGACAGGGTGTCATTATCACCGATTTTTACCTCTGCCACTGTAACGGCATCATTTTCGTTGATAACAGGAATAATGCCGTTTTTCAGCATGGTCATCAGGGTATTTCTGGCGTTGATATACTGGTTGTGATTGGCAAAGTTTTCCTTGGTCAGCAGCACCTGCCCCGCCACCTGGCCATACTCCGTAAAAAACTTGTCATAGAGATGCATCAGAAGCACCTGCCCCACAGAGGCCAGCGCCTGCTTTTCCTGCATGCTGTCCGGCCGCTCCGACAGACCCATGCGCACCATGCCTGCCCCGATGGCACCGGAGGTCACAAGGATAATCTCCCGGCCCTGGCTGGCCAGATCCGAAAGCTCCCTTGCCAGATGCTCAATCCTGTACAGGTTGATTTTGCCATTGGGGTACAGAAGGGTGCTGGTTCCGACCTTGACGACTATACGCTTGGCATCCTTTATCTGTTCACGAGTATTCATGGCAAATCATCCTTTCATGAATGTACAACATCCTGTCTTTCCTATCTTACATGTCCTGGTAGTCTGTATTTACATGCCGGTTTGCTTGCAAAAATTATTTCGGCAGCTCGATTTTCGGCTTGTCAAAATTGCGGCGGAACAGAAGACCGTTGCGGCCAATTACCTGCACCAGGTCCGCATTGCACCGCTCTGCCAGTGTCGTAATGGCATCCTTTGGCTCCTCAAAGCAGTTCTGCAGCACCCGCACCTTGATAAGCTCGCGCTTCTTGATTGCCTCCTGGGCGGCCTGTACCACAGTGGGGGTAACCCCCTCCTTGCCCATGTTGACAACAGGGTCAATCGTCATGCCCATAGAGCGCAGAAAACGCTTCTGTTTGCCGGTCAAAGTATTCTTTATCAATGTTTATCCTCACTCTCTGTACTCAAATTCCATATCGCCGATGTGGACGGTTTCACCTTCCTTGATGCCCCGTTCCTGCAGCTTCTTGTCGATGCCCTTGATGCGCCAGATGTACTGGAAGCGGCGCAGGGCCTCATCGTTGCCGAAATTGGTCATGGCAACCAGCTTTTCCAGGGACTTGCCGCTGACTACGAACTCGCCGGAAATATTCCTGCTGATGGTGATTTTGTCCGGGTCCTCCGCCTGTGCCTCATAGATCTTTTCGCCCTCCTCAGCATCAGGCTCCTCCACGTACTCGTCAAGGGCCTTGGCCACCGCATTGATTAAATCCTTCAGGCCCTGTCCTGTTGCCGCGCAGATAGGGAAAAGCTGAATGCCTTCCTTTTCCGCCAGTTCCCGCAGGCGCAGAAGATTCTCCTCCGCCCCCGGCAAATCCATCTTGTTGGCAGCCAGAATCTGGGTGCGGCGGGCAATCTTCTCGCTGTACAGCTTCAGCTCCTTGTTTATCTTGTAGTAATCCTCCACCGGGTCCCTGCCCTCAATGCCGGAAGCGTCCACAATATGCACGATGATCTTGGTGCGCTCCACATGGCGCAGGAAATCATGCCCCAGGCCCACGCCCTCGGAGGCACCGTCAATCAGGCCGGGGATATCAGCCATGACGAAGGTCTTCTCATCCCCCAGCTCACCTACGTTCACCACTCCCAGCACAGGAGTGATGGTGGTGAAGTGATACTCGGCAATCTCAGGCCGTGCCGCAGAAACCTTAGACACCAGGCTGGACTTACCTACGCTTGGATAGCCCACCAGCCCCACATCAGCCAAAAGCTTCAGCTCCAGCAAAAGATTTTTTACCTCCCCCGGCTCGCCGAACTCAGCAAAGGTCGGGGCACGGTTGGCACTGTTGGCAAATTTGGCGTTGCCCCGGCCTCCCCGGCCCCCCTTGGCAATCACCGCCTCCTGTCCCAGCTCCGTCAGGTCAGCCAGGATTTCGCCGGTATCCGCATCCTTGACCAGGGTTCCCTGGGGAACCTTCACAATGCAAGGAGGCGCGTTATGGCCGTACTGATTCTTTATATCTCCATTTTCGCCGTTCTTGGCTGTAAACTTGCGATGATAGCGAAAATCCAGCAGCGTGTTCATGTTGTTGTCCACCCGGAAAATCACGTCGCCGCCCCGGCCGCCGTCACCGCCGGAGGGACCGCCCTTGGCGACAAACTTCTCGCGGCGGAAGGCGGACTTGCCGTGGCCGCCTGTGCCTGCCGTAACCTTGATAGTAATTCTGTCAATAAACTGCATACCCTGCCTCCTTCTAAATCTGATGATGTATAAAAAGCTGGTATTGAAAACAATGCCAGCTTTTTATACATCAT